>DATIMM010000135.1:0-29069 GCA_035475295.1 Bryobacteraceae bacterium
CAGCCGACGTGCCGAAATAGACCAGAGACAGCGCGAGCATCCGAGGATTGCTGAGCACCTTCCAGACAGCGGCGAACCGATGACGGTCGACAAGGACGCCGCCACCATGAAGGCGGCGGCCGTAACCGCTCTGTGACGGACGGGAAACCACAGGCTCAGGTATAAAAGTTCCCCGGGAAAAAACCGGCTTCCGCGACACCAAGCAAAAAGCGAAGGACATAGAAGCTCTTCGGACCCGTCACAAAGGGCGAGGCTGCCGACACGATGGAGGATGAGGTTTGACGGCACTTCCAGCAGGAAGTAGCCCAGGAAAAAGATTCCGCCGCCTAAGCCGAACATCGCGGGCGTAAGGCCGATCGCGCTGTTCATCGTTAACGCCGCAAAGCCTACATTGACGCGATCGAGAAAGCTGACGAAATATAACAACATCACGAACGGAACGATGCGCAGCGTGATCTTGCGCACGACGCGAGATTCCAGCTCGGACGACATTTTTTCGGAACGGGTCAGACGGCCACCGGCCGAGTTTTAGCGCCGGCGGCGATTTCCGTGCAGACCGCTTCGGTTACCCGGGCCGTCGTGGCAGTCCCGCCGAGATCGCGCGTGTGCAGTGAAGGATTGGCCGTGACGTGCTCGATCGCTTTCATCACACGCGCGGCAGCATCGAATTCACCGAGGTGGTCCAGCATCATCACGACGGACCAGAAGGTGCCGATGGGATTGGCCAGACCTTTTCCCATGATGTCGAATGCCGAGCCATGGATGGGCTCGAACATGGAGGGATAGCGACGCTCCGGATCGATATTTCCGGTGGGTGCTATGCCAAGACTTCCGGCCAGGGCAGCAGCCAGGTCGCTCAGAATATCGGCATGAAGGTTGGTGGCGACGATGGTGTCGAGCGATGCAGGGCGGTTGACCATTCGGGCCGTTGCCGCATCGACCAGTTCTTTGCCCCAGTTGACGTCGGGGAACTCCCTAGCGATTTGAGTCGCGATCTCATCCCACATCACCATCGCGTGGCGCTGTGCGTTGCTCTTTGTAATCACGGTCAGCAGTTTGCGCGGACGGGACTGCGCCAGCCGGAAGGCAAAGCGCAGAATGCGCTCCACCCCGGCACGGGTCATCATCGATACGTCGGTAGCGACCTCAATGGGTTGGCCCTGATGTACGCGGCCGCCAACGCCTGAGTACTCGCCCTCGGTATTCTCACGCACAATCACCCAGTTCAGGTCCTCCGACTTGCAACGCTTAAGCGGAGCATCAATACCGGGCAGAATGCGCGTAGGGCGAACGTTCGCGTACTGATCGAACCCCTGGCATATCTTGAGCCTCAGGCCCCAAAGCGTGATGTGATCGGGAATATGCGGATCGCCAGCGGACCCGAACAGAATCGCGTCCGTCCCGCGTAAAAGTTCGAGCCCGTTCTCGGGCATCATCATCCCATGCTGACGATAATATTCGCCGCCCCAATCGAAGTTCTCAAATTCGAAGCGAAAGGAACTTCCCGCAGCTGCCAGCGCTTCGAGCAGAATCCGTCCCGCCGGTACCACTTCCTTGCCGATGCCATCGCCGGGTACTGTGGCGATACGATATACCTTCACGTCTCCGGTCATGTTCGGTGTGAGCCAGTATATCGACCCTGAGAGCGCCGCCGGCACTGAGACCCGGCCTACCGAATGGGCACGAAACGGTTTTCGGCTTCCTGGTACATCAAGACATCTCCGGAACCGAAGTCGTAGACCCAGCCGTAAACCGCGATGCGTCCTTGCGCCAGGCGACCCGCGACGGAAGGATGAGTACGAAGATGATTCAGTTGAAGAAGGACATTTTGCTCGATCAGATCTTTCAGAAACTGGGCCTCGTCTGATTTAGAGCAGATCGCTTCGGTGATGCTCAAAGCCGCATGCGCATTTCGCAACCAGTGCTGTACGATCGGCATGGTGTCGAGCCCTTCCTGGCGAAGCAGCGCTTTCATGGCTCCGCAGTCTGCATGTCCGCAGATTACGATTTGATCTACGTCCAGAGCGGTAACAGCATACTCGATCACGGCAGAAACTGCCCCAATCATTTCGCCGTAGGCGGGCACGAGATTTCCGACGTCCCTGGCAACGAAAATATCGCCAGGCCCGGATTGCGTAATCAATTCCGGGTCGAGACGCGAATCGGCGCAGGTGATGAAAAGGGTGTGCGGGCGTTGACCTTCGCGCGTCACCTGGTCATAAGCCTGCTTCCGCCGGGGGTATTCATTTTCCCGGAAATGGCGGACGCCGGAAAGCAAACGCTCCAGCGAGTGTTGCAGGTTAGTGTTCGACGACATATCTGGTCCAGAGTAACGCACGCATCCAGCTACAGGACCATGCCGGAGCAGTCAGACGGCCGAGAATTAAGGCCATTGGCGGGCACTTACTCAACACGGTGACTCTTTGATTCCGGATGAACCAAGCAAACCATGACTGTAAACGCCGAAGTTTGCGGCGTCTTACAGCAGCACTCGCGTTCGTGCTCGTCCACGTTGGACTGCTTGGCTGTTCGGGCCGGAGAGACGAGAGTACACGCCTCGAAACCATCCAGCAGGCTATCGGAAGAGCGGGCCGAAATCTGTCGGGCGCGCCAAGGATCCGCGTACAGGGCATATTTTGGCCCGGCGACAGCCGCGACAGAATAGGCTACCTGGAGGACGCTACGGGCGGACTGCGCATCACCGGGATCCATAGCGACGATACGCCCCGGACGGGCGAGTACCTGGCCATGGAAGGCGCTCTGATCCTTGCCGCCCCAATGCCAACTGTTGCCAACCCTGTTTTCACGCAACTGCGCGAGACTCCTGTGGCCCACCAGCCATCGCCCGTGACGGGCACCGTGGCGGAGGATCTGCAGAGGGGCATCCTACAGTACAGGAGAGTATCGATCGAAGGCGTCCTGGAGTCGGTAGGAGCGGACGGCCCTACAGGCTTTTCTGCTGTCCTTCGTAGCGGCGGCAAAGGCATCAGGATTCGCACCAACAACGTTGCTCTGAACAAAGTGCATCAGGCGGTGGGGTTTCGGGTACGCGTGGAAGGAGTGGCGGCCACCACGTTCAGCCTGCTGGGAGAACCGAAGGACCTGTCGATTTGGATTGTGGATGACTCGGCGATACAGACGATGGATGGGAATGCATCGAAACGGGGGAGTTGGCCGACAGCCCAGAGCACAAGCGGCGGCGCTCTGTTTCCCGAGGTCCATTCCGTCAAAGCCATCCGGGAGCTGCCAATCAGCACAGCCGCCCGTCACGCTCCGGTCCACATTCAGGCCGTGGCCACTTATTTCGCAAGAAAGAGCCACATCCTGTTCGTGCAGCAAGAAGGCTTCGGTATCTATGTCACCACGAAAAACGGGGTCGAAGATGGCATAAAGCCCGGAGACGTGCTCGATGTGAAAGGAGTCACCGGTCCCGGCGACTTCGCGGCGATTATTGACCAGGCATCCGTTCGGAAGATAGGACACGCGGCTCTCCCCAGGCCAGTTACGGATCTGGATCGAATCTTTTCCGGATCGGAAGACAGCAATTGGATCAGCCTTTCAGGGATCGTTCAGGGAATAGATACCTATAGCGGCTCGCCCACGCTCCACCTTGTTCGTGGAAAGGAGACCTTTGATGTGATCGTTGATGAGTCCCGCCGGATTCAGGCCGACTTAGTGGACAGCAAAATCTCCTTCCAGGGCGTTTGCGGAACCTTCTTCAACGATCAACGCCAGTTCTTAGGCATCAAAGCCTTCGTTCAAAACTTTGCCTCCGTGCGTATCGAGGAGCCGGCTACTCCCCCCGGATTCCTACCTGTAAGCGAGAATCTGGCTGCTCTCCTCGCCTTCAGTCCGCACGCGAGGCAAGGTCATCGGGTTCGGGTGCGCGGAGTTGTCACATCCAGCAGTTTGCGTGGGCCCACGACTTTGGAGGACACCACCAGCGGACTGGTTATCGCGGATCATGATCCCATTGACCTCACTCCAGGTGAGATGGTCGAAGGTATCGGTTTTCTACAAGGCGGAGCGCTGGGCCCATCAATGCGGAGCGCACATCTGGTAGATCTTCACCGAAGGGCTCTCCTATCACCGCAGGATACCGACCCGCAACAAGTGTTATCCCAGCGCATCAACTCACACCTGGTTCGTCTGGAAGGCATCCTGAACGAGTTCCTGATCACCGCGGACGGAACGGAATTGAAGCTGCGAGCCGGCCAGACCGAGTTCACTACGTTTCTTCCCGGTAAGACGATTCCCGCCGGGCTGCGAAGCGGCAGCATTCTTCAGATAACAGGTGTCAGCATGCTGTCGATGATGAACGGCAAGAGTAACGACAGCTCCTATGTGATGAGCGTTCGCCTGCGAGACCTGCGTGATATTCGGGTCCTTAAGCAGGCCCCTTGGCTGACGGTAGGGAAGCTGACGGCGCTGATCGGATTTCTGACTGGTCTGGGAACACTGGCGTCCATCTGGATTTTCACCCTGAAGCGCCGCGTTAACCGGCAGACCAGGATGATCCAGGCACAACTGGACAAGGAAATCCGGCTCGCGCGCGCCGCCGAAGAGGCGAATCAGGCCAAAAGCGCGTTCCTGGCCAATATGAGTCACGAGATCCGGACGCCTATGAATGGCGTCATCAGCATGACCGACCTGGCTTTGCAGACCGAGTTGACCGAAGAGCAACGCGAATACCTGGACATTGTACGGGCTTCGGCGGATTCGCTGTTAGTCGTCATCGACGACATACTCGACTTCTCCAAGATCGAGGCAGGCAAGCTCAGTATCAACCCGGTTGCCTTCTGTTTCCGGAAGACGATGGCGGAGATGACGCGCCCTATCGCCGTAAGAGCCCGAGAGAAGGGTCTGGAGTTTACGTGTACGATTCAGCCGGACATTCCGGAGATCATTGTGGCGGACTCGGTTCGACTGCGGCAGGTGATCACGAACCTGCTGGGCAATGCGCTGAAGTTTACGAAACAGGGAAGCGTCACGGTAGAGGTACGCTTTTTGTCTCAGGAAGACGATCGAGTGAAGCTTCATTTCCTGGTATGCGATTCCGGGATCGGCATCCGGCCGGAGAAGCAGAAAGTTATTTTCGACGCTTTCTCGCAAGCAGAAACCTCCACCACACGGCGGTTTGGGGGAACCGGGCTGGGCCTGACGATTTCAGCGCGGCTGGTGGAAATGATGGGCGGCGAAATCTGGGTGGAAAGCACGCCTGAACAAGGTAGTTGTTTCCAGTTCACCACGACTGTAACGGCAGGGCATGTCCACGCAATGGACTCCGAAGAGAACCCTCAACACGCGGAGGCCATGTGGCCGCACGGCTGAGCTCACGCCCGGCCTCGCCAGGGACACTACCATAGAATTCCGTGCACGGGCTGAATGGATTCCGGCAGTTCGGAATCGCCGAGCAACTGTTTCAAGTTGATCTCGATTGTGCGAGAGATGGAGAGCAGAGGAATGTCGTTGATCTCGTTTTCGAAGGGCAGTTCCAGATCGCGCCCTATCCGGTCTAACGCCAAGAAGATCAATCCAACGAGCGCGGAGCCGATCGGGGTAAAGATGCCGAGATTCGCGACGAGGCCCAGGGGGAGCACCAGGCAATACACCGTGACCGCGATTTTGGGAAAGTGGTCGTACTGCACGGGAAGGGGCGTATTCTTGATTCTTTCCGCGCCTCCCTGCGAGTTCATCAACGCGCTTAACGTTTTATCGAGATCAGCCCATCGCATACTGTCTATCCAGTTGCGCTCGAAGCACTGGCGAAGCAGCAACGCAATCCGCTGCTGGATCGCAAGCGGCACATTCTTCTCATTCCGGAGCGAATCCAGTTCGCCCTCAGGTAGGAATGCCTGCAGATCCATCCACGGATTTTGGCCCCGCAGATGGCAACGGAGCGCATGCACGTAGGCGACTTGGTGCTGCACAATGCACTGCTGCATGACAGCGACCGCTTCGCGCTCCGCAGGGGAACTGCCTGAGGATACGATCATGGAAAGAGTCTGGCGGGCCAGAGAACGGGAACTGTTTACGATAGCGCCCCACAGAATGCGGGCTTCCCACCAGCGCTGGTAGGCCGTATTGTTGCGAAATCCAAGGATGACCCCGATGGCGGTTCCAAACAGCGAGAGCGGAATATGGGGCAAAGAGATCCACGTCCACCCGCTATAAAAAAGAAGTACGACCAGCATGTCGTAGGCAAACAGAATGCCTAGGGCCGGCACGATGTAACGCACTAGCTTCCAAACGTGCAGCCGGTGTGGAACGATCATGTTGCCTCCCGAAAGCCACAGACATAATAGCGTGTGCCCGACTGTTACCCGTCACGATCACATGAATGATTCGATACCCTAGTAGCACACTCATTCCATGTCGATCAGCAACTTTTCACGGCGTAGTTTCGGGAAGGCGATGGGGGCTGCGGCGGCTGTGAGTTCGACCGGCCTGTCGTCCGCATTTGCCGCTCAAGGGGAGAGTGCAACCGAAGGACAGCCTAAGGAAAATTACTACCAGTTTCCGCAAGACTTCAAGTGGGGCTGTGCGACAGCGGCTTACCAGATCGAGGGTGGAGCGAAAGACGGCGGGCGCGGGCCATCGATATGGGATACGTTCTCACATCAGCCCGGACACGTCTACGAAAATCAAACCGGCGATGTGGCCGACGACGATTACCATCTGTATAAAGAAGACGTTCAACTGCTGAAGTCGCTGGGAGCGAAGATTTACCGCTTCTCCGTGTCCTGGCCGCGGGTGTTCCCGCAAGGAACGGGACAGCCGAACCCGCAAGGAATCGACTTTTACAAACGGCTGGTGGATGAACTCCAAGCGAACGGCATCGAGCCTTTCTGTACGCTGTTCCACTGGGACCTACCTCAGGCGCTGCAGGATAAGTATGGCGGCTGGCAATCGCGGGAAACATCGAAGGCCTTTGCCGATTACGCAGGCTATGTGGCGAGCCAGCTATCGGACAAAGTGCATCACTTCTTCACGATGAATGAGTTTTCTTCGTTCATCGATCTCGGATATCGGGATGGACGCTTTGCGCCAGGCCTGAAGCTTGCGCCCGGACCATTGAACCAGGCGCGACATAATGCCGTGCTGGCCCACGGATTGTCGGTGCAGGCCATTCGGGCCAAGGCGCAGGCCGGAACCAGAGTGGGCGTAGCGGAAAACGCGGCGGTTCCGGTTCCCGTGATCGAGTCCGAAGCTCACATCAAAGCAAGCGCGTCGGCGATGCGCGAATTGAATGCGCCGTACTTGACCGTCATTATGGAAGGCAAGTACACGGAGTACTATCTTCAGAGCGCTGGAGCGGACGCCCCCAAGTTCACGCCGGAAGACTTGAAGGTCATCAGCACACCGCTCGACTTTGTGGGACTGAATGTGTATACGCCGGTGTATGTTCGTTCGGCGGACTCACCGGAAGGATTTGCGGTAGTGAAGAACCCGTCGTCCTACCCGCACATGGCCTCATCGTGGCTCGATGTCGGGCCGGAAGCGCTGTACTGGTCTCCCAGGCACGTCGGCGAAATCTGGAAGGTGAAGGAGATGTACATTACCGAGAACGGCGCATCCTCAGCCGATGTGCTGACCTCCGACGGGCAAGTGTACGATACCGACCGCCTCATGTATCTGCGGAACTACCTCAAGAGTTTGCACCGCGCCGTGACGGAGGGCTTTCCGGTGCGCGGCTACTTCTGCTGGAGCTTAATGGACAACTTCGAATGGGCCGACGGATACAACTTGCGGTTCGGGCTTTACTACGTCGATTTCAAAACACAGAAGCGCTATCCGAAGCTGAGCGCGAAGTTCTATAAGGAATTGATTGCGCGGAATGCAGTGGTCTAGCCAGGCAAAGCAACGCTACCGTGCTTGCGCCAACTTGCGCTCGCGTTGCCATTGCAGCTTGTCGCGATACTCCTGGTAGAGGGTAGTGAATCCCGCCCAATAGTAACTGCACACAAAGAGCAGCAGAAAGGGGATCGAGGGGAAATTGTACGTGTCGATGGCAAAGGAGACCATCAACGCAAAGTAGGTTCCCACCACGATTTCGATATAGGGCAGAACTCCGCTGCGACGGCGGTATGCCGCAGAAGTCGCCTTCACGTTCCCGGTCCCGATGGCATATTTGGGCGTCCGGGCAAAACTCGTTTTTATTCCCAGTAGCGCCTCAATCACTCCTTTACTGTTACTGACCGTCAACGCTATTCCTGCCGCCATCAACATGGGCAGAAACGCAATCGATTTCCACCAGGTCTTCGGATAAAGCACCTTTTGCGCATACAGGTAAAACGCCGAAATCGACCAGAACGATGCGATGATCAGCGGCAGGTCGATCATGACCATCTGAAACCAACCCATGTAGAAGCGAATGATCATCACGGGAAGCATCAGCATGGAAACGATGATCATCAGCGGATAGGAGATATTCGGCGTCAGGTGCATGAACGCTTCCGCCTTCACGCGTAGCGGAAGGTCTGCCTTGAATATGCGGGGCAGCAGTTTCAGAGACACCTGCGTAAGGCCCTTCGCCCAGCGAGCCTGCTGCACCTGGAAGCCGTGAGTTTCCACCGGAAGCTCCGAAGGACAGTCCACGGTCGGAATGTAAACGAAGCGCCAGCCTTTCAACTGGGCCCGATAGCTGAGGTCGGAATCTTCCGTGAGCGTCTCATGTTCCCAGCCGCCCGCATCGTCGATCATGGTCCGGCGCAAAATTCCGGCTGTTCCATTAAAGTTAAAAAACAGCCCCGATCCGCACCGTGCTCCATGCTCCAGCACAAAGTGGCCGTCCAGCAGCATGGCTTCCACCTGCGTCAGAATGTTGAACTCTTTATTCAGATAGCTCCAGCGGGTTTGGACTACTCCCACCTGAGGATCGACGAAATAGTTGATCGTGCGCTTCAGAAAATCGGCGGGCGGCACAAAGTCCGCATCAAAAATCGCGATGAGCTCTCCGGTGGCCGTTTGAAGCCCTTCCTGCAGCGCGCCCGCTTTGTACCCGTGCCGGTTCGTCCGGTGGCGGTACTCGATCGGGTATCCAGCGGCCTGATACTCGTTGCAGAGCCGCTCGGTGTAAGGATGGGTCTCGTCCGTAGAATCGTCCAGCACCTGGATCTGCAGCAGTTCACGGGGATATTCAATCTTGCAGATTTCTTCCAGAAGGCGCGCAACCACAAAACGCTCGTTGTACAGCGGCAATTGAATGGTCACTTTGGGCAGGACTTCGTATTGCGCCGGAGGAGCTTGCAGAAGCTTCTTGTGGTGCTTCATATAGCGGCGCATCGTCTCGTAGCGGTGCATGCCGTAAACCGACAAAATGGCTAGAACACCAAAGTATGGGATTAAAAGTGCCCAATCGAACGGCGAAAGACGGTAAATTCCGGAGAACGGATTATCAAACAGCCACGTCGAAATCCGTGTGCCAACGGAGGGTGTGGATAGGAGCGCCAGTGCTGGGGCAAATAGATCCATAGCTTATTGCAATGATTGTAAAGAGTTTAGCTTATTTTGTGGCTTTGGGGAAACCCTTAGTCTGGCCGTCCCGCTGCCGTTCCATTCGACGCCGACGAACCCCCTTCCTCTATTAGTCTCCTGGCGCGAAGAAAGATATCGCGCAACATTTCCCGCGTCAGCCTTCTTGTCGATGTATTTTGCTGGCTGGGATGATACGAAGCCAGGATTAACGGCCGGTTTTCACCATAACTAAAAACCGCTCCGTGCGCAAAGCGGAACGGAGCTTTCGACCGGATCAGGCTGCTCTCCTGCAGGACAGAAAGATAGGCTTCGAGCGCAATGGCTCCCAGTGCCACGACCACCCGAACGTTCTTCAACAGGGTAAGTTCGCGGACCAGATAGGGGCGGCATTGGACAATTTCTTCCCGGCTCGGCTTGTTGTCGGGCGGTACGCACCGGACGGGCGAGGTGATGTACGCATCCCGAAGCGCGAGTCCGTCCTGGCGGGAGACGCTTTCTGGCTGGTTCGCAAACCCCGCTTCGAAGAGGGCCCGGTAGAGATACTCCCCGGATCGATCTCCCGTGAAGATTCTCCCGGTTCTATTGGCGCCGTGTGCTCCCGGCGCGAGGCCGACTATGAAGAGGCGGCCTTGTGGATCTCCGAAGCCCGAGACAGGCTTGCACCAGTATTCCTGTCCCCGGTAGGCCCGGCGCTGGATGACGCCGATCTGTTCCCGGTGGCTCACCAGGCGCGGGCATTTTCGGCAAGCTGTGATTTGGCTATTCAGGATCTGTAATTCGGAAACGCCCTCGCTTTCGCTGATTGCTGGATTGTTAGCAGACTGCATCTGGCCGTGATTATACGCACCCTGAAGCCTAACGCCTGCGCTGTTGTCTAAGGTTGAGCGATCCTGCCCGACACTATTGGATCGAGTACTCCAAGGAAATATTGCCTGTCTTATATATCTTGTGATTGCTCAGCGATAACGGGATCCGATTCGCCCCATTGGGCAGCAGCGGAACTCCGGTACCGAGAAGAATCGGGACCACTGTGACTTCAACCGTATCGACCAATCCGTCTTCGGCGAGACTGCGGAATAGCGCTCCTCCGCCAAACAGCCAAATATCTTTTCCGGGGCTGGCTTTGAGTGCGGCCAAAATCTCCCGGTGACCGTCCGCCACGACCGTGACTTCGGGATGGTCCTCTTGTTTGAGCGTCCGTGAAAAGACAATGGTTCTCATGCCGGGCATGGAGGCACGTCCGGCGGTCACCATTCGCTCGAAGGTCCTGCGTCCTACCAGAAGGGTGTCGAACTGGTTGAACATTGCATCGAAGTCGAACTCCGGATCCATCGGGATCCAATCAGCTTCGCCCTTTGGCCCTGCGATATAGCCGTCCAGGCTCATCGCCACTGCGTACCGAACCCGCCGCATCAGCGCCTCCCGCAAGTTTCAGAACTAATTCGGAGATTTTACTCCCGACGGTTTCTTGAGGTTCATAGCTTGGCGTGCCATGCATGCAGGGCGGCGTTGTCTGGGCCATACGCATGCTGTCTTGTCTCCTGTAGGATCGTGTTACAGCATGAAGGCGAAATGGTTCTACAGTATCGGGCTTTTGTTGTTCTCCTGGCAGAGCATCGGCGCAAGCGCGGGCAACTCGATCGCGAAAGAGATGCTGGCAGCACACAATGTATATCGAACGCGAGTTGGAAGTCCTCCGCTCGCGTGGTCCAATGACCTGGCAGCCAGAGCACAACAATGGGCGACAACACTCATTGACCGCGGGCTGTATGCGCCGCGCCGGGATGGTCATTTCGGCGAAAATCTGTTTGAAATTTCCGGTGGCAACGCCAACCCCTCCAGGGTCGTCAGCGCGTGGATGTCGGAAGAAGCCAATTACGATCACGCAACGAATAGCTGCAAAGCGCGGTGCGGACATTACACCCAGGTGATTTGGCGAACCACGAGATTGGTAGGTTGCGGAGTCGCCCGAAATGCCAAACGGGAAGTATGGGTTTGTGACTACGATCCACACGGCAATACGATTGGCGAACGGCCATATTGAGCCATGCCCGTTGGTATCCACATGGAAGCGTAGATCATCGCTTCTTCTCGAATGGCAGCGATGTCCATTCCCACGCTGACGTCCATCTGCGGGCGCGGGGTAGATTGACACTGTGAACTATTACGGAGCGAAAGATCTGGCCGCGTCCTTCCGGACGGTGCGCAAGAACACCTTGATCATTGCGGAAGACATTCCAGAGGACAAGTACAGCTATCGCCCGGCGGAGGGGAGCAGGGCGGTGGGCGAACTGCTCTCGCATATTGCCCTCGGTGGGAGATTTCAGGAGCAGGTCAACCTGATCGAGAAGCGTTCCTCGATGGAAGGCTTCGATTTCATGAAATTCATGGGCGGGATCATGGCTGAGGCCGCTAAGCCGCGCACCAAAGCAGAGATTCTCGCTCTACTCAAAGATGAGGGTGAGCGATATGCGAAGGCATTAGAGTCACTGGCAGATGACTTCCTCGGCCAGAGCGTATCTATGCCGCCCGGAGGAAGTCCGCCCAGCCGCACGCGATTCGACATGCTGGCGAGCGTCAAAGAGCATGAGATGCATCACCGCGGCCAACTTATGTTGATCGAGCGCCTGCTGGGTATCACGCCCCACCTCACGCGCGAAAATCAGGCTCGCCGGGCAGCCATGCGGGCCGGAACGGCGCATAAGGACACGAGCGTAGAAGCAGACACCGATGCTCGTGTCCGGTAATCGTAGAGGCTTCCCCTGCCCCGATCTGGCGCAAGGAAGTGTATTCTCATTTAAAGTGATGCACGTTCATTTTTCGAGATACCTCGGACTTGCGGCTCTGATGGCCGCTACCGTTTTCGCCCAACAATCGACCGCGCCGAAACCGGAAGATACTGAAGTGTGGCAGCCGGTGCCAAAGAAGGTGACCCCGGGTGCGGCCTGCAACGCGGCTCCTTCCGACGCCATCGTGCTGTTCGACGGCAAGAGTCTCGACCAGTGGGTTGCCAACCGGGACAAGTCACCCGCCAAATGGGTCGTCGCCGACGGCGTGCTCACGGTGAACAAGAAGGCGGGAAACATCGAAACGAAGCGAACCTTCAAGGACTACCAACTGCACATTGAGTGGAAGGTTCCCGAGAACATCACCGGCAGCGGTCAGGCGCGCGGCAACAGCGGCGTATTTTTGGCCTCCACGGGACCCGGCGATGACGGATATGAATTGCAGGTTCTCGACTCTTACGACAACAAGACCTATGTCAATGGAATGGCGGGCAGTATGTACAAGCAAGCGATTCCGCTGGCAAATCCGAGCCGCAAGCCCGGCGAGTGGCAGACCTATGACGTCGTGTGGACGGCGCCCACGTTTAATACCGACGGCTCGGTGAAAACTCCGGCGTATGTCACGGTCCTGTTCAATGGCGTGCTGGTCGAAGACCACTACCAATTGAAGGGCGAGACGCGGTACATCGGCAAGCCGTTCTACAAAGCATACGACCGGGCTCCGATTAAACTGCAGGCGCACGGCGATAAAAGCGAGCCCATCAGCTTCCGGAATATCTGGGTGAGGGACCTCCCGTAGAGACGCCGGTCCCGGTGAGTTGCTAGAGTCCGCTCACCAGCTTCATCCCCGTGATGGGGCGTAGCCCTTCGGACTGGCTGGCTGCCGGCTTGTTTCGCAAAGCATCGAGCGATTTAGCGAGCGCCCGCAACGAGAACCTGGAAAGGTCCATCGCGGAGGGCATGCGGAACATCGGCAGGATGTCGGAGAACAATTCGACCAGGCGTGGATCCCGCCATCCGCGCGCGGCTTCTTCCCGCAATGTCTGCACTGCATCGTCAGGGGCCATCGCGGGTTTGTAAGCTCGCGCGGTTGTCAGGGCATCATAGATATCCGCTATTTGCAGAATGCGCGCGAGTAGCGGAATCTGTCCGCCTTCCAATTTATCCGGATATCCGGAACCGTCCCAACGTTCGTGGTGGTGGCGAATGATGGGAAGTACGGCCGCCATCGAACGCATGCTGCCGCAAATCCGCTCGCCGCGCTCGGCGTGACTTTCCATGATGCGCCATTCATCCTCGGTCAGGCGCCCGGGCTTAAACAGGATGCTGTCGGGAATGACCACCTTGCCGATATCGTGAAGGTACCCGCCGCGCTGAAGAGCCAGAATCTCCGGCGGCGTGAGCCCCAGACTCACTCCCATGGCCGCGCACATCAGTGCAATGCGCTCGCAATGCTGCCCCAGTTCCGGATCGCGTCCCTCTACCGACTGAGCCAGAGAAAATAGGACCGCTTCGGAATCGTCGAGCGATTCGATCATGGTCTTGTGCCGCAAACTCGCCTGGATCCGGGCCTTGATGGCTCGTGGCTGCAGCGGCTTTACGAGGAACTCATCGGCACCTGACTCGATGGCGGCTATTTCCCGGTCCAGGTCGCTGTCGTTGGAAATGATGAAAAGGGGAGTAAACTGAGTAGCCGCGGTTTTGCGCAGCATCCGGCAGAACTCCACGCCCCCGATCTCCGGGGCTTGCGCGTCGATGATTACGAGGTCGACGCGTCGTCCCGAGATCGCGGCAAGGGCTTCCGATGTGGAATTCACCTCGATCACGTCGTGCTCCAGTCCGCTGAGCAATGCCTTCAGTGAGCAGCAACTGCCAGCCACGCTGTCTACCACCAGGATTGTACTGGGCGGCGCCGTCTTTGCCATTGATCTCGCGCCCCCCGGGCCAAACGAGAACAAGTTTGCGGCCGATACCAGTTTGTTTTCCATTGGGGGTAGTTTTGGTGCCATGGATCGCGCGCGTCTAGTCTCTCTATCGACTTAAGTGCTTTGAACTTTAGGAAATTCTTTTAAGACTTGAGATAAAGACCATTCTCCGGTACTAGTCGCCCCCACCCCGTACTACTGGAGTAGCTCAGGCGGGTATGCGTTACATAGCCTGGTCTAAGCACCTCGTCGTAGCACCAGAACACTAGTACGACGAGGGCGAGCCGGCACCTGGCCATGGCTTCCGCAGCACGCCAGGCCGGGTGCATTCAGGTTGAACGGGTTATTCTATGGTGGTAAATGATAAAAGGTGCCGGGATCTTCGCAAATGTTCCGCAACCAATCCGCTAGGCCTCTTGAAGTCCTTGTCATCGAGGATAATCCTGGTGACGTGCGCCTGTTGGAGGAGGCTTTCCGGGAACTGGATGCCAACGTGTCAATGCACGTGGCCCGGGACGGCGCCGAGGCACTCGACATGGTGTTTCAGCCTGCCATCGCTTCGAAACATAGCTACCCTGACCTGATACTGCTCGATTTGAACTTACCCAAGATCAACGGACACGACGTCTTGTCGCGCATAAAGAGCGATCCGGCTACCACACAGATTCCCGTGATTGTCTTAACATCTTCCCGCGCGGAATCCGATGTCCGGCGCGCTTATCAGGCGCATGCAAACGCATACCTGAAAAAGCCGTCCACCCTGGATGGCCTGATTTCCGCGGCGCAGCACATCAAGAACTTTTGGATGGAGACCGCAACGCTGCCCACTTGAGCCCCATCCCGGTGCGTGCGGCAGCCGGTGAAGCCTCAATACTTTTTCTCGTAACAGAATTCACCGACTCGTAATCAATTCCCACGTAATACCCGTGCTGTCCGTGTTTTAATTAAATTTCAGGATTTCCGCCGCCGCGTCCTCTCCGTTGGGCGTGGCCGTTTTTTTTCAAGGAGCAACTCCCACGTTGAACACAAAAGTCGCCGTCTCTCCTGCCCAGGTGCGCGAGCCTGCTGACCGCTGGACGACCACCGATGCCGCCGAACTGTATGACGTCGCCAGCTGGGGCAAAGGATATTTCTCGGTAGGCGAGAACGGCAATCTCTTTGTTCATCCCACAAAGGAATCACAACGCCGGATCGACTTGAAGCAACTGGTCGACACGCTGGAGTGGCGCGGCATCTCCCTGCCTATTCTCATCCGCTTTGCTGAAATTCTAAAGCACCGGCTCGGCGAACTGCACCAGGCGTTTGATCAGTCGATTCGGGAGCACGGATACCAGGGCGGCTACTGCTGCGTTTATCCCATCAAAGTCAATCAGCAGAGGCAGGTGGTGGAGGAGGTCTTTAAGTTCGGACGAGCTTATAACTTCGGCCTCGAAGCCGGTTCCAAGCCGGAGTTGCTCGCCGTGCTCGCGATTGCCGATAACGAAACTCCGGTCATCTGCAATGGATTCAAGGACGACGAGTACATAGAAATGGTGATGCTGGCCAAAAAAATCGGCCGCCGCATCACGCCCGTTGTTGAGAAGTTTACAGAACTTGAATTAATCGCGAAGCACGCGGAAAAGGTTGGCGTGAAGCCTACGATTGGGATTCGCATCAAGCTCGCCAGCCGAGGCTCCGGGCGCTGGAAATCGTCGGGAGGCTATCGATCGAAGTTTGGCCTGACGGTCAGCGAGGCGCTTCAGGCGGTGGAGTACCTGAAGGAGCGTGGGCTCGAAAGCAGCCTGGAACTGCTGCACTTCCACCTTGGAAGCCAGATTACGAATATTCGTCAGATTAAGGCGGCCGTGAACGAAGCGGCCCGCATCTATGTCGAATTGAAGAAGCTGGGAACCGGGCTTCGCTTTATCGACGTCGGCGGAGGCCTCGGGATCGACTACGACGGCTCCCAGACGGACTTTGAATCGAGCGTCAATTACACGCTGGAAGAGTACGCGCGCGACGTCGTTTACCAGATTCAGAGTATCTGCGACGAGGCTGAAGTCCCCCACCCGACTATCATCTCGGAGAGCGGGCGCGCCGTTGTCGCGTATCACAGTGTGCTCGTGTTCAATGTTCTCGGCGTGAGCGGATTCGGAGAAGAAGATCTTCCTTCCAGTGTCTCGGAGGAGTCCGAGCAGTGCCTGATCGATCTGGTGGAGGCCTACCGCTCTCTCACCAAAAGAAACCTCCTGGAGTCGTACCACGACGCACAGCAGGCTCTGGATTCGGCGCTGAATTTATTTAGTCTCGGTTATCTGCCGCTGGGCCAGCGAAGCCTGGCGGAAAGCTTCTTCTGGGCGATTGCGCGCAAAATCCTGAAGCTCGCCGGTGAGCTTGAGTACTTTCCGGAGGAGTTGGAGGGCTTGGACGCGATGCTCTCCGACACGTACTTCTGTAACTTCTCTTTGTTTCAAAGTATGCCCGACAGTTGGGCCGTGAAGCAGTTGTTCCCCATCATGCCGATCCATCGTTTGAACGAGCTTCCCACGCGTCGCGGCGTTCTGGGAGATATTTCTTGCGATTCAGACGGCAAAATCGATCAGTTTATCGATCGGCGCGATGTGAAGAAGACACTGCCTCTTCATCCGTATACCAGCGAACCCTACATCCTGGGAGCGTTCCTGATTGGCGCATATCAGGAGATTCTCGGGGATCTGCATAATCTCTTTGGAGACACCAACGCGGTTCACGTGAGCCTGGACGATAACGGCGAGGTCATTCTGGACACGGTTGTTCAGGGCGATACGGTGCGTGAGGTGCTGAACTACGTGAACTACAACTCGGCGGCGCTCCTCGATGAGTTTCGAAAAGACGTGGAACGGGCCGTTCGGGAGCAGCGCATCGGTTATGAGGAATCGGGCCGCCTGCTGAAATTCTACGAAGAAGGGCTGCAAGGGTATACGTACCTAGAACAATAGTGTCCGGTCCGCTTCGAATCGTTCTGGTTTCTCCGCGCAACCCCCTGAATATCGGGGCCGCCGCGCGGGCGATGAGTAACTTCGGGTTTACTCAGCTCCGACTGGTGAATCCCTACGATGTTGCCTTCCGGGAAGCTCGTTCCGCCGTCCGCGCCCACTACATTCTCGAGGCAGCCGAGGTTTTCACAAGCGTCGCCGAAGCCGTGGGAGATTGCTCTCTGGTTGTAGGCACCACGGCAGTCGGCAATCGCGATTTGCGCGTGCCGTTGTACCGGTTGGAGAGTGGAGGTGCGCTTCTCAACCAGCATCTTGCCGGGGCGCCCGCGGCTTTGTTGTTTGGCTCTGAAAAGTTTGGGCTCTCGAATGAGGATATGAGCCACTGCCACTGGCTGCTCCGCATTCCCACGCGAGAAGAGCACGGCTCTATGAATCTGGGGCAAGCGGTTGCCATCTGCTTATACGAGCTGAGCCGGGAGCACGGTGCACCGCAGACAGGCTTCGAACCGCCGCCGCCTGCCTCGGCTGAAAACCAGGAGCGCTTCACGGCAATACTGCTGGAGCTGCTCACCCGTTCCGGTTACGTAAACGAACGGACCGAGAAGAGCACCGAAGCTAAAATCCGCCGGTTGGTGAAACGAATGGGGCCTCCTGCCGGGGACGCGGAGACATGGCTGGGCATCTTACGGCAGATATTGTGGAAGGTTAAGCAGGACTAGCAACCTGCTATTCTGATTTCCGATGACGAAGGTTCAGCTCACGTATAAGCTTACCCGCGGCTTGACGGACAAGGATTTGGAAAGCATTTCCCGCATGCATGCTGTGTACGGCTTTTTTGCTGTTCGTCTCTGTCCTTCCGGCGATGAGCTGTTTGTCGAGTACGATGCCGCCCGTTTGAACCCCAATGAAGTTCGGGCGAGTTTGGAAGAACACGGAATTCCGGTGTAGCTCGATTGTGATCCAGCCGCCGGCTCGTTTGCGGTAGTATGTACTTCCCGCAGGCCTTTATGAAAGCCGCTCCAACGCTGCTACTCTTCGGAACGATCTGCCTGCTGGGCGTCGCAGCAGTCCGGGATGATTGGCCCACTTACGGGCACGATCCCGGCGGCCAGCGCTTTTCGCCGCTGACGCAAATCAGCCCGTCCAACGTAAGCTCGTTGAAAGTCGCCTGGACATTCCGCACCGGCGATGCCTATGAGCCGCAGCATGGCCGGCCCACGGCTTTTGAAGCGACGCCGTTGTATGTGGATGGAACGCTATTTTTCGGTACTCCGCTCGGCCGCATCATCGCGCTCGATCCAGTAAGCGGCAAGCAGAAGTGGAGCTACGATCCGCATATCGACAAGGACGCTGGTTATGGCGATTATGCCAATCGCGGCGTCTCCACTTGGAGGTCGCCCGCGGGGCAGCGGCGTATTCTCATCGCCACCATTGATGCCCGTCTGATCGCTGTCGACGCGCTGACAGGCAAGCCGTGCGGAGACTTCGGCGACAACGGCATTGTCAATCTCCGTAACGGCTTGCGCATCGCTGCCAAAGACGACGCCTTCTACGAAGAAACTTCGCCGCCGGCCATCATCGGCAATATCGTCGTGGTGGGTTCCGCCGTAGCCGATAACGTGGCGACCAATCAACCGAGCGGCGAAGTTCGCGGATTCGATGCCTCTACCGGGAAGCTGAAATGGAGTTGGGATCCCATACCCCAAGATCCGCGCGCGCCCGGCGCGGACACATGGAAAAATGGAAGTGCCAGAAAAACAGGCGCGGCGAATGCCTGGTCCATCATTGCCGCCGATCCAGCACGCAACCTTGTCTTCGTTCCAACCGGAAGCGCCAGTCCCGACTACTACGGCGGCGAGCGTCTGGGGAATAATCTATTTGCGAATTCCGTCGTCGCCTTGCGTGCCGATACGGGCAAAATGGTTTGGCATTTCCAGACAGTGCATCACGATCTCTGGGATTACGATGTCGCCTCGCCGCCGCTGCTGTTCGACATCCGCCGCAATGGAAAATTGATCCCCGCCATCGCGGTCGGCTCTAAGACGGGCAATCTTTTCATCCTCAATCGCGAAAGCGGCAAACCTGTGTTCGGCGTCGAGGAGCGGCCTGTTCCCAAAAGCGATGTGCCCGGCGAAATGTCCTCGCCCACGCAGCCCTTCCCGGTGAAGCCCGCGCCGATTACCCCGCAGAAGATGAACGCCGCCGATGCCTGGGGCGCGGACGAAGCCGGCCGAAACTGGTGCCGCGCCGAAATCGGCAAACTTCGCGCAGAGGGAATCTTCACACCGCCTTCACTACAGGGGTCGCTCATCATTCCGGGCAATGTAGGAGGCATGGCGTGGGGCGGTACGGCGTATGATCCTGTTCATAAGCTGCTCATACTTCCCGAAAATCATCTGGCGGCGGAAGTTCGTTTAATCCCGCGCGCGCAGTTCCACGACCTTCGCCAATCGGAGCAGCGCAAGCTGAACGGCGATTGGGAATTTGCCGAACAGCGTGGTACGCCGTACGGCATCATGCGCCGCCTCTTGCGTGGTCCATCGGGCCTGCCCTGTACGCCTCCGCCATGGGGAACGCTTCTCGCCATCGACGCTGCCACCGGCGACAAGAAATGGGAAGTCCCTCTGGCACGTTTGCCGAAGGCGTCCCCAGCATGGGGCTCGGTCTCACTTGGCGGCCCTATCGTCACGGCGAGCGGAATCGTCTTCATGGCCGGCACGTTGGAACCCGCGATCTACGCCTTCGAGGCTGCAACCGGCAAGCAATTGTGGAGGGGCGATCTTCCTACCAACTCGCGCAGCACTCCCATGACCTACCGGGGTCCTGACGGTAAGCAGTATGTAATCGTCAGTGCGGGGGGATGGGGCGAAAAAGCCTTCGGCGCACTTGGCGATTATCTGGTCGCCTTCTCGCTCTGAAGCTATTGCACTTGCAGCGTGACGGTCACGCTGGCATGAATCTCCAGGTTTCCGGGCTCGACCGGAGTCGATGGCGCGGACTCTCCGCCCGCCGCCATGGCGCGCATCATCGGCCGGATCGGCGGTGGCCCTCCGCTCGCTTCCGCCTGCAGAACACCCACGACGTGCAGATTCAATGCCTTTGCAATCGCCTCCGCGCTGGCCCTCGCCTTCACCGCTGCTTCCGCCAAGGCTTGAGAGCGGACCGCGCCTTCGTCTTTTAACTGGAAGGAAATTCCTTCCACATTGTTTGCGCCCGATTGCGTCGCCGCATCGATCACCTTGCCCGCGAGTGATAAATCATCGATCGTCACTTGCACTGTATTGGTCGCGCGATACTCCACAATCTTGGCAGGACTGCCGTCCTTTGGATACCGATACTGAGGCGATACTGAATAGTTCTCCGTCTTCACTTCGCCTGCCGAGCCGAGCGCCTGTCTGATCACCTGGAGCACCCGCGTCGTTTGCGCCGCGTTCTGCGAGGAAGCTTGTTGTGCGGTGGCGGCCTGGTTCTGCACACCGATAGAGATGCGAGCCCGGTCTGGCGCGGCCGTGACCGTAGCGTCCCCGGACGCACGCACCACGTGCGGCGCCTTGGCCAACTCCTCCGCACCTATGACCGACGTGGTCAACAAGAAGCATGCAACAGCAGTCCGGCCTAGCATATCTTCTTACGTTAGCAACTGAGCGACGGTCGCGCAGGCCCGGCCCTACATCCAAGGGCTTGGGACGGCGTGATAAACCTAGGCAGTGAGATTATGTATTGTGCCAAGTCGGCCACCATATGAAGCACATACTGCCTAGCGCTTTAGCGCTCACCGCAATCCTGGTTGGCGTTGCCCCCGTTTTCGGCGCCCAAAGTTCGCGAATTTCTATGAAACCCTTCGGAAAAACTCCAGACGGACACGAAGTGTCCTTGTATACGCTGTCGAATAAGTCGGGCATGGAGGTGTCCATCACGAACTACGGTGGCACCATTACCTCCATCAAGGTTCCTGACCGGAATAAGCACGTCGATGACGTTGTCCTTGGATTTGACAACTTAGAGGGATACACTTCCCCGTCGAACAAGTCCTACTTCGGCGCCACCATAGGGCGTTATGCCAATCGCATCGGGCATGGCACCTTTACTCTGGACGGAAAGACGTATCACATCCCGACGAACGAGGGCCAGAACGCGTTGCACGGTGGAACGGTCGGCTTTAACAAGCGCATCTGGACGGCGAAGCAGGTATCGGGCGCGCACGGACCGGCACTGGAGTTGCACTATCTCAGTCCCGACGGAGAAGAGGGCTTTCCGGGAAATCTGTCCGTCACGGTGCGCTTTTCTCTGAGTGATCAGAACGAACTTCGTGTTGAATACATGGCCACGACGGACAAGCCGACCGTCCTCAATTTGACGAACCACTCGTACTTCAATTTGTCGGGTCAAGGCAATGGCACTATTCTCAACAACAAAGTGACCATCCCGGCCGACAACTATACGCCCGTCAATAAAGAGTTAATTCCCACGGGAAAGATTGAAAGCGTCGCGGGCACGCCCTTCGACTTCCGTACGCCTCAGGTCGTGGGCGCGCGCATTCATGAGGACAACGAGCAACTGAAGTTCGGTATGGGCTACGACCAGAATTGGGTCCTCAACAACAAAGGACAGTCGATTGCGCTGGCGGCAAAAGTGGAGGACCCACAGACCGGGCGCGTTTTGGAAGTGCTTACGAACCAGCCTGGAATTCAGTTCTACACGGGCAATCAGCTCAACGGGAGCAACGTGGGTAAAGGCGGCAAGGTTTATCACAAGAACGGCGCGCTGTGTCTGGAAACGCAGCATTTCCCGGATTCGCCCAACCACCCCAACTTCCCTTCCGCGGTGTTGCGGCCCGGCCAAAAGTTTGACCGCACAACCATCTTCCGGTTTTCGACCGAATAACTACAGCGCCGCTCAGGCGCCTCCTTCACTTATGAACGCGGCGTAACGTCAAAGCCTCTGCCCGGAGCGTCGCGTTCCTCATTTTTTTCCAATTGTCGGTAACGTGAATCAGCTTTCCGGTGATATGGTTGCTCTCCTCCGAGGCCAGAAATGCCGCGTGTTCCATCTGGACCTCCGGCGAGACTCCGCCGGTTCGCCGGGTCTCCATCGCTTCGCTGACGAGCTTGGGGTCCAGCTCACCCTGGGCCTGGATGATCTCGTCAGTCATGTTGGTGTAGGAAAAGCCCGGATCGAAACAATTGATCTGAATATTCTGGTGGATCACCTCGGCCGCGAGGCACTCTACAAACCGCACGGTCGCAGTTTTGGAAGTCGCGTAGGCCGTGAAACCCTCGTTTGGGGAGTTGTCGCTTTCACAGGCCAACACGATGATCTTGCCGTGACGCTTCTCGATCATGCCTGGCAGGACCGCCCGGCAGGAGTGCACTACGCCCATCAGATTGATGTGAATCGCTTCTGTCCAGGCTTTCAGCGAGCTTTGGGAAAACGAATGAAGTGGACCTGTCACCCCGGCGGCGCAAATAAGAATGTCAGGCACGCGGCCAAATGCGACCCTGGTCCGGTCCACGGCCACGCTCAACTGTTCAGGGTCCCTGACATCTGCTCGAATCCGGAGTGCATTTCCCCCTACCTGCTCAATCTCAATATGAGCCAGATCGATCTCGGCTTTGCTTCGGCCCACCAGGGCTATTCGGGCGCCGAGGCGCGCGAATCCTAACGCAAGCCGCTTACCGATTCCGCGTCCGGCGCCCGTCACCAGAACGCACTTGTCGACAAATTCTTTATGTGGCGTATGCACTTTATCTAACATTTAGATGGACAGCCGAAGAGCAGCCCAATCATTTAAAAGGACGAACTCGCACTGAGGTTACGTAAGAATCATTTTCCCAGGTCGACCCACAGCGTTTTGTAATGGCCGCCTACCCGATTGCCGGTGCTGTGAATTAACGCGTTTGCGCTATACTTGCCCATAGCGGACGCTCAACCCAGCCTATGTAGACTTGCGTCCCGACATCAACTGTAGAGGCGAATGAGTAAAGAAGACAGCATTGAAGTAACCGGCACAGTAGTGGAAAAGTTTCCCAGCGGTCTGTTTAGCGTCCAATTAGATCAGGACCGCACTGTTCTTGCGCACTTGGCAGGCAAACTAAGACGGAATCGAATACGAGTGTTAGCTGGCGATCGAGTCACCCTGGAGATGTCTCCCTATGACCTCACCAAGGGGCGAATCACATACCGCCACAAGTAATACCCTAAACTCGTCCGACGATTCCTCAAAGCCCGTTCTCATCGTCTTCGGCACGCGTCCCGAGGCTATAAAGCTTTGCCCTCTCATCAGTTCGCTGCGCCTGTAACTAGCGTTCTGTTCTTCAGCCTGTCGTTTGTGTCCCCGGCCAGCACCGCCAGTTGCTTGACGGCGTGTTGCAGGCCTTTGATGTCCGCCGGATTACGACCTGGATCTCATGCGGCCAAACCAGACGTTGTCGTCGCTAGCCTCGCGGCTGCTGGAAACATTGCCGCCCGTCTACGAACAGGTGAAGCCCTGGCTGGTGGTCGTGCAAGGCGATACCACTACCGCATTCGGCGGTGCGCTGGCAGCCTTCTATGCGCGCGTTCCCGTCGCCCATGTCGAAGCCGGCCTGCGGACCTTCGATCTCAAGGCTCCCTTTCCCGAGGAGGTGAACCGCGTGCTCACCAGCCGTCTCGCGGAATTGCATTTTGCCCCGACCGGGGAAGCGGCCGAAAACCTGAGGCGCGAAGGGGCTGCGCCCGAATCGATACATATCACCGGTAACACCGGAATCGATGCGGTGCTGTCGGTGAGCGATAACCTCCGGGCAGGGAAGCTTGCCGGCGTTTCGTTTCCGCTCAATGGCCGTAAGAAGCTGGTCGTCGTCACCGCTCACCGCCGGGAAAGTTTCGGCGAGGGCTTGCGCGCTATATGCAGGGCCATTCAGGACCTCGCCGCCCGCAGTGATGTCCAGGTGGTGTGGCCCGTTCATCCGAATCCGGCGGTGCAGGCGATCGTCCACGGCGAACTGGGGTGCATGCCCAACGTGCTGCTGCTGCCGCCCCTCGAATACGTCCCTTTTGTCGACCTGCTGCAACAGGCTTATCTGCTCATTACGGATTCGGGTGGCATACAGGAAGAAGGCCCTTCGCTCGGCAAGCCGATTCTGGTGTTGCGCGACAAAACAGAGCGTCCGGAGGCGGTCGCGGCCGGCACTGTGAAGCTGGTTGGATCGGATCCCGATAAAATTGTGGCCGAAACCACGCTCCTATTGGAAAACAGATCGGAATACGACCGTATGGCGCGACTGCACAATCCCTACGGCGACGGGAACGCAGCACCAGGATCGCGGAGCACATCGCCGCATTTCTCCGCGAGGCCTGAAACGTCACCCGCCGGCCTTGCATGCAACCTTGCATTTAGCCAAACGTCCACTACCATAGAAAGTTGTCCACTTTGAATCCCCTCCGAGACGGCGCCGCCCCCTCCCGATGGCGTGGCAATTGGCCGCAGATCTACTTTGGCGTCGCTGCCACCTCTCTGGCCTCGCTCCTGCTGGAGCTCTCACTTACGCGAGTTTTCTCGGTAATCTACTACTATCACTTCGCTTTTCTTGCAATCTCCATCGCTCTGTTCGGCTTGGGGGCGGGCGGCGTCTTCTCGTACGTGGTCGCGGGTTGGGGCAAGATGTCCCTGTATTTCAAGCTGGGAATCCTGGCCGCCTCGAACGCCGTTGCTATTGTTCTGTGTCTCTGGTTCTTGCTGGCCCGCACCGGGCACATGACGACATCGGAACTACTGGCCGCGTACTTCGTGGCCGCGGTCCCGTTTCTGTTCTCCGGCACGATTATCTCGCTGGCAGTTGCCGAAACAATTGAGCGTGTCAACCGCGTGTATTTCTTCGATCTGATGGGAGCCGCCGGCGGCTGCGCCTTACTGGTGCCTCTCCTGAACCTCCTGGGTGGCCCGAACACCATTCTGGTAGCTGCGGTACTATTTGCCGTTTCGGCCGCCGTCTGGTTTCACCTGGCGGGCACGGGGCGCGGGCGGGCGCTGAGCGTCCTTTTGGGCCTGGCACTGGTCGCCTTGATCACTTATAACTACCGGTTCTTCCTCATCGATGTGAAGTTTGCAAAGGGGCAGCAGATCAAGAACGAGGAGTTTGTACGCTGGAACAGTTTTTCCCGCATTGCCTTGAAGCGTCAGCCGGATGGAGCCAGGGTGATTGTCATCGATGCCGACGCCAACACCTACCTCGCCAATCTGGACTTCGATCATCTTACAGATGAGCAGCGCTTCGATCTGGCCTATCGCGGACCCGGATTTCCTTACCTATTGCGGCCTGCGGCGAAGACCGTGATCATTGGCCCGGGCGGAGGTTGGGACGTGGCCCGTGCTCTGGCCTCCGGCAGCAAAGACATCACCGGCGTCGAGATCAATCCCATCATCGCCAACGTCATCATGCGGAAAAAATTTCCGCAGTACACAAACGGCTTATATCTTCGGCCCGAGATCAAGATCGAAGTGGAGGATGGCCGTGCGTTCATCCGGCGATCCCAACAACGCTATCAAGTGCTGCAGGCCACACTGGTCGACACCTGGGCATCAACCGCCGCCGGCGCCTTCGCTCTCTCGGAAAACAACCTTTACACGACCAACGCCTTTGTCGATTACTTGTCTCATCTCACCGACGACGGTCTGATGGCATTCACCCGGTGGGGATTCAAGCCGCCCCGCGAGTCTCTCCGTGTGGTTTCCCTCGCCGACGCTGCCTTGAAGCAGCTTGGAGAAACGAACCCCGCGCGAAACGTAATCGTTGTTCGGGAAAACGGCGAAAACTTAAATGGCTGGGGCGCGCAGGATACCATCCTCGTCGCCCGCCACCCGTTCAGCTCCGCCGATATCGCACGCGTACAAAACGCTGCCGCAATCGGGAAGATGCAGCTCGTTTACGTGCCGGGCACCGCCACGCCGAGCGCCTTCCGCGACATGCTGCTTTCGCGCGACCTGAATCGTTTCTACGATTCCTACGATTTCGATGTCCGTCCGGTCAGCGACAACCGCCCGTTCTTTTTCTACACGGTCCAGGCTCGCGATCTCTGGAACTTCATCACGCAGGCCTCCCGCCAGAGCGCCGACTATAAAGTGAACAGCGCGATTCCGCTGCTGTTCGGCCTGGTCGGCATCAGCATCATCGCCACCCTCGTCATCCTATCTCTCCCACCGCTGCTGCTGGGCCACCGTCTCCCGGCCAGTCCAGGCCATCTACAGGCTTTGCTCTTTTTCGTCTGCATCGGCGTGGGATACATTCTGATTCAGGTCTCGCTCATTCAGAAGTTTGTGTTGTTCCTCGGCCATCCCACTTATGCGCTCACGGTCATCATCTTCTCTATGCTGTTATCGAGCGGTCTGGGCAGCTTCGCGAGCAAGCGCTTGATCCATGGAGATCTGGCTCGTTTGAGCGGAGTGATGCTTCTTATCGTGGGCGCCATCATTCTGTTGTCGTTCATCATCACGCCAATCTCGGAGGGCGGCGTTGCCCTGCCCTTCGCGATAAAGGTACTCATCTCGGTGGCTCTCATCAGTCCCGTAGGCTTTGCGATGGGTATGCCCTTCCCGACCGGCCTCGCGTTGGTGGAACGAATCATGCCGGCTTCTGTCCGGTGGGCCTGGGCCATCAACGCCGCCTCCAGCGTGATGGGCTCCGCGGCCGCGATGTTTCTTGCCATCTACCTGGGGCTGCAGATGACGCTCGTGATCGGCGGCCTCTTTTATCTGGCCGCGTTGATCAGCGCGCTTCGTTCCCCTTTCAATCAGCCCCGTGAAGCAGGGCAACTGGTGAGCGCAACATAGCACTTAATGCGTGTTGTCAGCCTGCGAAAAGCGATCGCCGAACCGGAGTTGGAAACGGAACGGGCCAGGACATCAAAGCAAGATGGTCGTAGGCCCAGAAGTTGATCAGTCCAACTCCGGAACTGGCTGCTAATTGAAGTTCCGAAGACCACGGACAGGCACCGTTAAACCACGGAATCAGATACGCCGCATCCGCTGGAGCCCAGGACATCGCACCGCTACAGGCGAACACTACGGCCTGAGTCGCCAGGTCGAGGTTCCGGTAGGTGGCGCCCCAACTGAGGGCTTCCACCTTGAAGCGGTCGAGTCCGCTGCCTGTTTTGGTCCGCCACTGGACAGGCAGATTCACCGCCGCGTTCAGCCGTCCGCCTTGCGGATACGGATTGTGAGCATTCACGTAGCAGACGGAATTGTTCACGTCGTTCGGATAGAGCAGTTCGAATTTGGCGTCCGGGTACGCCGAGAGTACTGCTGTCCGAATGGCATCTACGTGGGCCTTCAACCGCCCAGCAAGAAAGTTTGCGTCTGCGCCGCCGTTCACGGTTGGATCATCATCCTGGCAGGTGAATTTGTAAAGGGGCCTGCCGAGAGCCGCAATCGCTGCTGCGGCCGTGACGGGATCATAGAAGCCCATCGATCCACCCGAGACGGTTCCGCTGCCGATCACCCAGTCTCCATTTGCGCTCGATCCGTCCAGCGTGAAATGCGTATCGTCGGTAACGGTGACTGCCCAGGTTCCATTGGCGCTGGTCATACCCTGCACTCCCGAAACGACTACTCGATCTCCTGAAGCCAGTCCATGCGAGTTCGCCAGACCGATAGATATCGGGCTCGTGTATGCTGCGTATCCGATCGGAACGTTTTGCCTTTGGTTCGCGCAGAAGTACCACCACAAAAATTCACCGAACTGCAACCAGGGAGTTAATCCTGCTGCACTCTGCAGACCGGCCATCTGCGTGTAAACAGCTTTCTGCAAGTTCGTGAGGTTGATCACCGGCGCACACTGTGAGGAAAGAATGCCGTTGAAATCGGTTGCGGTATCGACCGGTGTACCGTCATAGAAGCGCGCCTTCCAGCAATTGTCGACAGTAGCGTCGTCGGGAGGATTCACCAACTCCATCGAAAAGGAGGTTGTAATCAGCATCCCGGCTGCGGCGACTTCCTTGAAGAGATCCGTATGCCATTCCGTCACTGGATAGTTGATCGGATTTGCGGCGCTGGTGTCGATCTCCCAGATGCCGTCTGATCCAAGATCCAGACTCCCGGTACACCCAACTTTTCCGGCAGCCGATGTCGCAGATACATCGAGCGTATCGTGCCAGTTTGGCGTCCGGGCGTGAATGGTTGCTTGCCCCGTTCCTGTCTTTTCCGCCCACATCGAGACACTGGCGGAATTGATGTAGTAGGTGAAATGTGCGGCGATCGTGTCGGGCGTATCCCATTGGGTCACCGCTTTCAAGAACGGAAAGCCTCCAATCGTGATGGTTGCGGCATCGCCTGCCGTCCACTCCCCGCTAAAGGTAACAACTGCGGATTTCCACGTGGCGTTCACTCTCTTGCGCTGGTTCCACCAGTAAACGCCCAGATATTCGTTCATTTGCCCGGCGAGTCCGAGCTTCTTCAGATGCCAGAGCAGGCGCTGCGGGCTGACTTTGTAAGTGGCATCCGTATCAAAGTCGAGAGCGGCGCTTACATTCGGGTAGGTAACAGGGGCATCCGGAATACCCGACGGAATCGCTGCTTCAATATAGTCGAAAAGGAATTGACAACCGAGAGACTTGCCGTTCTGTCCCGGAGCAAGCACCGTCAGTGTGATGGTATGGGTACCGGCTGTTACTGCCTTTTGCAGTATCCTTCGTGTAACAACCTCGGAGCTCACGTCCAAAAAGCAATCAAGATTCGATAGAGTCGCGCCATCCAAGCTCGCGCTCACGATTCCCCGATTGTTAAAGAGTGACGTTCCAAGATAGATGTCGTGCATCTGGGCGCAACTGTAAGTCACGGTCACGCTATCGCCGGCGGTTGCGGTTTCACGGCCGAAGCCGCGCCAGTAGTTGTTAGCGGCTAAAGTGGTCCATCCTGTGCCGGAGTACACGCAACCCGGATCACCATTGCCCAC
>DATIMM010000136.1:0-29058 GCA_035475295.1 Bryobacteraceae bacterium
GAAGCGATTCATGACGCCCTTATGCAGGGCGCGTTCCGCAGCCACGATCGTTCCGCTGCTCGAGAACAGGCAAATGGACGCAAGAATCGGATACTCTAAAACGTCCTTTGGGTACGGACCGTTTAAGTTCCTGCCGATGTAGTAGATGTAAGCAACAACAAAGATGGTGAAGAGCGCCGATTCCGTAAGGATCAGGGAGATAATTCCCACGGTTCCTTTATCCGGGAGCTTCCACTCACGCTCCATCGTTGCCGCTGACGCGGGTAGGTTTGTGCTGATCGATGCCATTGTAATTGTTACGCCTATTCGTACTTCCAATCAGGATCTTGCGGATGCTTCAGATCCCAAAGGGGCCGGCTGCTACGAACTACCGGAAGCTTTTCGAAGTTGTATTCAGGCGGTGGAGAACTGGTGGTCCACTCCAGTGTCCAGCCGTCCCATGGATCGTCTCCGGCTTCCTGGCCCGACCGAAGCGAGTACACCACGTTCACGAGAAACGTGAGGATAGAAAGTGCTTGGAAGAGAACGCCGATGGTTTCGACCATATTCCAGAATTCCCAACCACGCCCCGGAGCGTACGTATAAACTCGTCTCGGCATACCTGTAAAGCCCACAAAGTGCATCGGTATGAACGTCACGTTGAAGCCGACAACAAATAACCAGAAATGTAATTTGCCGAGTTTTTCGTTCAGCATCTTTCCGAATGCCTTCGGGAACCAGTAATAAATCCCGCCAAACACAGCGAAGACTATTCCCCCCACCAGTACAAAGTGGAAATGGCCGACGACAAAGTAGCTATCAGTCAACTGCCAATCGAAAGGCACCATTCCCAGCATTACGCCCGTCAATCCAGCTACCAGGAACTGAAACAAAAATGCGAGGCAGAAAAGCATCGGCGTGTCCATGCGAAGCTTGCCGCCGTACATCGTCGCGGTCCAGTTAAAAATCTTGACCCCTGTGGGTACCGCGATAATCATCGTGGAAGCGGCGAAAAATGTATTCGATACCGAAGTCATTCCGACCGCAAACATGTGGTGTGCCCAGACTCCAAAGCTAATGAATCCGATGGCAATCGTCGCTCCCACCATGGCAGCCCGCCCGAAGATCGGCTTCCGGGAAAACACCGGAATGATTTCGGAGACCGTGGCGAAGGCCGGGAAGACCAGGATGTAAACCTCGGGGTGTCCGAAGATCCAGAAGAAATGCTGCCACAGAAGTGCGGACCCACCCGCCTGGGTGTCAAAGAAATGGGCACCTAGGTACCGATCCATCAGCAGCATCACCTGGGCTGCCGTCAGTGGCGGAAGTGCCAGAATAATGATGAACGCGTCCACAAACATCAGCCACACAAACAGTGGCATTCTGATCAGCGTCATTCCTGGGCAACGCAGGGATATACAGGTCGCAATGACATTGACCGCGCTGGCCAGGCTGCCTAAACCGGCGATTAAAATGCCCAGGGTCCAAAAGTCGGTACTTGCTCCTCGCGAAAACGCCCGTTCCGTCAGCGGAGCATAGGCAAACCAACCCACGTCCGGCGCGGAGCCGGCGCCTTGCAGCCCGTCGCCAATAACGTAGCTGGAGTACAGCAGAATCCCACCGAATAGAAAAATCCAGTAACCGAATGCATTTAGCCGCGGGAAAGCCATGTCGCGGGCTCCCACCATAATCGGCACCAGGAAGTTTGACATTCCCGCCACAATCGGCATGCCCACGAAGAACACCATGGTCGTGCCGTGCATGGTGAACAGCCGGTTGAAGGTATCGGGATCTACCAGATGGTTGGCGGGAACCGCCAGTTGAAGCCGGATCACGGTCGCCATAAGGCCAGCGATCGCAAGGAAAATGATCGCCGTGGTCATGTACATGATCCCCAACCGCTTATGGTCTACCGTGGTGATCCACGAGAAAAGCCATTCCGAGAACGACATGTGTTTCTCGTGGGTAATGGGATGCTGCAAGGGATAGTCGATGGATGCCATGTAAGTTATTGCTCTCCAGATTTACTTCAACGACTGCAGGTACTCTACGACCTGGTCCAGTTGCTTGTCGGTCAGTTTCATGCTGGGCATCAGACAACCCGGCTTTACCGTCTGCGGGTCGTCCACCCAGGCCCGCAGATCGGCCGTTGTGTTGGGAATCATGCCCGCTGCGATCGTGCTCCTGCTGGCCAGGTGCGTGAGATCGGGACCAAACTTTCCAATAGCGGGAGTGCCCTTAACGGTGTGGCAATTCACACAGGCCAGGGATTCGAACACAAGCTTATCTTGGACCAATTTCGTACCCGCGCTGTTAGCCTGGGGCTGTTGAGCGTTGGTGTTCAGCGACGCATTCTGCAGCATGGGTGCTCCCGACGCCCCCGCCTGAGCCGCCGCTTCTAGGGCGTTCTCTCCACCAGAGCCAACCGCCGCTCGTCTCTCGTTCTCTACCCATTTGTCAAACTCAGCTTTCGGCTGCGCTATTACACGAATCAACATGTTGGCGTGCTGTGTACCGCAATACTCTGTGCAGTTGCCCAGATAAAGGCCGGGCTGGTGAGCGTCAATCCAGAGGTGATTGTCGCGGTTTGGAATAACGTCCGTCTTTCCAGAGAGTTGGGGTACCCAGAAGCTGTGAGCTACGTCGACGCTCTGTTCAGTGATATACACTGCGTTCGCCTCCGAACGATCCGAAACCGGGATGTGTAATTCGTTTGCCGTGACAATTCCCAAATCCGGATAGCGGTACTCCCACCACCACTGATGCCCTATCACCGTCACCTTTAGAGCCGTTTTCGGTAACTTCGCATCCTGTGAAGCAGCAATAATGCGCGCCGTAACGCCTGTCAGGGTGAAAACAATCAGGATCGGAATAACAGTCCAGGCAATCTCAATCTGATTACTTCCATAAACCTGTGCCGGTTCCTGATGTGTATTGTCATTGGGATCGCGGCGGTAGCGAAAAATCGCGTACGCTATCAGGCCGCCTACCACCAGAAAAATTCCCAGGCAGACGTAACACACCAAGAGTGCCGCGGCCTTGTCAAGCTCGGCCTGTGTGCCTAACGGCTTAAAAATGTCGGTGATATCATTAATCCCAACCGACGGCACCTGCGCCTGCAACAAAGCTGGAATAGCTAGCACTGGCAACTGTTTCCCCTTCCCGCAATTCTGCAGATTTCAATTTACCGCGAGGCTGGCCCAAAACTACGCTGCCTCAGAAATCTACGGTGTACCCCCTAAGAGTAGCCCTTTTTCTCGTTAGAATGCAACGGTTCTTGCCAACATGTAATCCGGCTCTTTTCATCTAACCACACTCCTGCTGCATCAGGCTATAGTAGGGGGGCCGATGAGTCTTAAAATTCAGCAGCGGGAAGTGGATGGAATTCTCATTTTGGAGATGGAAGGCCGCTTGGTTTTAGGTAATAATCTCATGGATGTGCAAGAGACCATAACTGGGAACATTAACTGCGGAAACCTCCGGCAGGTACTCAACTTGCGGCAGGTGAGCACTATTGATAGTTCAGGGCTGGGTACGTTGGTGCTCGTCCATACGAGCGTGGAGAGCGCAGGCGGGGCTCTGAAACTGGTCCATCTGTCGGAACGCCATCTGGAACTGATGGTTCTCACGAAGCTCACCGGAGTGTTTGAGATCTTTAATAGCGAGCAAGATGCGATCAACAGCTTTTATCCTGAACGCGAGGTGAAGCGTTTCGACATCCTCGAGTTTGTAAGAAGTCAAGAGGACGGCGAACATGGTCCTGAGCACAGTAACGAGCCCACGGGAAACGGAAACTCCTCAGCGTCATAGCGCCACCATCGATCTTCTCAGCCATTGAGTTACTCTGAAGAAAGAATGGCGAACATAGGTGAAGTTTTAGGTTCCGCAGCGGCAATCGCCAAAGGGATGGGCATCACGCTCAAGGAGATGATGTCTCCTACCATCACGGAGGAGTACCCTGACGCTCCCGCCAATTTAGAGGAGCGGTACCGCGGCGCCCACGTTCTTCAGCGGGATGAGAATGGCCTGGAAAAGTGTGTGGCCTGCTTTCTCTGTGCGGCCGCATGCCCCGTCCAGTGTATCTATATTGAAGCAGCGGAGAACACGGACGAACTCCGCATCAGCGGCAGCGAACGCTATGCAAGCGTCTACAATATCGACTACAACCGCTGCATATTCTGTGGCTACTGTGTGGAGGCCTGCCCCACTGATGCCATCACGCATGGACACGGATTTGAGCTTGCCAGCTATAACACGTCGACATTGATTTACCGTAAGGAACAGATGCTGGTGAAGCTGCCGGAAGGCGGCGCGCCTCCGGCACAAACTAATCCTGCGCCTGCGGGTGCGTAAGGCGCACGAATCGCCTGGATTTCCGCGTTTATCCAATCCGCTTTCATTTCCGCCTCTACGACGCCGTTCGCTTCCCCGCCCTGCTGTCGGCCAATATCTTCCGGGGAGCTCTGGGCAACTTACTCCCCCGGAACGCAGATCGCTTCGCAAGTACAGGTACAAACTACGGCGAAGCCGCCTCGGAATTTCCGTTCGACCAGATCTTTGCTCCAGTAGCTCATCATGGTCCGAGTGGACTCGCCAATCCTCCGCGCCCCTTCGTATTTCGAACCCGGCACCTGGACGGCCTATCGTTGCGCCCCGGGGAACTGTTCCACGTAGACCTTCACCTCTTCACACTGGGGAAGCGGATCGTGGAGCACATCCAGGAGGCCTTCTCCCAGTTCGAAACTAGCGGCTTCGGAGGTCACCGGAGCCGGGCTGTTCTGGAGCGGGTGGACGGTCCCTCGCCGGTAGTTCTCTCGCTCGACCCACTCGCGGCCGGAGCCACGCACGCCCGGGTGGAGTTCCTGAGCCCGACTGAACTAAAACACGGCGGCTCCGTGACCGAACAGCCGCTTTTCGAAATTCTGCTCACCCGCGCTTGCAGCCGCTTGGCCACACTTCAGGCGCTTTATGGCGATGAGCCACTGAATATCGACTTCTCGGCATTGCAAAAGAACGCTCGTCGAATCACCTTGAAGGAATACAAGCTGCGCTACTGCCGAAAGGAACGCCGGAGCAGTCGCACTGGTCAAGTCCATCCTCTCGGCGGCTTCATCGGGTTTGCCGAATATGAAGGTGATCTCGACAGCCTTATTCCCTACCTGCAAGCGAGCCGCTGGACCGGAGTCGGGCGTCAGACGGTATGGGGCAAGGGCGAGACGCAGGTTAGCGGCTATAGTTCTGCAGATACGCGTCGCGCGGCAACCCCGATCGAAGCGCTTCCCGGTGCACCTGGAGTGCATGATCCCGATCCATTGCGCCGCCAATCGCAACCAGAAACGGCGGCTTACCCTCGCCCTTTGGCGCAAACACTTCGGCATGAAAGTCCGGATGGTTCCGGTTGATCATTGCCGCGCGCTTTTCTGCGTCTGCCTCGCGATTGTAGGTATAAAGAATTACTCTCCAGATCTGTCCGCGGCCTGCCGGGGACGACTTCGGCGTTCCCTTCAACGCAGAGGAGGCTTCCAGATGGACCGCGGATGTTCTAGCTGCCGGTGGCGGCGCACTCTGGGTGACAGGCGGCGCACTGGGAGCTTCGCTCTGCCCGGCCGCCGGCAGCGTCATCGTTTGCCCATGCTTGTCGCTCGTTTGGGCGGAGGTCTGCGCCGTTGGATGCCTGGCAGCACGATTCGCGGACCGAGGGCCTAATAGCCAAACCACTGCCAGCAAAATCGCGAGCGCGATTGCGACGAATGCCCATGCACGCCGCTTCGCCCGCTCCACCGCTTGTTGCGCAGACGCATCGGGTGACGGAACAGGGGTTTCGGGCTCGGACTGCCATACCGGCACATCGCCTATGTCTCCCGAAGCAGCTTGCGGCGGTGCGGGCGCGAAGATCGGAAGCTCGTGGACCTCCGCCGGGGGAACGTCCGTGTCCATCACAAACCCGGGGGAAGAAATCGAAATCGGCCCCGACACACTCGCTGCGGCCGCCGGAACTTCTTCCTCTACCGGTGCCGCAGGCTCAGCAGCAGTGGAATCCCCGCTCGGCGCTTCCGCAAGAGTCTGGTTCGATGCCGGCTCCTCCTGGGAAACCGGTGCGACACGCCCTTCGTACAAATGGAGGATGTGTGCCAGTGTGCCTCTGGCCTCGGGCTCGGGCCGCAGACAACTCTGTGCAATCTCATGGAAAGGAGCCGGCAGTTTACCTGCTTCCTCGATGGGGTTTTCGAATGGCGGTCGCTGCGTTAGCACCTCCACCAGGCTCGCCCCTAAACACCAGATGTCGGCGGCCGGAGTGGCATTTCCATCCACGGTCTCCGGGGCCCGGTACTTCGGTTTGTCAAACTCCACCAGGGCGGCCGAGCCAATCCTGCGCACCCCTTCGGTGGAAAGTTTGACAGTCTCACCCACGCCCAAGATCTGCTCCGGCGACACATTGCCGTGGACAAGACAGTGGGCGTGTAAATGCCCAAGCGCGCCCACCATGCTCACCAGAATCTCGCCCGCTTCGGCCGGTTCCAATGGCCTTTCCCGAAGCACTGCCGCCAGCTTTTCATCCGGGGTCTGGACCACCACGTAAATCACATCGTGGCCTTCGATCTGTACGTGCCCGGCTCCCCAAATCGGCAGGAGATTCGGGTGTCCTCCCTTTTTGACCGTCTGCCAGATTTGAACCTGCTGGTCCGCTGTTTCCGCTCTGGCTTTCACCAGCCTGACTACGGCGGTGGACGATCCCTCGCCTCCCATTCGAGTCTTAAAGCTAGCGGTGTTTTCATCGGCGCTCGTGAGCCGTTCCAGAAAATACGCGCCCCCAAGCATCGTTCCCTGCAGGCTCGTCCAATTTAGATTCTCGGTCTTTAGTTCGCTAGGCATCTTACTCGAAAACTTCACGACGCATCGCGTTCAACATCTCCCTGCTAAACAGCAAGCGCACGAGTTAATTAAATTTAACGATACCCTACCATCATAGTGTCCGTATTTCTTCTTGCGAAGACGAACGCCCGTTTCAACGTCGGGAAGCACTCGGCCTTGAAGCGCTATCTGGGCGACGCGGTTGTATCCGACCGGGAAAATACAGGCTCTACTCGGCTCGGGGTTCAACACATATAATCTAAGGATGAATCGCACTGAGTGGATTGCCCCTCGCGAGCAAGACGAAATCCGGACCCAGCTTCATTACGCCCGTAAAGGCCAGATTACTGGCGAAATGCAGTATGTCGCCCAGCGGGAAAATTTAGCGCCCGAACTGATCCGAGATGAAATCGCCCGCGGCCGGTTGATTATCCCCGCAAACATCCATCACAAAGGCCTGGAGCCCATGTGTATCGGCGTGGCGTCCAAGTGCAAGATCAACGCCAACATTGGAAACTCCTCCACAACCTCGAATATCGATGAGGAATTAGAAAAGCTAGCCTACTCCGTCAAGTACGGCGCCGACACCGTCATGGATCTTTCCACCGGCGGCGATATTCCGCGCATCCGCCAGGCCATTATCGATGCGTCTCCCGTACCTATCGGCACCGTGCCTATTTACGAAGCGCTCAGCCGCGTTCGCCGCGTAGAGGATCTCAATATCAACGTCATGCTGGAGGTCATCGAGGAGCAGGCCGAGCAAGGCGTAGACTACATGACCATTCATGCCGGTGTACTGGTGCAATATGTCCCGCTCACAAGAAACCGCATCACCGGTATCGTCAGCCGTGGCGGAGCCATCCTGGCCGAATGGATGGTAAAAAACCACAAGCAGAATCTGCTTTACGAACACTTCGATCAAATCTGCAAGATTTTCCAGAAGCATGACGTCAGCTTTTCCTTAGGCGACGGTCTGCGCCCCGGCTGTCTGGCTGACGCGAGCGATGCCGCGCAATTTGCAGAATTGAAAACCCTGGGCGAGCTCACGAAGAAGGCTTGGGAATACGACGTTCAAGTGATGATTGAAGGCCCCGGCCACATTCCACTCGATCAAATCGAATTACAAGTCCGGAAAGAGCGCGAGATGTGCTACGAAGCGCCTTTCTATACTCTCGGACCACTCGTTACCGACATCGCCCCTGGCTACGACCACATCACCTCAGCGATTGGCGCCGCGATGATCGGCTGGCACGGAGCTTCCATGCTCTGCTACGTCACGCCCAAGGAGCATCTCGGCTTGCCCAATCGTGAAGACGTGAAGCAAGGCATCATCGCCTACAAGATCGCCGCCCACGCCGCCGATGTCGCCCGCCATCGCAAAGGGGCCCGGGACCGCGACGACGAGCTTTCCCGCGCGCGCTTCAACTTCGATTGGAATCGCCAATTCGATCTCTCGCTCGATCCCGAAACCGCCCGCGCCTATCACGACGAAACGCTTCCCGAGGAAGGCTTTAAGGACGCGGCCTTCTGCTCGATGTGCGGGCCAAAGTTCTGCTCGATGAATCACTCGGCCAAGACTCAGGAGTTCACTGAGGCCGACGCCCTGGCCGTTATCCACGGCAGCACAAACGGCGAACTCGTCAACCCCGCCTGATGGCTCCCTTTCGCGCCGATGACCGCGTCCTGCTGCTCGCCATTCCCTCGCGGGCCGATCTTGCCGCGATCGCGCGCGTGTTGATGAACGGTGTTCTGGTCGCGCTGGGAACCCGGGATGAGGTTGACCAGGCTCGCCGCTCCATGGCCGATTTCGACAACGTCATGTTCCTGGACGCCTCGCCAGAGCAGATTCCGTGGCGCGAAGCTTACTTCACGAAAATCCTTGTTCCTCCTCACATGGAATCGCTGTTGTCGCTCATTGCCACCGAACTCCATCGCGTTCTCGCGCCGGGAGGAGAAATTCTCCACACCGGCGTGAATGCTTAGAGAAAACAAATTCTTTCGTGGCCCGACTGATAGAACCGGCCTGCCTACGTCACGACGGGAAAGCACCGTGACAAAGCTCCTGCTATTGATGACTGGTCTGGCGGCGATTGCGCTTGCTCAAACGCCGGCCCATTTCCGGCAACAGTCACGGGCCGCTCTGCAGGATGCCTTGAATTCCGGCAACCCGGATACTCGCAAGCAAGCAGTCATTGCATTGAGCCTGGCGGCTTCGCGAGAGCCTTTCCTTTCGAAGCTTGAATCGATGGTTACCGACAAAGACGTCGAGGTGCGCCTGGCGGCAGTTGCGAGCATGGAGGACCTCAGGAGCAAACAAACGATCGCCGCCCTGCGGCAAGCCCTCCACGGCCAGGTACCGGAGGTGAGTTTCGCCGCAGCCAAAGCCCTATTCGAACTGGGTGATCCCGCCGGTAAGCAGGCCTTGCTTTCCGTCCTGAGCGGAGAGACGAAATCGTCCTCTGGCTTTTTGACGAAAGAGATGCGGGAGGGCTTGCGCATGATGCATACGCCGCGCTCCACAGTCCTGTTTGCATTGCGCCAGGGCATCGGATTTGCGCCAGTACCGGGGTTGGGAGTCGGACTTGCCTCGCTACAACAGTTGCTTTCCGACCCCGGAGTGTCCGGGCGGGCCAGCGTCGCCCTTTTGCTGAGCAGGGACATGCGCCAGGACACGTTACAAGCACTTCGACGCGCGCTCTCGGATCGCGATTGGTCCGTGAGGGCTGCCGCCGTTCATGCGCTTGCGTTGCGGAACAACCCTGCCTTACAGCCGGACATTGCTCGCCTGATTAATGACGACAACCAGGCGGTGCGGCTCCGTGCAGCCGCCGCTTACATTCGATTTGACACGATCAAAAGCGATGCTCGGGCCAGGCATCGTGGAAAGTCGAGTTCAGCCCCTAAGAAGTGATCGCTTGAAGCCAGCACAGCACAAAATGGAAACTGCTTCCCCGGTTCACTCCAACACCCTGACGGTCATCCCGGATTTCAACTCCGTATCGCCCGGCAGCGCCACGCGATCTCCCGGTCCCAGCCCGGAAAGAATCTGCACGTTATTGATGTCACTGACGCCCGTCTTCACCGGTGTCCAAACGAGCCTGTCGCCTGACAACTTGTAGACACCCTCACTGCCTCGCAGCCTGTTGAGCGCCTGTTTCGGCATTGCAACCACATCCTTTTCTACCGCCGAGATCACCGTTGCGTTCACCGTCACGCCAGGAAGCAACTCGTGGTTTGGATTATCTACGATGGTCGTCACCTCACCCACTCGTCGCGTGTCTAAAGGAACAATCTGCGTGGGTAGTTTCTCAACGCGTCCCCACCAGTGCTGTCCGGGTCGCGCCTCCCATGTGAAGTTCACGGGCATTCCTTTCTTCACGCGCCCTAAGTCCGGTTCATCCACATAAACAATCACCTTCACCTGGTCCAGATCTCCGATCTCGGCCACCAGTTGCCCAGGCTGCATATACGCTCCTACCTTTAGATCAAACTGATACACCGTGCCCGCCAGGGGTGCCCTCACTGTGGCTAGGTCGATCCTGTGCTGGGCCAAAGTCACGGCAGCGGTTGCGTCTTTTGCTTTTGCTTCAGCAACCGTGATGTCACCGCGGGTCACTAACGTCCGCAACTGATCCTGATAAGCCGCGAGTTGCATCTTCGCGCGCGTCAACGCATCGGCTGCATCCAATACCTGCTGCCTGGTCGCCGCCTGTTGCTTCGCCAGTCGCGACAGGGAGTCATAGCTGCGCTGTGCCACTTTTACCGCGGCCTCCGCGCTTCGAATCGAGTCGCGCAAGCTGCTTACCTGCGCCTCCCTGCCTCCCTGTGCCAGGTTTGCCGCCTCGGTGCGTGCCTCTTGTTGTTTCGCCAACGCCGCAGCCAGCTCTGATTGTGCTGCCGAAGTATCCAGCGTTACCAGAGGCTCGCCCTTCACCACATGCTGGCCGCGTTGTATCCCGATGCCTTTAACAACCCCCGCTATCTCTGCCCGTGCGGCTCCCCATTCCACCGGCTCCACTCTGCCGTTTGTCGGAACTGTACTTTCAATTGTTAAGTGCCGCACCTGGGCGAAGTGAACACCGGGCGCCCCTCTCGATCCTCCCAACGCCCACCACAACAAACCTGCCAATACTAAGACAACTAAGGCTAAAGGCCAATAACGTTTCATCTAAAAGAGTTCAGAACTGTCGTCCATAATTGTGACAGACCTACGAAACTCTTCCCGGAATTCGCCTTTCCTGTGCAACATGCTCCTCCCCAATTGAGTCTTCACTTCGCGAAAGCCGGACCTCTTCGAACGTTGTTCGACAGCTTTTATGACTCAATTCTTCCGCCATCTCCTTTCCACTGACTTCATGCCCCACAGCGTCTGCTTGCGGCTGCCGGATCTGATCGCACTTCATGCCGTGTCGGACAGCTTGATTGCGCTCGCGTATTTTCTAATCCCTGTCAGCATCATTCAGATTGTTCACCGGCGTCGCGATCTGGTATTTCCCTGGATTTTCCTGCTATTTGGGTTATTCATCCTGAGCTGCGGCACTACACATTTGCTGTCCGTGTGGACACTCTGGCATCCGGTGTACCGCCTCGATGCTCTGGTAAAAGCCGTGACGGCTATTTCCTCGCTGCTCACCGCAGTCCTTCTCATCCGCCTCTCGCCCCGCGTCATCACTCTTCCCAGCGCCGCGGACCTGCGTACCACCAATGACCGTCTACAGGCCGAAATTGTGGGCCACCGCCAGGCGGAGCAGGAAGTACGAGAGCTAAACGCACACTTGAAGCGGAGTGTGGCCGAACGCGACGCCGCCATCGCCTCGCTGAACAGCTATTTACAAAGGCAGGGAGCCGCCCTGCTTCACAGCGAACGAGACGTCCAGTTCATCATGGATCTTCTTCCCGCTTTGGTCGCCTACATTGACAAGAACGGGTACTACCGCCGCGTGAATCGCGTTTACCAGGATTGGTTTGGACGCCCTCCGCAGGACATCCAGGGCCGCCATATCAGTGAACTGTTAGGCTCGGAGTACGTTGACAGGATTCAACCGTATCTCGCATCAGTGTTAAGCTGCAAGGCGGTCAGTTTCGATGCTGAAGTTAGATACCCGGCTGGTACCCGCACGGTAAACATTACCTATACCCCGGATTGTGATAGCGATGGCGTCGTACGGGGACTTGCCGCTCTCACAACTGATATAACCGATCGAAAACTGGCCGAACGGCAACTCCAAAGACACGCAGACTTGCTGGATCAGGCCATGGAACCATTATTGGTTTGGGAACTTGGCGGATCCATTGAATACTGGAACCGCGCGGCTGAAGAGTTGTACGGATACTCTGCCAGCGAAGCCGTCGGCAGGATCAGCCATGAACTCCTCCAGACATCCCATTCACTAACCTTGCGGGAGTTCGAAGCCGTTTTGGAACGGGAAGGCCAGTGGGCAGGAGAGCTGATACATAGCACGCGTGGTGGTCGCCAGATCGTTGTCGAAAGCCACCATCGCCTCGTCGTCGAGCCCAATGGCCGGAAGCTTATCCTCGAGAGCAATCGCGATGTTACGGAACGGAAGCAAAACGAGTCGGCCTTGCGTCGCCTGAATGAGACTCTGGAAAGCCGAGTTCAGGAACGCACGCGCCAGTTGACCGAAGCCAATCAGGAGTTGGAGGCTTTCTCCTACTCCGTGTCGCATGACCTCCGTGCGCCCCTACGCAGTGTGGATGGGTTCGGGCGCATGCTCCTGCGCGACTATCCGGGAAGGGTCTTGGATCAGCGCGGGATTCACTACATCGAACGCATGAGCGCTGCCACCGTTCGCATGGGCCAGCTCATTGAAGATCTGCTGAATCTGTCTCAAATCAGCCGGACGCTCCTGAGGCGAGAGCACATTAATCTGAGCTTGATAGCTGGTGAAGTCGTCGCCGAGCTCTCCTCCTCCCACCAGCGTCCCATCGGTCGTGTGATGATTCAGGAACATGTCCAGGCCTTCGCGGACCCTAGGCTGATGCGCATTCTTCTGGAGAACCTGCTCGGAAACGCCTGGAAGTTTACCGGCAAGGCGAGTGCCCCTGAAATCGAGTTTGGCTGCTCGCTGTCCGGTAAGGAATCGGTCTACTTTGTGAGGGATACCGGCGTTGGTTTTGACATGGCTCACGTTGACCAATTGTTTGCTCCTTTTCACCGCCTGCACTCGGCACAGGAGTTCGAAGGCACTGGCATCGGATTGGCGATTGTGCAACGAATCGCTCACCGTCACGGGGGGCGCGTCTGGGGAGAAGGTAAACTCGGAAGCGGAGCAACGTTTTTCTTTACACTGGGCAGCACAGACAATGGTGACCAATAAACTGATCTTGCTTATCGAAGACAACCCGGACGATGAAGAATTAACGCTCGATGCCCTCCGGACCGGTGGAGTGAAGAACGAGATTGTGGTCGCCCATGATGGCGCCGAAGCGCTGGACTTTTTGTTTCCAGCTCAATCATCCACAGCGTATTCCAGTACGCGCCTACCGGAATTGATTCTGTTGGATCTCAAGCTGCCAAAAGTTTCTGGTCTCGAAGTGCTGCGCCGAATCCGCTCCCGTTCAACTACCCGCCACATTCCGACCGTTGTCTTGACGTCTTCTTCCGAAGAAGAAGATATCAATCGAAGCTACGAAGTCGGAGCAAACAGTTACGTTCGTAAACCGGTGGAGTTCGACGAGTTTGTCCAAGCCGTGCAATCGCTTGGCGCCTATTGGGTTCTGTTTAACGAAGGTCCGCGGATATAGCCAATGAACGCCAGCAGACCACCCTTACGCGCCCTCATTGTAGAGGATTCGGCGGATGACGCGGAGCTGATGGCTGACCATTTGGAGCAGGCGGGATTCGATCTGTTCTATCTGCGCGTCGATACCGCCGATGGAATGACTCAGGCGCTGCGGGAGCAACAATGGGATCTGATCCTTTCCGACTTTTTGATGTCGGGCTTCACGGGGCTTGAGGCCCTTCAGATAACTCAGCAGTTCGAGCTTAATATTCCGTTCATCATCGTCTCTGGCAGCATCGGAGAGGACCTGGCCGTGCAATCTATGCGCGCCGGAGCCCACGATTACCTCATGAAGGATCGCTTGGCCAGGCTCGGTGCAGCTGTAGAGCGCGAGCTCAAGGAAAGCGAGATACGGCGCGAACGAAAGCGCATGCAGGTGGAGAACGGGCGGCAGGCTGAGGAACTCCGCCTCCGGGCTGAGCAACTCGCTCGGTCCAACGAAGAGCTGGAGCGCTTCGCCTACTTGGCTGCCCACGACCTGCAGGAACCCTTAAGGATGGTGGCCGCCTACTCGGAAATGCTCGTGAAGCGCTATCACCATAAACTTGACGCGGACGTCGACAGTATCGTTGGATTCATTCGCACCGGCGTTGACCGCATGGAAACGTTGATTCAGGGGCTGCTCTCGTATTCTGCTATCTTGCACGAGGACCGGCCGGTACTTTGCCCCACTGATTCCAACGCTGTCGTGGACCACGCGATTGCCGCACTGGGACACACCGTCGCCGACACCGGCGCCACCATCACTCACGACGTCCTTCCTGCTGTGCTTGCGGATTCGGCAAAACTCCGTGGCGTGTTCGAGCAACTTTTCAGCAACGCCATGAAGTTCCGAAAAGTATCCACTCTTCCTCAGGTTCATGTAGGCGCCACTATTCGAACGAACGACATTCTATTTGCGGTATCCGATAACGGGATTGGTATCGACCCGCAGTACTCGGAACAGATCTTTGGCTTGTTTAAGCGTCTGCACCGCGACGATTCGAGCGGCCTCGGCATGGGGCTCGCCCTCTCCCGGCGCGTGGTGGAACAGCACGGCGGCCGCATTTGGGTCGAACCTTCTCCTATGGGAGGAGCTACGTTCTTCTTTACCGTAAAGCCTGCTACGGCTCCGGCAGGAGGAACAGAAAGCGTGGCAATGCCATGAAAGGCTCGAGAAAGTGACGAACGGACATTCGGATACCGCGCGGCTCCGCATTGTCCTGATTGAAGATAGCCTCGCGGACGTCGGGCTTATCAAGGAGGCGTTGCGGGAACACGACGTCCTTGCCGACCTTGAGGTCCTCACCGATGGTGAAACCGCCTTCGCGTATTGGGACCAGTTTTTCGCTGCTGCCAAGCCCATCTGTCCCGACTTGGTTCTGTTGGACCTCAACCTGCCCAAGCGCAGCGGCTTCGAAATTCTTCGCAGAATTCGGGAGGTGCCCCACTGTTCACAGGTCGGGGTGGTCATGATGAGTTCTTCCACCAGCGCCCGGGATATGCAACAAGCCGCCGCTCTTGGTATTCTTCATTACTTTAGGAAGCCAACCCATTTTGACGAATTTCTGGAACTTGGACGGCTCATAAAGAATTTCAATGGCATAAAGAATGGGGACTGTTAAAAAAACATGCTGATTTCCGCGGAAAAGTCTGCCGTTGTAAACGCTGCCCGCGATAAACTGTAACAGCATGGCGCGTTACCGCATTCACAGAATGAAGGATACGCCGAGAGAAAACTTCCGCTGGGCTCCTCACACCAGCGGTCTCGCGATCGTTAAACCTAAGGATTTTGAGTCGATTGAAGACCTGGAGGCTGCGACGCCCTACGCGGCATGGAGGGAGCTTCAGGCCGCGGGCCGGAGCCTCCGTCCAGGCGACCTGCTGGAAGTCTGCCCGGAACACATAAATACCGAAAATACCGAACCATCTGTTCCGGGGCAGTCATCCCCCGATGGACAGCTACTGATTCTTAAGTACATCGGTTTCGAACCCGCTGGATGGTTTGTGCCTGCAGCGAAGCCCGAAGCGGGTGCAACTGGAGAAGCCGTCTCGTAGGGCTTCCAGATCAACTTCCATCCGAATGAACACGCACTCGGAATTTCTAGAAGCGGATTGTATCGCCCTCGTAAGTTATGTTCCCGATCCGCTGGGGCCAGCGCTCGATCAGTTGCGGCAGCATTTGACCCCTAATGGAAACACCAGAGCCCATATCACTCTGTTGCCGCCCCGCCCGCTGTTGGTTCCGGTGGATTTAGCCTCGCAGGTCATTCTGGAGACTCTCCAATGCGCGGCGCCCTTCGAGGTAGAAATTTCGGGGGTGCGCTGCTTTCCTGGCACGAACGTACTCTATCTCGGAATCGGGGAGGGCACCTCCTGTCTCCATGACCTTCATGACAGCTTAAACTCCGGCGCGCTCGCGCACACTGAGCTTTTCGACTACCTTCCGCACCTCACTTTGAGTGCCCCCCTCTCGCCCCACCATGTGGACGGAGCACGGCAGCTAATCGAGGATGCTTGGCAGGGCGTTATTCCGCCGCCTCGCTTCCGTCTGGACGAAGCCGCACTCCTATGGAGGAATCCCGGAACTGAACCTGGCCACTGGGAGCGCCTCTGGACACAACGTTTGGGGACTGCTGCGGCAGTGGCGTTAGCCGCTCCATTTTCCTGATCCGGGGCTCGATGCGCCAGCCCTCCCCGGGACCGTTAGAAATCGAACATATTGATCTGGTTTACATCGGGCCGGGCTGGCCCTTTTTTAATTTGCATCTGCACTTTCGCGGTCGCGCCTACCACTCCCAACAGCTGGGCGCTGCTTAAAGCCGCTCGCGGCAAAAACACCCTTTGACGCCCCGGCCCCGCCCGAGGCGGCGTGATCGAGTATCCCTGCTCCGGCCAGTCGAGCAAACTGTGAGGGAGAATACCATCCAGCCGGTCGCCATCGGAAAACGTGAATCGTGCCCAGATCCCCGCCAACCTGGGCCGTCGCTCAAACACCGGACTCTCGCTGAACAGATTGGCCTTCCCCTCTTCGGCAACAAAGCAAACGGCCTTCACTTCCTGGTAGGGCAGCGTCTCCAGTTTCCCGTCGTTAGTGATCATTTCCAGATGGCTTTCCCGCAGGTAATCGGCCGGATTCACGATTCCGGCAAGCGGCTGGCGATGAAAGCGGTATACGATGACTCTCTTGTTGGTGCTGGGTGGCAAGGGGAATAGGTACTGCTTACAAGTCAGAATCTAAAGCGTACGGGTACCTGGACCGGGTAAAACTCCTATGGGTCCAGCGAATACAGCTTTATTATGAACAATTTGCCCCGTATTGTATCATTAGCAAAATGAAGGGCAAACCGCCGTTTGATCAAAAATTGCGCTCTTACCTTCATTTTTGCCGTGCCGAAAAGGGCTTGGCCGTCAATACTATCCAGTCATACCGTCTGGATCTGACTCGCTTCGGCGCCTTTCTGGCCGATTCCGACCTCGCTTCGGTCCACCTCGATTTTTTGCGTGCCTACGTGGATCATCTGCGTGCGTCTGGGTTAGCAAATCGCTCCATAGCCCGGCAGATCACGACCTTGAAGGGCTTCTTCGGCTACCTTACGGAAGAACGGGAAATCCCGGCAGATCCCACCGAACTTTTGGCAGCCCCTAAAATCGAGTCCGCCCTCCCGAAGTATCTGGACGCCCCCCGCGTGGAGCGCCTGTTGGCCTCACCTAGCGAACAATCGCCGACCGGTCTTCGGGATCGCGCGATGCTCGATTTGCTCTATGCCACCGGCTTGCGGGTCGGCGAATTGATCAATCTTCGCATGGGGGACCTGGACGACGCCGAAGGTACGGTCCGGGTTTTGGGCAAAGGCAACAGGCAACGCCTTGTCCCCGTCGGTAGAGACGCCCTGAAGTCGATTGAGAACTACTGCGGACAAAGCAGGCCTCAATTGATGAAGGGACGCGTCAGCCCGTACCTCTTTGTCACGGCCCGGGGTACCAGGATGACCCGCCAGGGCTTTTGGAAACTGCTGCGCGCCCACGGAAAGGAAGCTGGGATCTTTAAAAACCTCAGTCCCCACGTCCTGCGCCACACTTTTGCTACGCATCTTTTAGAAGGCGGCGCAGACCTGCGCAGTCTGCAAGCGATGCTCGGCCACGCCGATATCGGCACCACCCAACTCTACACTCACGTGGTCCGCTCCCGTCTGCGGCAGACGGTGGATCGCCATCATCCCCGAGCCAGCCGAAAACGAAAAGGCGAACAAAACCCGAAGTCCTTATGAGAGTCTCAGACAACCTATGAGCGACTACATGTTTATGCTCGACAGCCACTTGAATAGTGGCCAGAATAAGGCGCTGTCCAAGGTAGCCAATGCCGCCGAAGAGGCGGGATTGAATGTGTTCCTTACGGGCGGCGCCATGCGCGACATGATGGGTGGTCTCCCCATTCGCGATCTGGATTTTACTGTCGAAGGCGGAACTGTCAAATTCGCCAAGTCCATTGCGCAAAATGCCAACGCGGAAGTTCTCAGTATCGATGATGCTCGAAAGTCGGTAGAATTGCGCTTTCCTGAAAACATCACCGTAAGCATTTCCCCGGCTCATCAGGAGCGATATCCCCGTCCGGGAGCGAAGCCGCAGGTTCAACCCTCCACCATTCACGAGGATCTCCGCTGCCGCGACTTCACCGTAAACGCCATCGCCCTTTCGCTCGGCAAAGGCTCTCGCGGGCTCTTACTCGATCCCACGAATGGCTTGGGCGACCTTCGCAACAAAGAACTGCGGGCGGTCGGCAGCCATACACTCTTCGACGACCCGGCGCGCATCTTTCGCCTGATTCGCCTGAAGATCCGCCTCAGCTTCGCGGTCGACGAACGAACGCAGCTCCAGTACCAAAACGCTCTGGAGGCCGATATCCCCTCCAAGATCTCCCAGGAGGCGCTGCATCGTGAGTTAATGCAAATCGCTCAGGAGCCGCTGGCGGGCGAAATTCTGCAGGCCCTTGACGAAGAAAAGCTGCTTGGCGTGATTTCTCCTGCGCTCACCGGGTCAAAGCTCAATCTGGTTGGCTTTCAGAAGCTGCAAAGGCTCCAGTTGGCTCTTGGCCCCGAATCCGCCCTCGCGCGGGAGGCGAGGCGCCTGTTCTTCTATCTGCTGTTCGAAAAGTTAACCCCGAGAGAGCGTAGCCAAGTCGCCAAATCTCTTGGCCTGGACAAGGCTACCCTGGACGCGATCGGAAAACTGGAAGCAAGAGCCGCGAAGGTGGAAAAGGAACTGGCTGCCTTCAAATTCAGCCGTCCATCCTCTTTATACTGGCTCCTCTCGAAAGTTCCAGGCGAGCTCGTACTTTTCCTTCTGATGCGCTCTAAACAGCGCCTTGTCCTGGACCGCCTCAAGAACTATTACCAGAAGTACCTCCCCGTAGCCCACGAGGTCAGCGAGACCGACATTCTGGAGCAGGGTATCGAACTCGGGACGCCTAAGTTTGCTAAAGTTCGCACTGAGCTCATCACGGCGCGCCTCGATGCCCGTCCCAAGAAAATTGCCGTGGAAGAGCCCCCGCCACCGGCTCCGGTGGGTCCGGGTCGCCGGTCCCAGAGCATTCTTAACCGGTGAACAGGGTTTTAGTTTTTGACTCTTAATCCCTATCGACTTACTCTAGTAGTTAGATGGACGATAAGCCACTTCCGGCGGCAGAACAGGCGAAGCTCAATGCGCAATACCTTCGGGGAACCCTCCCTGAAGAATTGGAGAACTCTGAATCCGTTTTTTCCAAGCCGGCAACCGGTGTTCTGAAATTTCACGGAATTTACCAGCAGGACGACCGCGATCTTCGTAAGAAGGGCGAGAAGCTCTACACGGCCATGGTACGCATCGGCATCCCCGGTGGCGTGCTAACCCCCGATCAGTATCTGGCGCTCGACCACCTCGCCGACTTGGGCGACGGGTCGCTCCGGATTACGACGCGGCAAGACATTCAGTATCACTACGTTCCGAAGCAGAGCCTCCGGGAGCTGATTCGCGGAGTCAACCAGAATTATCTCGGCACGCTAGCGGCCTGCGGCGATGTGGTCCGCAACGTGGTCTCCTGCCCTGCCCCCTTCGAATCCGAGCAGCGGCACGAACTCCAGCCCATCGTCCAATTCCTGGCTCGCAAGCTGAAGCCGAAGACGACGGCCTACCTTGATGTCTGGATGAACGGCGAAAAAGTCGCCCATTACGATACGAACCCAACTCCTGCTGATCCGTCTGAGGTCGAACCGCTATACGGCCCCACGTACCTGCCCCGCAAGTTCAAAATAGGCTTTGCGTTCCCCGGTGATAACACCACCGACCTTTACTCGAACGATATTGGAGTCGTTCCACAATACGAAGCCAATCAACTGGTCGGCTACACCATCCTGGCAGGAGGGGGTATGGGCCAAAGCGCCGGTGTAAAAACTTCCCATCCGCGCTTGGCCGATCCCGTCTGCTCCATTGGTCCAACAAAGGAAGAGCTTTTGGAGGTTTGTTCCGCAATCGTAACCATCCACAGGGATTACGGCAACCGGACGAATCGCAAAATGGCCCGTTTGAAGTACGTCATGGACGACTGGGGAGTGGAAAAATTTAAAGCAGAACTCGACGCTAGGGTCGGTCGCACCCTCGCGCCCCCCAAGCCGCTGGATTGGGTTCGTTCCGAAGATTACCTCGGCTGGCACCGGCAGGGTACCGACGCCGACGGCAATTCTGTCTGGTTTCTTGGAGTTCGCGTCATCGCGGGCCGTGTGAAAGACTTCGACGAGAACCGGCGGGTTCGTTTCGCAATTCGGGAAGTAGTCGAACGGTTTCGCCCTGGCGTCCGCCTCACCTCACAGCAGAACATGTATCTGGCCGGAATCAGCGATAAGGACCGGCCGGCAGTGGCAGCCTTGCTCCGCGAATACGGAGTCCTCGAGCCGCAGCAGCTTCCGCCCGTCCTCCGCCACGCCATGTCCTGCCCCGCGCTCCCGACCTGCGGCCAGGCGATCACGGAATCCGAGCGGATTATGCCGGAAGTTGTCGCGGAGATTCAGGCCGAACTCGACCAAGTGGGTTTGTCCGACCAGATTGTCCATCTGCGGACCACGGGGTGCCCGAACGGTTGTGCCCGTCCTTATACGGCGGAAATCGGAATCGTCGGCGCCAGCGTCGACATGTACACCATCTACCTGGGCGCCTCCCCGCTCGGAACCCGGCTTGGCAAAGCTTTCGCCCAAAACGTAAAGCGCGACCAGATTCCTGAACGGCTTCGCCCCCTGTTTGAGCTCTATAAGGAAACGCGGAAATCGGGAGAAGGCTTTGGCGATTTCTGCCATCGTGTCGGAATCGAGCAACTCCGCGAGATAACGACCCCCGTCGCAGTCTAGATCTGATTCATAACGTCGATCACCCGGAGAGCATACTGCTCGTCGGGGTTATAAACCCGCAGCTTGCCGAATGAGTCCCGGTTCTTATAGAGCGGGCTCCGGCCGAGCTTGGACGCAACTTCCTGCAAACCGGCTTTGATGCTGGGAAACTTCAGATTGCCGTTCCCCCATCCGAAAATATTATTGTTGCGGTAGGCCTTGCCGCCGCCGGACTCGATAACAGAGATACTCGGCAGCAAACGCCAGTCCAGTTTGTTCTTATCGGCCGCGCGCACAAATTCCGCCGCCAGATCCTTCACCGGACAATGCAGCTTAGAGAAGAACCTCGCGAGGCGAACGGCCCGGGGATCGACCTTAGCTGCCGTTAGTGGTGGTTTGACGTCCACCGGTCTTTCCAGACGCACGGCTAACGGGACCGCCAGCAGCCCGGCCGCTACTACTAGGAACCTGCTACCGAAAGGCATAAGGGTTATGGTATCAGAGCCATTCCTATCGAGAAGCTAGGATTGCCAGCCCTGTACGCGGGAAGGCGAACTTTCGGCCGAACTCGTCTATGACATTTACCTGGCATTCGTATCGGCCGGGTTCGACCTTTGAGATTGCCGCTTGCAGGTTTACGGGTAGCGTTCCCTCCCGTTTTCCGTCCAGCCTGGAGGCACGTACAGGAGGCGTCTCGAACACTTTCTTATTTTCGCGGTACAAAGCCAGGCTTGTTTGAACATCGGCGAATCTGAAGTTCGCCGGCAGGGTGTCGGGAATCACCGGGTCGTAAACCTCCAGGTAAACAAACAGAGTTTGACCGGGCCGGAACACCTTGGTCACATCGGGCATCAATTGCTGCCCATTGCCATCGATGAGGGGATTCGCCGCCGTCAGCTTCTTATCATTCTTCACACCGGCTACCCGTTCGGTTACCGGTTGGCGCTGATTGCTGTAGATTACCGAACTGATCCGCAGAGCTGGCCCCTTGCTGAGATCCGGGACGGTAAACGAGGACTGGAATGTTCCCACCTTACCTTCTCCGTTCTCCCGGGCGACAAAACGCAGTTTGTACCTGCCGGGTGTCAGGGTGACACCAGTATCGTATTGAATACTCTTGCGGCCTACCTCGCCCGCGACCGCTCCATTCACTTTCAATGGAATCGTGTCGCGAACGGTTGCTGCGGTCCGGCCCCGGGCGTCGAAGACCTCCGCAATAAAATCCAGCTCCGTAGCCGCTCTCGATCCCTTGCTCTTGAAGGCCAGCGCCGATCCGGGGATCTTCACTGAAATGGGCACGAAGTATTTGCTCTTTTCAAGCCGGAAGTAGTCCACTTCGGCGGCAACAGGCAAATCGGTAACCGGATTGTCGGACAGTAGCGCTTGTTGGAGCTGGGCTTCTTTGCCGGATTCCCCCATGTGAGCGAATGTGGTCGGTGCAAAGTAGCCCTGGCGGTACTCCAGCTTCGCTTTGGCAACACCTACGGAAGGATTCAGCTTCACTTGAATGCGCCGGTACCGCCCGTCCTGAGCCGGATTCGAACTGACATAGGAAAGCACATAGTAGCTGGTAAAATCCTCTTGCACCTGCCGCATTCCCAGTGTCAGGTCGTTCGAGTCGAGCAACGATTTTCCTCCAGTGTCGATGGCCAGGGTTGCCAGGGTCTCCTGCTGGTTGTTGAAGTTTTCTTTTACCGAACGTTGACCTGCTCCGTTATACAAACTGTTCCCGGCCGCGCCCGTCTGCGTGGCATCCCCACCCGGGACAACCGCCGACAAACCGCGAGCGTCTATCGGATAAAACGCGACATTGGCGCGAACAGCGGTGTTGACAGTGGCCGCCAGTTGCGACTGGTTGTCGACGCCGTTCTTCTGAATGCCGCTTGAAATATAAATAAGGGCCTTCTTTTCCGGATACTGCCCCAGTTGACGCGCCGCGTCCTGAAGTCCAGCCAGCTTTACGTCCGCATTGAAGATGTTGAATTCGGTTTCGTCCGCTACGAACTGGCCGCTCTGGTCTTGCGCATCAGCCCCGGTGTCGGCGGTATCAGCGTTCTCGCTGGACTCGCCGATATGGAATTTATTAATCGCGGCCAACAGCAAGTCGCGATCGGAGGTAAAGTCCTGCACAGTGCGAAGCTCAGTCCCGAAGACTTGAATTGCCACAGTGTCGCTGGCGGTCATCTGGGTCGTGATGAATTTCACGGCCGCCTGCTTCGCTCGGATCTGCTCGGCAGGCTGCATGGATGAAAAGTCGAAGAGGATTACCACTAAGCGCCGGTCCTGGTATTTGGTAGCCAGGTTGCTATGCTGAGCAGCCCGTTCGGCCTCCGGATTGTATCCTTTCGGTTCCGTAGGCGGAGCCGCCTCGGCATTGGCTGTGACCGGCGGCAATGTTCGATTCGTTAAGCGCTGAAAATCCACGGATTGCAGCTGCTGCTGTTTTCCATCTTCAAACAACCGAAAATCGTTCTTGGTCAGGTTCTCAACCGGCTTGCCGTCGCGATCTAGAACCGTCACGTTCACGACAACGATATTGGTGGTGGTCGAAAACGTCGCTCTTTGGGGCAGGACGGGCTGAATCAGTAGCGCCGCTAGTGCCAGAATCGCCGTGAATCTCAAAACCGGAACCTCACGACGGCGTCCAGCGTTCGCATGGAGCCCGCAGCACTCGGGAGACCGTAATTCACAGCATTTACCACGGTATATAGATTTGTGTAATTCACGTGATTGAGAATATTGTTGCCTTCCACGCGGAACTCCAGACGGCGGCGTGACTCGCCGAACTGGAATGATCGCGCCACCGCTAAGTTGAGTGACGCCAAACCGGGCCCGGGAATCGTATTCCGGCCCGCGTTCCCGTATTGTCCGGGAGGTGTGATTGTGAAGGCGTTCAGGTTGAAGAAGCCCGATCCCGTATCGATCGGCTCGCCCGTGGCGGAGGCGCGTTGGCTGCCCACCCCACCGGTCTGCGCCAGTTGAGCAGTGTTTCCCAGCGCTCGAGCGGTGAGAGGATTTCCGGTCTGCGCCGTGATCGATCCGCTAAATTGCCAGTCCTTCAACAGAAGCCCCGCCTTGCTGTACGGCGAAATCCGCGAGGTGCTGCTTCCGGCCGGTGACGTCCAGACAAAGTTCCCATTCAATTCATGGCGAACATCGAAGGACGATAAGCCACGTTCGGCTGAGATATCCAGCCAGTTTTGCGCCACCGTATTTCCTGCGCCACCAAACGTCGAAGAGTCATCAATCGACTTCGCATACTGGTAGAAGACGTTAAAAGACAGGCTGCGGTGAAAGCGGCGGACCACTCTCACTTGCATGGCGTTGAAGCTGGAATTACCCGCCGACTCGTCGTACGTAAAGCCCACGGCGTTTCCAAGTTGATTTCGTTGCGCCAGTGATAGAGCACTGCCGGGTGGGGGCTGGTTTGGCAGGATACGCACATCCAGGTCAGTGCCCTTGGTTCCAACGTAGCCCAGCTCGCCAAAGAAGCCACCAGGAAGATCCTTTTGCAGGCTGATGTTCCATGTCTGTGCGTAAGGCGTACGGTAATTGCGACTCACGGCAAAGCTGTTCGTAATGTCGCGAGGTGTGGTCGTCAGAAAGCCCTGGTTCAACGTGAGCACTTCTTCCACGCTGGTGTTTATCTGATTCGAGACAGCAAAGGGCGGCTGCTGAGCCAATTGAGAAGCGAACTGAACGTAGGCCTGCCCGTTGTAGTAAATTCCATAACCCGCCCGGAGCAGAGTGGACTGTTTGAATCCCGGAATGTTCCACGCTATTCCAACCCGAGGGGCCCAGTTGTTTAGATCGGGATTTATCAGCCCGCCTGGAAACGCACCGGTATAAAGTCCCGGCTGATTCGGTGTGACGACGGAAACGCCCGTAAAGTTGGGTGCGATATCCAGATTGGCCATCTGCCCATATTTCTCGCTGAACGGAGAGAAGTACTCGTAGCGGACGCCAGCCAAGAGCGTAAACCGAGGGTGCAGTTTCCATTCATCTTGCGCGTATCCGTTCCACTGGTCTTGCAGGAAATAGTTGCTGGGATCGCCATAGCGAATCGAGGAGGACTGCGGATATCCAAGCAGAAAATCGGCAAAGTCGTAGCCCGTGCCGGTTACAGGCTGTCCGTTTGCGCCGATCGCGCTGGTAGCCACGCCAGTGAAATTAAAGGTGCCTCGTCCGTTCGGGTCGGTTCGTGAGCTTAGGTCTGCCCGCGTGTAACCCATTCCTACCGTAATCGTGTGGGTGCCTTTCAGCAGGGAAATGCTTTCGGAAGCGCCCTGTGACTGGTTCCGGGTTAAGGTGGCAACCGAGTCGCTGAGCGACCCCAGGTTAGTGAAGTTCAGCGTAGGTGGCCCGTAATCCATGGGATTGCCCGAGCTGCCGGGGATGCCAAGCTCTGTCTGCACGTTCGAACCAAACGCGAAGTACGGGGTTATTTGGCTCACGTTGCGATTAAACCGGGCCTGGGCATTGCTGATCGCGGTGGCCGTCAGGTTTCGAGTCCACTGGACGCGGACATTCAGGCCGTAGCCATTCGTCGAATCGAAGTATTGGAAAGGATTCGCCGTTGTTCCATCCTGGTGGCGGTATTGAAAGTTCAGAGACAGGCGGTTCTTGGCGGTAAGGCTCCGTTGAATCCGGAAACCCAGATTGTCAGAGTTTCCCACTTGCGCCGTTTCATATTGGTAGTTGTTCGCCGTCCCGGGCTGGTTGGGTAACGGGTAATAGCGGAGCAGCCCCATCGCGATCGGGCTCAGCAGATTGGCAGGAATTCGGTTTCCGGCAAAAGGCTGATGAGTGGTCGGATCAAAGATGGTGACCGGCACGTTTGTGGCGGAGGCCCCGAGCGACTGAGTGGCCGCCGAAAAATCGCCTGAGCGCTCGGCGATGGTGGGGACGGTCTCGGTAAACAGCTTGGGATTGCGAGCCCGAGTTCCGAAGTAGGTGAGGAAGAACTGTGTGCTGGGATCCTTCACAATTTTGGGAATCACCAGCGGACCACCAACGATCGCGCTGAAACGGCTTTGGGCATAGGCGGTCTGCGGTATGTCGAGGCCGTTAATCGAGAACGGCTTGGCGTTCACCGCCGAATTGTTCAATGTAAAGGAGAGCATGCCGCGAATCTGGCTGGGCCTACGATAATTACCGAATGCCCCACGCGGGCCGGGTCTGCCTCGCGGGCCGCCTCCACCAAAGCCGCCTCTGCCGCGCCCGAATCCGCCTCCACCAGGGCCTCCAAACCCGCCGCCCTCGCCCATTGCCGAGGCTCCGCCAAATCCGGGAGCTGCGGCCGCGCCATTGTCTTCGGCTCCCAACCCGTTGAGGCCGGAGCCAGGCCCGCGCATGCCCGGACCAGAATCGGGTTGCGCATTTTGATTCATGCCCGGACTGAGACTGCCAGACACCAGAAACGATTCGTTGCTGCTGCCGCTCTCGCCCGGTGCTGGCGCGGTGTTCTGGCCCTGGGCATTGAAGGCGTTTTGAATCTCAGAATCCAGATTCTGACCCGCCGTTTGAGCACCGTTCCGGCGGCTGGCGAATTGCTGCAGTCGCTGCAACACAGGCGATTGCTTTAAAACAAGGTTGAAATTAACCGGACCATGCGCGGCGGAGTAATCGACGGTGCTCTTCAGCGGATCGAAGCCAAACATGTCAACGGTGACCTGCCATGCTCCCGGCTCGAGGGGAGGAAAGGCATAGTGGCCGTCAGCATCAGTGGCGGTAGAGACGGTTTGCGCGCCTTGCGTGGCGGTAACGGTTGCACCGGGAATCGCTTGACCGCTGGCTTTAACGAAGCCGCTCTGAGCAAGAAGCGCCTCGGATCCAGCCAATAGAGCAAAAAGAATGAACAAGTAGCGCGACAAGTGGAAGGTTCCAATACCAACAAAGAAATTCGACTGTAGAGATGGGTTCCGAAATCGGGAGGTTACGGCGGACGGGGGCAGATTAGAATTCTTAACAGAAGGGCTGACGGTGCGGCGCGGAACGCTTCACGACGATGCCCTTACGTCTTCCGCATCATCGTGCGGCGGGGAGCACTTTACACAGTTGAGCTTGTGGCCGAGAAAGGAAGCACGACCCTCCTCGGTGAGCACCCAGGGCCTGAGCATCCAGGGTGGGTCGTGACGCACATGGCGCGTATGACCACATTCCAAGTCCGCCACCCAGTCACCGTGTTCGTCCTGGTGAAAGCCGATAATCGTTCGCTCCATACAGTGCCAGCCGATGCTGCTCTACCAAATCGTGCCTAGCTTCCACACGTCCGCAGACACGCGGCCAGGTTTGCCGCCCTTCGCATAGAAAGATATCCCGGACGCTTGTTGAGGCGGGAAGACAAGGTTCGTCATGGTTATGCGCCCTTCCCCTGCAAAAAGTTCGACCGACGAGCGGTCAATAAAGAGATGGAAGTCGACCGAATCTCCCGCTAAGTTCAATGGCGCGGCAGTACGGGCCGGGAACTTAGGGCTGAACGAAACACCGTTGGCCTTCGTCCGGTCAACAAACAGCTCCCGGCGGTCCCGGTTGTAGCCCACCAGCGTGTACGTTCCGTCGGTTGCCAGCAGCTTCCAGCCCACCTCTCGCGCATCTCCCAGCGAGACATTCGCCTGGAATTCGTAGACATGGGATGGATCCTGCCCTAGAGTCGCCAAAGACCGAGTAGCGCCTTCGGCACCTCCGCTGCGAAATGAACGATGCACATCTCGAAGTTGGGACAGCTCATCCGCCGGTTGCTGCACTAGCCGGATTCCCTCCGGGGTGGTACGAAGGCTTAGTTTTCGGGGCATCGTCATCTGGCCTCGCCATGGCCGGGTGGGCAGCGCGGCAGCATACTGCCAGTTATCCATCCAGCCGATCATCACCGGCGCGTGGCTCTGCGGGAGTCCGTTGAACGTCAATGCGCAGTAGCAATCCTTGCCATAGTCCGTCCAAAGAGTTTGTGACGCCGCGTTCTCGTTGATAAATTTTCTACCGTCAAACCGGCCGATAAAATACTGCTCGCCCGAACCGCCCTGCAGTGCTCCGGGATTCAACCCAATCTTCAAAACCCAGCGCATGTGGGCTTGGTTTCCATCTACCGGCAACTCGAACAGCTCGGGACATTCCCACTGGCCCGACGTTGCGCCCGCCGGTCCGAAGTCACCGAGCGGCTTCCAGGACTTTAGGTTGGCCGAGCTATAAAAGCGGACCTTATGGTCGTTCGGCAGCGCCACCGCCATGATCCATCGTTTTTCCGTCTTCGACCAGAACACCTTGGGATCGCGGAAATCGGACATGTTCAGATTCAACACAGGATTTCCGGAGTACTTCGTCCAGGTCCGGCCGCGGTCATTACTAAATGCGACGTTTTGGGTCTGCAGGGCTGGCTTGGTGGGGGTTTCCGGGCGATGGCCGGTATACACAGCCACAAGGCAAGGCTTTCCTCCCAAACAAAAGCCGCTGGTGTTGTGTTCGTCAACTACAGCGCTTCCGGTAAAGATCATAATGCCGTTTTCTTCAGGAATTGCGACCGGCAACTGGGTCCAATGCGTAAGGTCCCGGCTCACGGCGTGGCCCCAACTCATGTGTCCCCACTCATCGCCGTACGGGTTGTACTGAAAGAAAAGGTGATATTCGCCTTCGAAGTAGACCAGGCCATTGGGATCATTTGTCCAGTGCTGGCGCGGCGAAAAGTGGAATTGCGGGCGGTAAGGCTGGTTGTAATCGGCGGCCGGATTATCACGTGCGCTCAGCGAGGGAAACAGCATCAGGAACGGCGCGAGAGCGGCGGCAAGGTTGCGCATCTTAAGGGGAAGCGTATCGTAATGCCGGCGAGCGCGCGGCGAGATCACAAGATCAGCCACCAAAATAGCCACGTTCTCTAATAAAAGAGCGCTATTTTCACCCTAATCCGTTTGGGATAACGACGGCCCGCGTGGCAGATTTTATATGTCCCCGTCCTCCGAAGTACTACGTGCAAATCGGTACCCTATGTCCTTGGCAGCGCATGACTAAGCTGCCATACTCGTTTTCACAGAGCAAGTACGAAAGAAACAAAAATCAACAAGGAGGATAAGTCATGAAAGTGAAAACAAACGTGAAGG
>DATIMM010000137.1:0-8097 GCA_035475295.1 Bryobacteraceae bacterium
GCCGGCCACTACGACAGGGCCTGCAAAAAGGATAAAGAAAATCGCCAGGAAAGCGGCTACGGCCGTCCAGACACTCATGCCGGGTCGTCAGGAAGCTTCGGGCCGACGTTCAGGGCTTCTCCCAGCTTGAACCAGCGGGAGCTGCGGACTGCGTTCCGCTCGTTTCGCAGCCGCTGCTTCGTACGCTGCACTTCGACCTCAGCCGCTATGGCTCGCTTGTCCAGGCTTTGAGCCCACTGGGTACGTTCCTCTAAATGCGCATGTAACTCGTTGAGTTTCGTGCGGGCAGCTCTTAGCTGCCGTCGGGACTCGTCGAGTTCCCGTTTCAGCGACTCTATGTAGTGCTCGCGCTCCTGAAGAAGGTTGCTGCCGCGCGGGATGTAACCAAAGGAGGGAATCGGGATTCGCTGAAATGAGCAAATGGCCAGAAAGAACTGCGCGCCCTCGAGAGAGGGTTTGTTCTCAACAAATACCTCGCCGTACTGTCCGGCAGCCTCTCCGGCCACCACGACGGATGACTGTTGGTTCTGAGCGAGGATTTTGACGAACCGAAACTTCTCCTCGAGCGCGGCCCGGAACTCGTCCTCCTCAAACTCGTGCACATGGAACGGATTCACGCCTACTTCCTTGCGCGACTCCGTATAGGAACTCTTGTTCGGAGTGGAAACCAGAAAGGTGCCGGTGGGCTTCAGTACGCGGGCCGCCTCGCTGATCAGTTCCGGCCAGGTGGAGATATGCTCAATGACCTCGAAGGCGGTCACCAGGTCGAACCAGGTACTTCGGGCAGGGAACGCGTCCGCCGAGCCCAGGCAGAACCGGGCGTGCTCGCCGTAGTGCCTGGTTGCGTACCGCACCGCTTCAAGAGAAGTATCGAATCCCCATACGCCGCTCGCCACCGAGGCCATAGCGGCGGCGCCATACCCCATTCCGCAACCCGCATCCAGTACATGCCGTTCGGCGGCGAACAGACTCGCGAAGCGGTAGCGGGCTACATGCTCGTTCCAAAGATCCGGTTCCACCGCGCCAGGAATCACCCTCTCGCCAGTAAATACCGTTTCTTCGTCACCCACATCCTGAGCCTAACACCCGCTGAATTTGACTTCGGTGGGTGTAATGATACCCTTATATTTGTTGCTTTTGCCGGTGTAGCTCAGGTGGTTAGAGCGACGGTCTCATAATCCGTAGGTCGCAGGTTCAACTCCTGCCGCCGGCACCACCCCGCATTACTGCTGCTTCGTAATCACAGAATAGATCCGGTCCAGATCGTCCTGGGAGTAGTACTCCACTTCAATCCGCCCCGCATTCGCTGACTTTGGAATAATCCGCACCTTTGTACCGAGCGCCATCGTAAGTTCTTCGAGCGCCGCCCGTATGTTCGGATCGAGCCGGGGAGGCTCTTTCTTGCCCGGTTTGTCCTGGCCGTCCTTTGGCTTATTCGCCAAATTCTTCACCAGGGTCTCGGTTTCGCGAACCGAAAGCTGATTGGCTGTAATCTGCTCGCAGATCTCGAACTGTGCTTCCGGATCGGTGATGTTCAGCAATGCCCGGGCGTGACCGACAGTGATATTTCCTCTCGAAAGCTCATTCAGCACCAGCGGCGCCAGCCGGAGTAGCCGTAGGAAGTTCGTGATGGTGGAACGGTCTTTGCCTGTTCTCTCCGCGACATCTTCATGGCTCAGCCCGTGTTCCTCGACTAGCCGCTGAAACGCCATCGCGGCTTCCACGGGGTTCAGGTCTTCGCGCTGAATATTCTCGATCAGCGCCAGCTCCAACATCTTGTCCTGCTCGACCGTCCTGACCAGGGCCGGGATCTCTTTCAAGCCAGCGAAGTGAGCTGCTCGCCAACGCCGCTCTCCCGCAATCAGCATATATTTGCCGTTTTCGCCCTTCATGACGGTAATAGGCTGAATCAGGCCATTGGCGCGGATCGACTGCGCCAGCTCATCTAAGGACTGCGCGTCGAAGTTGCTGCGGGGCTGATCCTGATTGGGCCGAATCTGGTCCAAGGGAATATTTTGGAAGGTCTCGAACTGTTCCGGAATGGGCGGCAGCGCCGGAGCCGCAACGGGGGCCGGAGCTGGCGGGGTGGGCGCCTCTTCTTTTCTCACCGGGGCAGGCGCGGTCGCCGTGCTGGTTCCGCGCGCCGGCAGAAGAGCGGAAAGGCCCTTACCGAGCGCTTTGCGCGGATTCCGTTCTTGCTCTTTGTTCATTTGCGATTACTTCCTTTGCGAGCTGAATGTAGCTTTCCGCTCCACGTGATCGTGGATCGTACGCCAGAATAGACTTTCCAAAGCTCGGCGCCTCGGCCAGCCGGATGGTCCGGGGGATTACGGTCTTAAACACCTCACTGCCGAAGAACTCCCGCAGATCGGCCTCCACTTGCTTGGTGAGGTTCGTGCGGTCGTCGTACATGGTCAGCAACACGCCTTCCACCTGAAGGGGGTGATGAAACGACTCCTTCACCCGATCTACCGTATCCATCAGCTGCGAAATCCCTTCCAGAGCAAAGAATTCGCACTGAATCGGGATCAGAACCGAATTGGAAGCCATCAGCGCGTTCAGCGTCAGCAGGTCCAGCGCGGGCGGACAATCAATCAAAATGTATTGATATTCGCTGTTTAAGCTCGCAATGGCACTTTGCAGGCGAATTTCGCGCTCTTCGGCGTCTACTAGGTCCAGGTTGGTAGCTACGAGATCCTGGTCGGCCGGGACCACCGAGAGTCCATCGAACGCCGTGGGAACAATGGTTTCCTGGATCGTACACTGGCGCAGCAGGACATCGTACAGCGTTTTCCGGTCGGCTAACTTCTCGATTCCAAGCCCCGTGGTGGTATTGCCTTGGGGGTCGGAGTCGACCAGAAGAACTTTGTATTCAGAGGCGGCCAATGCAGCCGCGAGATTGATCGCGGTCGTAGTTTTTCCTACGCCGCCTTTCTGATTGGCTATAGAGATGACGCGGACCAAGGGATTCCTATCTGAGTTGCTGTTTGGCAGTCTTCACCGAGACTAACATGTTTCACGTGAAACACTCCAGGCCTACACGGGAACACCACGCCTCGTTCCGTTTCTATGTTTCACGTGAAACATCGGCCGGCTACACCGATGTTTTGGTCCCGAAATCCCATCTTGCGGGCGACCCTTCGGCATGCCGGGCTTCTCATAGGCGGAGCATTGCCTCCGTACGGAAGAAGGATCGGCCTGCCGCAAACTAGTTACTCTCTGGGGAGCCTAGCGCCTTATTTGCGTCCGCTGCCATAATCGGCAGGGCCCTCACCGAAAAAAAACAACACTATGCAAAAACGGTATTTCTCGTTCCTTTGCCTATCGCGGTTTCCCTCAGCATTGCCCAAGCGGATTCATTGAGCGTACACACGAATCTGAGTGAAACCGATGCCATCTGTAATGGCGCCATCTCCTGCCAATCTGAGTGGGAGATTGCCGGGTGGTAGCCACCATGAACCAAGTCACCACAAACAATCAAATCGAATGGAACGGCCAGGCGGTTTCACCCTTCTGGGTTTAAATACTCCTCACACCTATTCGAGGGGACCTTCACCCTGCCTTCTAATTGGGACAAAACCGTGATTCGACTGACCGATTATAGTTTCGGCCGGATCGAGCCCATCAATGGCGAGCTTGTGACTGGCTTCACTCACCAAGGAACGGACTACCTACTGGGAACTCCATTCCTGGAATTTCATCAGGAAATGTATTCATGTCGTATGGGATCCTGACCTGCCCGCAACCCCTCCACACCAAAACCAGCCACAGCGGCCTACTCGGCCTTTCTTTTCTCGGGGCCGGGATGGCATGGTGGCACAAGCGAGAGCAACAGGGCCTTTCCGGTTTTATGTTTCACGTGAAACATCGGCCGGCTATGCCGACGCTCTTGCCCCTAAATTGAGGTAGACATCGAGGATCGCCACAGCGGCCGGAGTCACCCCGGGAATGCGCCCTGCCTGTCCCAAGGTCGCCGGACGAACCCGCTGGAGCTTCTGCTTGACCTCCGTCGAGAGTCCGGGGATGCCTTCATAGACAAATTCGGCAGGGATACTCCGGCCCTCGGCGGCCCGCAATCCCTCGATTTGGCGCTCTTGCTGCGCGATGTAGCCTGCGTATTTGAACTCGGTTTCTACCGTGGTGAGTACGCCGTGCATTAAGCTCCGTCCCACTTGCGCCTGAATCCAACTCGCCAGGCGATCGATCCTCGCCTCGGGCCGTTTCAGCCATGTACTCAGGGCCGGATTGTCCGTCGCAGCCTCCAACCCCACCAGTTCGGGCACAGCATTGGCGCGCGTCCTACCCAGCAGGTTGCGAATTGCGTCTTTCTGCTCCTGCTTCGCCAAAAAGCCGGCCCATCGAGCATCATCCACCAAGCCTGCCCGGCGCCCCAGCGACGTCAGGCGCTCGTCCGCATTGTCGATGCGCAGGTGCAACCGAAACTCCGCTCGCGAGGTAAACATCCGGTAGGGCTCGTCCGCACCCTTACTAATAAGGTCATCAATCAGGATTCCGACGTAGCCATCGTTTCTGCCGAGCACCAACTCTGAAAGACCTGCGCACTGCAGAGCCGCATTCAGCCCGGCAATCAGGCCCTGGCACGCCGCCTCCTCATAGCCGGACGTGCCGTTAATCTGTCCGGCGAGGAATAGTCCCGGAATCGACTTCACCTCCAGGGTGTGCCGTAACTCTCGCGGGTCGAGGGCGTCGTATTCGATCGCGTAACCTGGACGGATCATTTCGGCATCCTCCAGGCCGGGAACGGACGCGACCATGGCGACTTGTACGTCGGTCGGCATACTGGTCGACATGCCGTTCACATAAACTTCGTGGGTATCCAGGCCCTCCGGCTCCAGAAAGATCTGGTGGCGCTTCTTGTCCGGGAATTTGACGATTTTGTCCTCGATAGAAGGGCAGTAGCGCGGTCCCACACCCTCAATTTGTCCGCTGTATAACGGAGATCGGGCAATGCTCTCGCTGAGAATACGGTGGGTCTCGTCTGTCGTATAGGCCAAATGGCACGAAATCTGGGGACGGTCAATACTCTTGGTCAAGAACGAAAAGGGCGTGGGAACTGAGTCACCAGGCTGTTCCTCAAAGCGCGACCAGTCGATCGTGCGGCCATCCAAGCGCGGGGGAGTTCCGGTCTTGAGCCGGGTCCAAGGGAGCCCCAGGGTCCGCAACTGGGCGCCCAGCGTATGGGAAGGGGGTTCACCGCTGCGTCCGCAGGAGTATCGCTCCTCACCGACGTGAGCCAACCCGTTCAGGAACGTTCCTGTGGTGACCACCACCGCTTTGGCCAGCAGGTCGCGCCCGTCCTTCAACCGAACACCGGCAATACGTCTGCCCTGCCCAGCCGAGGATTCGGGAGCAAACAGCAGTTCCCCTACTTCGGCCTGCAAAATACGGAGATTGGGCTCATTCTCCAGCCATTCCCGCATGCGGATACGGTACTGCTTCTTGTCGCATTGCGCCCGAGGTGACCAAACCGCGGGCCCCCGACTGGTGTTCAACAGACGAAACTGGATCCCGACGGCATCGGTCAACTCACCCATTAGGCCGCCCAATGCATCGATTTCCCGCACGAGGTGACCCTTGGCGATACCGCCGACCGCCGGGTTGCACGACATCTGGGCAATGAGATCGAGATTCATGGTCACCATGGCAGTGTTCAGGCCCAAGCGGGCGCAGGCGCGCGCCGCCTCGCAACCGGCGTGCCCAGCGCCTACCACAACTACGTCGTACTTTTTTTGCATGGGAAATGAGGGGGTCTGTTAGCTATTCTATCGGTTTACAAGGGTATTGATGAAGGTTCTGGTAATCGGCGGCGGAGGCCGCGAACATGCACTCGCCTGGCGGCTGAAGCGGTCGCCCTCCGTATCGGAGGTGGTTGCGTCCCCCGGGAACCCCGGCATCGCAGCGCTCGGAACCTGCGTACCGGCACCCCAGGACGTCTCGGGATACGTGGATCTGGCGAAAGCTCATGGCGTGGACCTTACAGTAGTGGGTCCCGAGCTCCCCCTGGTGGGGGGCGTCGTAGATCACTTTCGGCGGGCCGGACTGGCCATTGTCGGTCCCACTGCGGCGGCGGCTCAACTCGAGGGCTCCAAGGTATTCGCCAAACGGTTTTTCGAACGAGCGGGCGTACCGACCGCCCGATCCATCCAGACATTCACCGCCGAGGAAGCCGTAGCTGCGCTGGACAACTTTGATTATCCCGTTGTCATCAAAGCCGACGGCCTCGCGGCTGGCAAAGGCGTCGTGATCGCGCAGGACGCAACTTTGGCACAAAGGGCCGTCCAGCAACTGGGACCGACACTGGTGATCGAAGAATATCTCGAGGGCGAGGAGGTCAGTTTTATCGGCCTAAGCGATGGGAAGACCGTTCTGCCCTTTGCGCCCACGCAGGATCATAAGCGCGCCTTCGATCAGGACCAGGGGCCAAACACGGGTGGAATGGGCGCCATCTGTGACCAACGCATTCTCACCGAGGCTCAAACGGGCCTCATTATGGATCGGATCATGATGCCCGCGATACGGCAGATGGAGAGAGAAGCCACCCCGTTCACCGGGTTCCTGTACGCGGGCCTTATGATGACGACCGATGGTCCCAAGGTTTTGGAGTTTAATGTTCGCCTGGGCGACCCCGAGACCCAGGCCCTGATGTATAGCTTCAAAGGGGACCTCGGGGAGCTGTTCTTACAAGTTGCCCAGGGGGGCAGCGCTCCGGTTGAAGACATCGCGTGGGCGCAGCCGTCCGTTTGCATCGTACTGTCTTCTCAGGGTTATCCGGATAGCCCACGGACAGGAGATCCTATTGAAGGGATCGAATCCGCCGAGGTCACCGGCGCTACGGTCTTCCATGCGGGGACGAAATCGGCCAACGGACGGCTGGTGACTAGTGGGGGCCGAGTGCTGGGCGTAACCGCCGCCGGCCATACATTGAGGTCTGCGCTCCAGCAGGCCTACCAAGCGGTTTCCCATATTCACTTTGATGGCATGCATTACCGCAAAGATATCGGACAAAGGGGCCTCCGGCGTTGGTAGACTGCGAGTAGGTCCTGTAGTTGCCGGGGATGTAGCTCAGATGGATAGAGCAACCGCCTCCTAAGCGGTAGGTCGGCAGTTCGACTCTGCCCATCCCCACCACTTTGCCCGTCGGATGTGTTGAGGCCGGGGAAGTGGGAGAATACCGTTAGCCAATGCAGCGACCGAATGTAAAACAGACCTGGACCATTCCCGCGTGGGTGATCGCCCTCACCGCGATCATCGTTCTTCTGCTGCTCATCGCGAGCTACATTATGTTCTGGCCGCGGCACCGGGATACGCCACTAGCCGGGCCAGCCACAGCGCACCACCCTTCCGGCCCTTCGACTCCTGCGGCCGACGTCCCGCAGCGCACGGCACCCCCCGCTGCTTCGGAGCCGACACCTCCGCCACCACCGCCGCCGGTGGAGGTAACCATTCCGGCCTCCACGTCGGTGACCGTTCGAACGACACAACTCATCGACGGCGACGCCGATCCGCTAGGGAGCCGATTTACCGCGACGCTCGTGGCGCCGGTCGTCGTCGATGGCCGGCCAGCAGTTGTTCAGGGCTCCGCAGCTGTGGTGCGGCTGGTAGAAAGGAAAAAGGCCGGCTTCTTTCACCGCTCCCAACGAATAAAGCTGGCCTTAGCGGGGATCAGCGTCAACGGACGCATCTATCCGACCCAGGCCGAAACGCTCGAGCTGAAGGGGGGCAATCCTCCGGGGGACGGAAATGACTCGGATAATTCTGGTGGTGAAAAGCCCAAGGGGAAGAAGGGGCTCGTCGTTCTGCCCAACACGCCCCTGACATTCACGCTGTCCGCGCCGTTGACCATCACGGTCCCAGGCGGAAGTCGGGGAGCCGGAACTATGGGTAGTGGCTCAGTTTAGTTGAGGCACAACCAATTGAGCAACTACCATTGAAGATAGGCTCTTGCCTCGGTCAGTTCCTCACAATCGACAACTCGTCCTTCGAACGCAAGCGCGACCCCATACCACTTCGACGCGCGCTCCGGATCGACTGGAACATCACTCCCTCCGAGTAAATGCGGCCGAGAGCAACAGCGGC
>DATIMM010000138.1:0-34278 GCA_035475295.1 Bryobacteraceae bacterium
TCATTCCAAACACTGAATAACTATTCATCCAGAATAGCAACGCAGCGCGTGACACTACCTTCACCCCAATCCCATTGCATTCCCCTCACCCGCTGTGTAATTATTCATAGTATTGAATAAAAATTCAAAGGAGGGCTGACCCGATGGCCGCCACTGCTTTTCACCCCGTACCACTTACCGGAATCATGAACCTCCGTCACGACCTCGACCTCTCCGCCGATCAGCTCTCCGCCCTGCTCGATTTGACTCAGCAGGTAAAGCAATCGCGCCAGCGTTACGCCTCCTCTCTGAAGGGCCGCTATCTCAGCCTGCTCTTTGAAAAGCCGTCACTTCGTACCCGCATGACCTTTGAACTGGCGATCAAGCAACTCGGTGGAGACTGCGTCGTCCAGGTCGGCATGATCGGCGACCGCGAGCCGTTGAAAGACATCGCCCGGAACCTTGCGCGCTGGACCGACGCCATCGTGGCGCGCACCTTCTCCCAGGAAACGATCGACCAATTGGCCGAATGGTCCGGTATCCCCGTCATCAACGCCCTCTCCGATCTTTATCATCCGTGTCAGGCCTTAGCCGACATGTTTACCCTCCGCGAGCAGTTCGGACGCTTGCGCGGATTAAAGCTGGCATACGTCGGCGACGGTAACAATGTTGCGCATTCCCTGTTGCTCTGTGCCGCCCGCCTGGGTATTAACTGTTGCGTCGCAACGCCGCGGGGCTATGAGCCGAAAGCCGAAATCGTCGAGCAGGCCAAGCAATTCGCCGGCCCCTCGGGAGCCGAAATTGAAGTTACCAACGATCCAGCGGCGGCGCTGCTCGCTGCCAATGCGGTCTACACCGATGTGTGGGCAAGCATGGGGCAGGAAAAGGAAGCCGAGGAGCGGAACAAGCTGTTCGCTCCCTATCAGGTGAACGAGACTCTCATGACCGAGGCCCGGCAGGATGCGGTATTTATGCACTGCCTTCCCGCAAAGCGCGGCCTGGAAGTAACTGACGGTGTCTTGGAGTCCCGGCAGTCCGTCGCCTTCGATCAAGCCGAAAACCGGCTCCATGTGCAGAAAGCACTGCTGCTGATGCTCCTGCAGTAACAATACTCAATCGGAGATTTTTAATTCCCTAAACCGCGTGATGAGCGTCCCAGGCAGACGCCCCACGTGACGGGAAATCCGCGTGCGCGCATACGGCGCCGCCATCGTGGAAACTGGAAAAGAGAATGAATAAAGTAACAGCAAAGAAGGTAGCGCTCGCCTACTCAGGCGGTCTCGATACGTCCATCATCATTCCCTGGCTGAAAGAACATTACGGCTGTGAAATTGTGGCCGTCTGCGGCGACATCGGCCAGGGCGGGGAAGAGCTCGACGGCTTGAAAGAAAAGGCGCTGAAGACCGGCGCATCGGAAGTATACGTCGAAGACATGCGCGAGGAGTTCGTAAAGGACTACCTCTGGAAGCTCGTCCGCTCCGGCGGTGTATATGAGCACAAGTACCTCCTCGGCACTTCTATCGCGCGCCCCCTCCTGGCAAAACGCCAGGCCGAGGTGGCTCTGAAGACCGGTTGCGATGCTCTGGCCCATGGCTGCACCGGGAAAGGTAACGACCAGGTCCGTTTTGAATTGACTTACAAAGCAATCGCCCCGCACCTGAACGTGATCGCCCCCTGGCGCGAATGGGACATCGTCTCTCGTGAGGATGCCATCGAATACGCGAAGACGCACAACGTCCCGATCGCGCAGACCACTACGAAGATCTACAGCCGCGACCGCAATATCTGGCATATCTCGCATGAGGGCGGCGAGCTGGAAGATCCCGCCAATGCCGCTCCCGACGGTATCTGGATGCTGTCCAACAGCCCCGCCAAAGCTCCCGACAAGCCAGTCGATGTCACGGTCGGCTTTGAGGCCGGAATGCCCGTTTCTCTGAACGGAAATAAGAATCTGAGCGGTGTGGCTCTTCTTGAACAGCTCAACCAGATCGGCGGCGAACACGGCATCGGCCGCATCGACCTCGTGGAAAATCGTTTCGTCGGCATGAAGTCGCGCGGCTGCTATGAAACGCCCGGCGGCACCATCCTGATGGCGGCGGCCCGCGAACTGGAAGCGTTGACGTTGGATCGCGTCACCACCCACTACAAACAAAAGCTCGCCCTCGACTACGCCGAAATGGTCTACAACGGCCTGTGGTTCACGCCCTTGCGCGAATCTCTCGACGCTTTCTTCGAGAAGATCTCGGAGCCCGTCACCGGCGAAATCACTATGCGCCTTTACAAGGGCAACCTGGAGCCCGTCAGCCGTAAGAGCGCGCAGTCCCTTTACAGCCTGGACATCGCCAGCTTCACCATGGGCGCCAGCTACGACCAAAAGGACGCGCTCGGCTTCATCAACATTGTGGGACTGCCCATCAAAGTGGAAGCGTCTCTGAGGAAGACTCCCCGCAGCTAGCGGAAAGAAGTTAACAGGACAACGAACAACCATGAAACTTTGGGGCGGAAGATTTGAGACCGGGCCCTCGCAGGTCTTTGAAGACTTCTCCGGTTCGCTTCACTTCGACCGCAAGCTGATCTTTGCTGATGTGCAGGGCTCGCAGGCATTTGCGCGGGCCCTTGCAAAACAGGGCATCTTGACGGAGAACGAAGCGCGCCAGCTGGGGGACGCCTTCGAGGAGATCGGCCGCGAAGCGCAGTCTCCCGACTACTTCGACGGCGCAACCGATGAGGATGTCCACACCTTCGTTATCCGCAAGCTCGGCGAAAAGGTGGGTGCGCTTGCCGGCAAGATCCACACCGGGCGAAGCCGCAACGAGCAAGTCTCGCTCGATGTGCGCCTGTACCTCCGCGCCTCGGCTGAAACTCTGCTGGACCAGTTGGCGGCCCTCATGGGTGAACTTCTGACTCTTGCACGAAAATACCCGCGGGCCGTCATTCCGGGCTACACGCACCTCCGTCGTGCACAAGCCGTTCTTTGGCCGCACTATCTGCTCGCGTACTTTGAAATGTTCGCGCGCGATTTTGAGCGTCTGCAGCAGGCCAAAGCCCGCATCAACGTCCTCCCCCTCGGCTCCGGCGCACTGGCGGGCAGCGGCTTCGGATTCGACCGCCCTGCCATCGCGAACGACCTCGGTTTCGCGGCCATCACCCGCAACAGTATGGACGTCTCCGGCGATCGCGATTTTGCCCTCGACTTCCTCTACTGCTGCAGCACCGTCATGCTGCATCTCAGCCGGCTCTCCGAAGATTGGATTCTCTACTCCAGCGAAGAATGGGAGTGGATCACCCTCGGCGATGGCGTCACCAGCGGCTCCAGTCTCATGCCGCAAAAGAAAAATCCGGATTCCCTGGAACTGATCCGCGGGAAGTCGGGCCGCGTCTTCGGCGACCTCACCTCGCTCTTCATTACTATGAAGGGCCTGCCCATGACCTACAACCGCGACATGCAGGAAGACAAGGAGCCGCTGTTCGACGCATTTCACCAGACCTCCGGCTCCCTGGCTATGGCAAAAGCCGTGGCCGAATCCGTCTCGCTCAACGAACAAAAGCCAGCGCTCGCCGCCGAGGAGAGCTGGGTCGTCGCGACCGATCTCGCCGAAGAACTCGCGCGAAAAGGAGTGCCTTTTCATCGCGCTCATCAAATCGTCGGCCAGTTCGTTCTGGAGAGTATCAAAAGCGGCGTGAACCCATCCAACTGGACGCCCGAAACTTTATCCCAATTCTCTCCGGAATTCACGCCGGACATGGCGCGTCTGCTGTCGCCCGCTGAAGGTATGAAGACTCGCGAGCTGCCGGGTGGGACCGGCCCGAACAGCGTAGCCGCGGCGCTCCAGGAAGCCGAAGCCCGTCTGGCCGCTCTCTCCTCGGCAGCATAAACAGTGCATAGCGAAGTACAACGATGAACAAGAGCTTTCGCCAGGGCCAGATTCTGAAAATTATTCGGCGCAAACCGATTTACACGCAGGAAGAACTGGCCCGTGAACTGGCGCAGCAGGGCATTCAAACCACGCAGGTCACTTTATCGCGTGACATGCGTGAGCTGCGGCTTGTCAAAACGGGCGAGGGCTACCGGCCCCTCCCCCAAGAAACTTCGGGTCCCGATCTGGGCTACGTCGCCAACGAGTATCTTCAGGACATACGGCTCGCTCAGAACCTTGTCGTTCTACGCACATCGCCCGGCAATGCCAGCCCGCTCGCGATCGCTCTCGATCGTAACGGCCTGGAGGAAGTATGCGGCACTATCGCCGGAGATGATACCGTCCTCGTAATAACACCAGACAAAGAAAACGCCGAACGGCTCCAAGCTAAGCTGATCGAATTACTTTCCGCTTAAAGCCTCGCGGAAATCCCACATAGCTCGCCTAAAGCTGCGAAATTATTCCTCACCTGCCGCTATCCACATGACGTGGCCGCCATTTCTTGTGCGGTCACAGACAACGGAAGGAAGTAGCTACCGGCAACTATGTACCACCACGTAAAAGAATTGATGTATACCGTGCGCGTTGACACTCCCGATCCGCGCTTTGGAAACATGCTCCTGGAGCAGTTCGGCGGAGAAAACGGAGAGCTTGCCGCCGCCATGCAGTACTCCATCCAAGGGATCAACTGTGACGATCCGGATCGAAAAGATCTGCTGATGGATATCGGCACGGAAGAACTAAGCCATCTGGAAGTCATCGGCGTATTGACGAAAATGCATCTGAGGCCGATGAAAACCAAGCGCGAGGCCGCCGAAGTAGACCCGCTGATCGCTGTCCCTGGCGGCGGAGGTGTGGCGCTTCGCAACTCGATGGGAGACGCCTGGACGGCAAACTACTTGAAGATTACCGGCGAACTCGACGTCGACCTGCGCAGCAACATTGCCGCCGAAGCCCGAGCCAAAATTACCTACGAACGGCTGATGGGTTTCTGTGACGACCCGGGTACGCTCGATGCGCTGCAGTTTCTGATGACGCGTGAAATCACCCACATGAAAGCTTTCAGCCTGGCCTTGGAAAGCCTCGGCAAGCCGTCGCTTTCGATCGGCCGGCTCCCACCAACACCTGGCGTTGTGGATCAGTACTTCAATGATTCCACCGGCATAAGTCAGCGTGGCGAACCGGATGCCCGCGGTCCCTGGAACGAAGGAAACGGATGGCAGTTCGTCGAAGCTCCCGCATTCCAGAAATTCGCGTCGCAACAGACCGGCGAGCGCGATGCCAGCCGGACCTTCTCTAATGGCGGCCATTCCTCCTCGGGTGCACGAGTCCCTGGCAGGAAGTAAAGGCGCTTAGTCCCACATCTTCATTTAGTACGAAAGGATGACGGCAATATGTCGCAATTGAAAGAACTGTTAGTCGAGGAACTCCAGGATCTCCTTCACGCGGAAACGCAGCTCACAAAGGCTCTTCCCGAAATGGCCAAAGCTGCCCATAATCCAAGATTGAAGGAGACGTTTGAAAAGCACCTGACGCAAACGGAAAACCACATTGAGCGTCTCAAGCAGGCCTTTGAACTTCTGGGCGCAAAAGCCCAGCCGAAGGCTTGCAAGGCCATGATGGGCCTGGTGGAAGAGGGCAAGGAAACCATTCAGGAAGGGAAGGACAAGCAGCCGCTGGCAGCCGATCTCGCCCTCATCACCGCCGCGCAAAAGGTGGAGCACTACGAGATCTCGGGCTACGGTACCGTCAGAAGCCTGGCCCGGCAGATCGGAGAGCCCGATGTAGCGCTCCTGTTGGCCCGTACGCTCGGCGAAGAAGAGGCGGCGGATTTTCTCTTGACCGAAGTAACGAAGCCACTCGTGCAGCAGGCCACACTCGAAGACAATATCGCAGGGAAACCACACCGCCAAGCGGTAGGAGCATAACTCTCGCGATGACGCTGGGCGCCTCTCCTCGGGGCAGACCGTCCGAGAGTCTACCGGGGTGCTGGAGGCGGAGCCGGAGCCGGAGTGCCATGAAACAGGCGATGAAAAAACTGCCCCAGGCGGACTTTTTTCTCCTGGCACTCCGGAGCCGGCGCAAAGCCGATCCCATCCGAGCCGCGAATCACGCTCAGCGATTCCAGTTCCGTACCCTTGGCCTGTACGTTCACCGTTACGAAGGCTTTGCAGCCGTCTACGGACGCGATCTTCCAGGGAGAGGATACGTTCTTTGAGGGACCCCAGTCCTCGAGAAAGCGTTGGTAGTTATAACTCCGGCAGGTCTGGTCGGCGGCGCAATTCCACGTCTTGTACGCCTCTTCGTATCGATGATTGTTCAGCTCCCCCAGAAAGCGCTTCACTAACTGCTTCTCGGGGTAGTTGTGAAAAAACAGGTAGAGAGCGATGCCTACTACAATCACCGCCAAGCCGATCAGTCCAATCCGCTTAAATAGCGAGATGCGGTGTTCTTCGCCAGCGCCGTAGTTCTGTAAATAGCTTCCCATGACCCTACCTTAACGCCTTGACCGGCTTACCTGACTGGTCTGCTTACCTGGCTGGATATGCCTTATCGTACGCCGCAGTCGCCGCAGCCGTAATGTCCAGCGCCGGCTTGAAGTAAAGTGTGTTGCTGACGTCCACGATCACGTCGATTCCACGCTGCTCGGCCAAGGTCTTCAGAATCTCCTGCATCTGGCGGCCGGCATGTCCCAGGATGTCCTGGCGCTCGTGGTCTACATCCGATTGCAGATCCTCGGTCATCCGCTTCAGATCCTTTTGTTTGTCCGTGCCCTCCTGCCGTATCTGGGCCTCACGGTCCGGTGACAGATTCGGAGCATTCATCTGCTGCTGCAAATTCTGGAGATCGCGCTGCAGGTTCTCAATGGCCTGCTGCCTGGGGCGGTACTTCGCCTCCAGTGTGGCTTGCGCCTTCTTGATCTCTTGTGTGTCGGCCACCGCCTGTTGCGCGTTGATGATGGCGACTTTGGCCGGCTGAATGGTCTGTGCTTGCGCACCGGCAATGGCGAGGACGGCGCTGGCAGTAAACAGCACTGCGCTCCGAACTGGAAAAAGCATCAATTATCGACTCCTAGCAGAATGCACTAGTGATCGGCATAGCTGGCATTGCGAGCGTGCGTAGATCACGGTGCGAATATCAGGCTAACACGCAGTCGCCCAGCTATCGATCGAGCGTTTGTATGCGGCCGTCGGAATCCACCGTCAGCACGCGGTGCCGCCAGATAACCTCGTTGCTGGAATAGGAGCTAATCCACACGGCAAAGGCATACAAATCCCAAACGGGCGAAAGCCAGCAGAGTGTTGCTCCCAGTGGGCTCTTCAGTACGAAGCCTCCCGTGACCAGGCCCGACAGCACCCGAAGACCCACCAGAACGCGGGCCGCCACTGGTTCACCAGACAGAATCGCCATGATCGCCCACAGCCCCGCGTGGGTCAGAGGAAGCCCCGCGTAGCCGACTCCCTTCGATAAACGGATGGTTCTCGCCCATCGCAGTTGGTGCCGCCAGATTCCGCGCCAGCTTGCGTCGTTGAGCGCCGTTTCTACCGTGTACGTGGAGAGCACGGCTCTCTTTTGCAGTCCGGTAATGCGCTTCGCGAGTTGATAATCATCCGCGAGGTAGTCGGCCAAAACTGCAAACCCGCCCGCCTTCTCGAGATCCTTCGCACGGAAAACGAGCGTGGAGCCGAACCCGAACTCCCGCACGCCGGCCAGCGGAGCCACCAGCGCGCTCGGCATGAAATCCACCGCAATGCCCAGCGCTTCCCACGCCGCCGCCAGCGTGTGCGGCGTTGCCCGGTAAGGACAGGTCACCACGCCCACCGAGTCGTCCGACAGCGGAGCAACCACCGTTCGTAGGTATGCGGGCGTTACTTTGATGTCGCTATCGTTCACTACCCAGACCGGATACTGCGCGTGGCGCGCCAGGTCCATCAGCACGCCCACCTTTCCGTTGGCGGCCTCCTGGCTGCTGTAGATCAACCGAATGGAAATCTGCGGAAACTCGCGCTGCAGTCTGTGGATCTCGGCAACGGCGGGATCGCTCGGGTCTCGCACGCCAAAGAGAATTTCGAACAAAGGATAGTTCTGTTTTGCTTGTGAGACGAAGGCTTCGTAAGTGTTGGGATCCAATCCGCTGATCGGCTTCAGCACCGATACACCGGGTTCGAATGGAACCATCGCGGATTTCTTGGCGAGATGCCGCTGCCGCAGATGGCGCACGCCTGCCGCGATCGCAAGGACCTGGTAAGCCACCGCAGGAAGGAAAAGGAGGGAGCGCCAGCGCACAGGACGACTACTGCGCGATTAGCATGACGCCGATGGATACCAGCACTGCGCCCGTAATGCGTCGAAATCCAACGGCTTCTTTCAACAAAATCCCCGCCAGCACCGTTTCAAACACAATGCTCGCTGCGGAGGCCGGCACCGCGAAGCTCAGCGGAGCGCGTTGCACCAATGCCATGAAAGCGAAGAAGGATACGGCCATGCAGCCGATCGCCAGCAGAAGAAACTTCCGGCTTACAATCATCTGCAACAAGCGTCCTAAGCCGCGCAGCCTCGCGCTTTGCACCCCGCTGCGCTTCATCTCGTAGCTCTGCAGTAAATCGCCCGCGATGGTCGCTCCCACGATAATCGCCAACAGTATCCACTTCACTTTTGTTGTTCACCAGAGGCGTGAGAGTGCTTAACGGTAGTCCCCACTACCAGGGAGCCGGCAAAGATAAACACGATCCCCAGCCAGCGATGCAGCGTGATCGTTTCGCCCAGGCATATCTTCCCAAACACCGCCGCCAATACGAAACCGATGCTGGTCACCGGCAGCACGAAGCTCAAGTCGGCCCAACTCATCAACGTCATGCGCGTCAGCATCCAGAGCGTCAGCAGCGCCACTCCCAGCGCCACAAACGGGCTGAACATGGCGCGGACGTACCCCAAGGGGTCGAATCCCATCGCCTCTGGCAGGTGCTTCATGCCCCAAGCTAACAGCACATTCCCCGCAACGTTCAACGTCACCACGATCAGCGCCAACAGAAGGGTTTTCGTCTTACGGTTGCGTTGCCGTACGGGAGCCGCCTCTGTCTCCTGTTCCAGATAGGCGAGCCCGGATGTCGTTCCTGCTGACAGAGCTAATCTCCCGCGCTCAAGATTGTGGATTGTTGCCTTTCGGACTTTTCTGATTGAACGAACAGCTTGCGTTTGGCTCGAAGAGCCAGATACTCACGCGCTTCTTTGTACAAACGCCGCCGGTCGTTGCCGTTGAAAAGTGCTTTGCTCACCAGACGGAACGCGACCTTGGGACGGAAATAATATTCGCCGTAAAAGCGCTCCACCCAGTCCACCAGCTCGCCCCTGTCCAGGCCCGGATAGTTGTAATTCGGTAATTGATGCCCCGCGTCGTCGGTCATCCTCTCGTCAATCGTGATCAGGCCGTTTTTCTTGACGTGATCGTAAAACTCGGTACCCGGAAAGGGATGTGCGATCGAGACTTGAATCGTCTCCACATCCAGTTCCTTCGCAAAATTGATGCTCTTCTGAATCGTCTCGCGAGTCTCGCCCGGCAGTCCCACGATGAAGTCGCCATGAATCGTCAGGCCCAGCTTCTTGCAGTTGGCCGTAAACCGGCGCGCCATGTCGATTGTGGCGCCTTTTTTGATGTTTTTCAGAATCTGCTGGTCGCCCGATTCGTATCCCACGATCAACAAACGGCAGCCGGCATCGCGCATCGCCTTCAATGTGTCGTAGTCCGTCGTGACGCGTGAAGTGCAGCTCCAGGTGAACTTCAGTTCCTTTAATTTGCTGCAAAGTTCGATGGTGCGCGCCTTCTGATAGTTGAACGTGTCGTCGTCAAAGAAGATTTCCCTCAGGCCTGGAAAGTTCTCCAGCGCCCAGCGGCATTCGTTCACAATGTCGTCCGAGGAACGCAGGCGCCAGCGATGCCCCGAGTGCGTCTGGGGCCATAGGCAAAATGTGCACTGCGCGGGACAACCGCGCGTCGTGTAGAACGAAATGAAGGGATTTAGTAGAAAAGGAACGTTATAACGCCGGAAATCCAGGTCGCGTTTATAAACCTTTGTCGCCCACGGAAGCGCATCCAGATTCTCGATAACTCCCGCTTCGGGATTGTTCTGGAAACTGCCGTTCTTGCGAAACACCGCGCCCGGTATCTCCTCCAGCGGCTTGCCCATTGCAAAATCACGAATCTGGTAATCGAACTCCCGCTTAACAACGAAATCGATCGCCTTCGAAGCCCGCAGCGTCCTTTCCGGATCGGTAGTGACCGGCGGGCCGACAAAGGCGACCTTCAGCTTCGGGTTCACATCCTTCATCATTTCCGCGATCTTCACATCGACCTGGAAGCCAGGCGTGGAGGTGAATAGCGTCAGCAGTTCATAATCGGAGGCCATGGCCACCGTTTGTTCAATGGAAACTTTGTGCGGAGGCGCATCGAGTACTTTGCTGTCGGGAATCATTCCCGCGGGATAGCAAAGCCATACCGGGTACCAATAGGATTCAATTTCCCGCGCGGCAGGCCATCGCGAACTCGCACCACCATCGAAGCCCTCAAAAGATGGAGGGTTTAAAAAAAGCGTTCTCATGCACTTCCTTGGGATTAATTCTTTAGGGTACTTGGTTTTACCGCTCAGACTCAACTTCGCTGAGTCTTACGGGCCCTGTCCCGTAGCTGTCGGCAATAATACGGAGTCCAGTGGAAACCATCGGCTAACTTGCCCCGCTTACAAAAGCGGCCGATTGTGCCCCACCGTCGGCTTGGTCAGTCCCCGCATTCTGTTCGAAATTGGAGTAATTCACGTTCAGTTGAACTACTCCGATCAGACGCGTGTCGATCGTGCTGCTCACCCGTTGCGGAATAGCCACGCCATTATGAATCGAGTAGGCTCGTTCGAAGTCCACTTTGCGAAAAAATACGCTCGGGTTCTTTACTAAACGGCCCTTCTCATAAACCGGCAGGTATGTGTGGGCATCCAGCCACATCTCGCCCTTAAACAGCCCCACTCGTTTGGCTCGCGGAGTTACTTGGAAGACGAAAACATCTTCGCCAGCATCCAGTTGATGTTCCCCCTTGTATTTGAACTTATAGTTCGCGGGAATAAGGGCCAACTTGTTGTCGCTCTGCGCTTGTTGTTCGGCGCTCAAAAATCTGGCAATTACCTGTTGCTTCACAGTATTGTCACCTTGAAAGCTAAGAACACGGTACGTAATTACTCCTACTTTGGAAATATTACGAAGAGCCTTCAGTTTGCCTTGTTCCTTCAGCTTGGGTACCGAGGCGTCGATATCCACTTGCATGCTTGCTCCCCGAAGCGTGTCCTCATGACCTTGGGTCGCCTGTAAGTACTTTTTGATAATGTCGCCGGCGGGTCCGGTCAACTCGCTCGAAGCGCCTTTGTCCGTCGCCTGCTGTTCCGAAGAAGAATTATCACAACCAGCCGCAAACAATAAACATACGGCAGCCAAAACGGCCAAACCCTTTAATCTCAAACTAGTTAGGTGCATGCCACCGGCTCCTGCGGTACAGAATCCGGAGGTTCGTCCGATTTGCCAGTTTAGCAAACCGAACGTCCCCGAGCCTTCTACCCCCTCCAAACAATTTCTTAGATGTGCCAACACTCAAAAGCGGTTCTATGGAAATGTAATGAGATCGATAATCTTCAAATAGGAGATAACATGTCCAACGATCCCCGCGCAGGCAAGCCTGCCGATCCCTCGGTACTGGCGAACATCCCCCGGCTAATCACCAGCTATTATGCCCTCAAACCAGACGTTGCGGAAAGGACACAACGCGTGGCATTCGGCACGTCGGGACACCGTGGTTCGTCCTTGTCGGCCTCGTTCAACGAAAACCACATTCTGGCCATCACGCAGGCCATTTGCCACTACCGCAAGGGCGAAGGAACCACCGGGCCCCTGTTTCTGGCCATGGACACCCACGCCCTGTCCGAGCCTGCTTTTGTAAGTGCGCTCGAAGTACTCGCCGCCAACGGCGTGGAGGTCATGATCGATAGTGCTGGCGGATACACGCCCACGCCCGCGCTGTCCCATGCCATTCTCGCCTACAATCACGGCCGGAAGGACGCCCTCGCCGATGGCATCGTGATCACGCCGTCCCACAATCCTCCCGAGGATGGAGGCTTCAAGTACAATCCGCCCTCCGGCGGCCCGGCCGACACCAGCGCCACTAAAACCATCGAAAATCACGCGAACGAACTGCTCGCCGCAGGCCTCAACGGTCTGAAGCGCATGCCCCTCTCCGTCGCTTTGAACGGCCCGACCACCCACCGCCACGACTACATCTCCGAATATGTGAACGGTCTTGGCTCCGTGCTGGATTTGGACGAAGTGTCCTCCGCCGGACTCAAACTCGGCGTCGATCCCCTCGGCGGTTCCAGCGTCGCCTATTGGGAGCGCATCGCGGACCGCTACAAGCTCGATCTCACCGTCGTCAACAGGCACGTCGATCCCACGTTCCAGTTCATGACCTTGGATTGGGACGGAAAGATCCGCATGGACTGCTCCTCGCCGTACGCCATGGCCAGCCTCATCGCTCTGAAGGATCGTTTCGACGTGGCATTCGCCTGCGACACGGATGCGGACCGGCACGGTATCGTCACCCGCAGCGCCGGCCTCCTCAATCCCAACCACTACCTCGCCGTCGCGATCGACTATCTTTTCCGCCACCGCCCGCAGTGGAATCGGGAAGCCGGCGTTGGCAAGACTCTGGTCAGCAGCAGCATCATCGATCGCGTGGCGGCCGCTCTCGGGCGCAAACTCGTCGAAGTGCCCGTGGGCTTCAAGTGGTTCGTCGATGGACTCGTCACCGGATCTCTCGGGTTCGGCGGCGAAGAAAGTGCCGGCGCATCGTTCCTCCAGAAAAACGGCGGCCCGTGGAGCACCGACAAAGACGGTTTGCTGCTCGCTCTCCTCTCGGCGGAAATTACTGCCAAAAGCAAGCGCGATCCCGGCGAGCTTTATCGCGGACTCACCGAAAAATTTGGTGACCCCGTCTATGAGCGCATCGATGCGCCCGCTTCGCCCGACGAAAAAGCCATCCTCTCGAAACTGTCTCCCGAGCAGGTCAAAGCAAAAGATCTGGCTGGCGATAAAGTGGAAGCGATGTTAACGAAGGCTCCCGGGAATAATGCACCCATCGGCGGACTCAAGGTCGTCACGCAAAACGGCTGGTTTGCCGCCCGGCCCTCGGGAACCGAAAACGTCTACAAAATCTACGCCGAAAGCTTTAAGGGCAAGGACCACTTGCGCCGCATCCAGGACGAAGCCCGGCAGATCGTGGCCGCTACCTTCGAACAGGCCGGAGCAGCTTCGAAATGACGATGGTTTCGGCATAGAAATGGCTTCAGCACTGATCGCCCAGGGCGGTGGTCCCACTCCCGTGATGAACTCGACTCTTGTCGCTGCCATACGACAGGTCCGCGAGGTAGGGCGCACCATACCTCGCTTCCTCGGCAGCATCTACGGACTGCAGGGCATCATGAACGATCGCTACTACGACCTGCTCAAGCAGGATCGCGCAGTGCTCGATGGCCTGGTCGAAGCGCCCGGGGCCGCTCTCGGCTCCTCCCGCGAAAGGCTCGAGGACGAGGATATCGAACGGGTCCTTGCCGCATTCGAACGGCACGACATCCGTTGGTTCTTTCACAACGGCGGCAACGGCTCCATGGGCACCGCCCTGGATATCGACCGGTACGCCCGGTATATCGGCTACGAACTTCAGGTGATCGGAATTCCCAAAACCGTCGACAACGATCTGGTGGAAACCGACCATACTCCAGGCTACGGCTCTGCCGCCCGATTCTGGGCGCATGCCGTGCGTGACATGGGGCTCGATCACCTCGCGCTCCCCTCGCCCATTCTCATCTGCGAAGTGATGGGCCGCAATGTCGGGTGGGTCGCTGCCGCCACCGCCTTCGCCCGCTGCTATCCGGACGATGCGCCTCACTTGATCTACTGTCCGGAGCGGCCCCTTCCCAGGGCCAAACTCCTGTCCGACATAGAAGCTGTCTACCGCCGCCTGGGCCGGGTCTTCGTCTGCATCTGTGAAGGCCAGCTCGACGAGTATGGCGAACCCTTTGGAGCCGACGTGGACCGTCCCGACAATCCCCAGCACCGTCTGGCTTCGAATCTCGGCCATGCCGTGGCGAAGTTCGTCAGCAAAGAACTCCGCTTGCGTGCGCGCAGCGAACGGCCATCCTTATTAGGCCGTTGCTCTACAGCCTTTATCTCCGACGTGGACCGGCGCGAAGCCGAACTCTGCGGACGCGAGGCCGTTCGAGCTGCCCTCCGTGGCGAAACTGGCAAAATGGTTGCTCTGCAACGCGGCTCTGGCCTCCGCTACGCCTGCACCTCTACCCTGGAGCCGCTGGAAAAAGTGGCCCGCAAGAAGCGCCCCCTGCCACCCGAGTTCCTGGGCGAAAGCGGCCGTGACATCACCCCGGAATTTCTCGAATACGCTGACCCCCTCGTCGGCGATGTCCGATGCTTTCCCCGCCTGCGGTAATCGGAAGCCAAAACACGGCGAATCGGTCGTCTATTTCCGCGAATCGTTATGGCGGCTTCAGAAAGTTGTTTAACACGTTAAACAGGGAGAAAAGGCATGCTTGGAATCAGATTGGAACCCGAGTTGGATGCCCGACTCGAACGGTTGGCTAAAGAAACGGGTCGCACAAAGAGCTATTACGCAAGAGAGGCCATTAAGCAATTTCTGGAAGACCGCGAAGATTACCTCCGTGGCATCGCTTCCCTCGAACGCAAGGAACCGCGCACGAAATTAGAGGACGTCAGGAAAGAGCTTGGCCTGGAGCGTTGAGTTCAGCCAGACCGCGAAACGCCAACTCCGAAAACTGGATCGCCAGTGGCAGGCTAAGATCCTCGATTATCTGGAAGATGAGATCGCGACGCTCGAAGACCCGCGTACCCGGGGCAAAGCCTTGGTCGGAGACAAGGGCGGTCTGTGGCGCTGTCGAATCGGTGATTACCGGATCGTATGCAGCATCGAGGATGAAATCCTTACCATACTGGTCCTCGAAGCCGGGCAAAGGCAAATCTACCGGTGATCACGGCTGAACCCTTGCGTAAAGGAAAGTGCTGGTGCCCCTTCTGTTCCGCATTTGTAGCAAACTAAACCTTCAACTCGCCACTGCTACACTGCAAATCGATGTACCGGAAAGGATTGACGCGGCGCGCCTGCCTGGCTCTACTGGGCGCACCTGTCGCAAGTGCTTGGGCCCAGGGTGTTTCGTCGCGTGAAGTAAAGCCACAGCCAAGAGGAAAACCCTCCGGCCTGCCATTCCACGCGCACTTTACTGATGTCGCCGACGCCGCTGGACTGCATGCGCCCCTCATATACGGCGGCGCGATGCAAAAAACGTACATCCTTGAAACGGTCGGTTGCGGCTGTGCCTTAATCGACTACGATAACGACGGCTGGCTCGACATCTTTATCCTGAGCGGTACACGCCTTGAAGGCGCGCCCCCTGGCACCACGAATCGCCTGTACAAGAACAACCGCGACGGTACGTTCACCGACGTCACCGAAAAAGCCGGGCTCACTCGCACCGGCTGGGCCTCTGCCGTCGCCATCGGCGACTACGACAACGACGGCTTTGACGATCTGTTCTTAACCTACTGGGGCCAGAACGTCCTTTACCATAACAACGGTGATGGCACCTTTACTGACGTAACCGAGAAGGCGGGCCTTCTTCACGCTGGGAACCGTTGGGGCTCGGGTTGCACCTTTGTCGACTACGACCGCGACGGCCATCTCGATCTCTTCGTCTCGAACTATCTCGAATTCGACACCAAAACCATCCCGAAGCCCGGCGAAAATCCCAACTGCAACTGGAAAGGCATTCCTGTAAACTGCGGTCCCCGTGGCCTGCCGCCGAGCGTTCCCGCCCTTTATCGCAACAACGGCGACGGCACTTTTACGGATGTAAGCGACAAATCCGGCGTGTCAAAGGCCAAAGGCAGCTACGGAATGACCGCGGTCGCCGCCGACTTCAATAACGACGGCTGGCCCGAAATCTACGTCGCCTGCGACTCCACTCCCAGCTTTTTCTTCCAGAACAATCGCAACGGCACCTTTACCGAAGCGGGCCTTGAAACCGGCGTCGCTCTCAATGAGGACGGCATGGAGCAGGCCGGCATGGGCGTCGGCGTCGGCGATTTCAACCTCGACGGTTCGCTCGATATTTTAAAGACTCACTTCGCTGACGATACGGCCGTGCTCTATCGCAACGACGGAAAAGGTAACTTCGAAGACGTCACCAACTCTTCGGGCCTAGGCGTCGAAACCCGCTATATCAGTTGGGGTGCTGGCATCTTCGATTTCGATAACGACGGCAATCCGGACCTGTTCTGGGTTACCGGCAGCGTCTACCCCGAGATTGAAGCCAAGCTCCCCAACTATCCCTTCAAAAGCCCGCGCATTCTCTTCCGCAGTCTTGGCAACGGCAAGTTCGAAGAGTTGCTGGAGCAAGCCGGCCCCGGCATCGCGGCTCCTCACGCCAGCCGTGGCTGCGCCTTCGGAGATTTCGACAACGATGGCGACGTCGACATGCTCATCATGAATCTGAATGAGCCGCCATCGTTACTGCGGAACGACGTATCCGGCTCTGGTCACTGGCTCAAAGTGAAACTCCTCGGCACCAAGTCCAACCGTACCGCGATCGGCTCCCTGGTGACGGTCCGCTATGGCGGCAAGGTACAAACCCAAGCTGTTCTCAGTCAGGCCAGCTTCTACTCCGTGAACGATCTGCGCCTGCACTTCGGACTCGGCCCTGCCGAAACCGCCGATATTGAGATTCAATGGCCGAACGGCACTCGCGAAAAAGTAGCAAAGGTGGCCGCAAACCGCCTGGTCACTATCCGCGAAGGCGCGGGCATCATCAAATCGGAAGAATTCCAGAAAAGTAAAACCTAGTTCTGCCGCCGCCCGCCTTCATCGCACCGGCTTCTCAAAGTGCTGGTAGTCCTGCCGGTCCCGCCAATCTCCGCCCCACTGCCAGCCCTTCTTCCGAAACAATCGGACGACGTAACTGTCTGCCAGAATGCCTCCTATATACGTGCGGTTGCGGTCCAGATACTCACGCCCACTGCCAGGCAAAACCACAGACTGCTTCACATACGGATTGGTCAATGGGTTGATATCGATGGCCCGTCCCCAACTATGATTGGAAAACTTGCCCGGATGCAGCGTGATGTCGCGGCAATTGAAAGCAGACGTATTGTTCGCTTCCATGGAACGCTCATCGTTCCCGCCGTAGTCTTCCACCGGTTCAATGTGTTCGATTAGAAATCCATGCCGGTATAGCTTCTTGAAGATCCACCGCAGGTTCTTCGCCGTCTCTTTATTCACCACCAAGAGCCCCGTTCGTGGCTTCGCCTGAAAATCCCAGTACGAAACCGTGAGCGCGCGAAGATCGGAAACCGGCACCGGGCACCCCGAGTGCCACGTCGTCTTCTCGATCCTCGCGATCCAATCGGAAGATAATTGATTGATCCGGAAAACCGGATGAAAGCCGCCCTGCGCCGACCTGAGCGCCACAAACTCCGGCGGCTTCGCGGGCGTCTGCGCCATCGCCAGCGTCCCGGTCAGCAGCAGCACCGCCACTCGTCCTATCCTCATCGGCATCGCTACCGATCATAGCCGTGGCCTCCGAGCGCCCTTGACGGTCTGCCACCCTCCTTCCGTGGAGCAATCGGGCAGGGCCGCACCTGCTCATGTGAAATAATCCCCTGTGTAGATGGAGAACGATGCTCTACCGAATTTCCTTCATGCCCGCACTGCTTTTTCTCGGTGCCTTGGCGCAGGAAGGAAGCGCGCAAATCTCCTCCCCGCCTGATTTCTGGGCCCAGAAGCCTTATGAGGCTCACGTCGTCGTCGCTAACGGACAGGTAACCCGCGTACGCGATCAACAGCCTTGGGCCATCAGCAAAGGAGATGGCGTCCCAGTCCGCCAGATCATCACCACCGGCCAGGACGGCTATGCGCGCCTGGAAGTAACCGGCGGCAGCAGTTTCGATCTGTTCGCCAATTCCCGTGTTGTCTTCCGTCAAAATACCGCGAGTGAAGGCGACCTCCTCGATGTCGCCGCCGGCCGCGTTCGCGTTCACCTCCACCCCACTCTGGACCAGCCGCTCCAGCGCATCTTCACTCCTTCTGCGCTGATCTCCGCCACTCAAACCTCCACAGTCTCCATTGCCGTCGATGAAGACAACACCGTGCGCATCGATGTGATAGAAGGCGAAGTCAAGATTCAGCACACACTTCTGCCGAGCGCCTCGCCCGCCGTGGTCCGCGCAGTGGACGCCGTGCTCGTACAGCCCGGCCAGTCAATCTCCTATCGCGTCGATCGTGGCTCCCTCTACCGGTACACCGTGAAGCCCATCGCCGATCTCTGGGCCGCTCTCACGCCCAGTCACGACCACGACACCACCGTCACCTCGAAATTTCTAGCTTCGAATATCCAATCACCACCTCTATGAACCGCGGTCTTCTACTGCCATCTGCTCTTCTCTCACTCCTTGCTCTCACCGTTCCGGCCGCTCGCGCGGAAGTAAGGCTGCCCAAGATTTTCAGCAGCCACATGGTGCTGCAGCGCAACAAGCCCATTCACATTTGGGGATGGGCCGACGTGGCAGAAAAAGTGTCCGCCACGCTGAACAACGTGACGGAAACAACCACCGGAGACGAACTCGGCCACTGGAGCCTCTATCTTCCTCCGCAATCCGCGGGCGGCCCGTTTCAGCTGAAGGTGTCTGGCACGAACACCATCTCTCTCGACGACGTCCTCATCGGCGACGTTTGGTTCGCCTCGGGTCAATCCAATATGGAAATGCCCTTGAGCGGCTTTCCCGGATCGGCCGTGGTAAACAACGCAGCCGACGAAATCAAGAATGCAAACCACCCGACCATCCGCCTCTTTACCGTCGAACGCAAAACGTCGGAGTTTCCGCTGAACGACTTTACCGGCACCGAAGCCTGGCAAGTCTGCTCCCCTGACACGGCCGCGAAGTTTTCAGCCGTCGCGTACTTCTTCGGTCGCGACCTGACCGCGCGCGAGCACGTCCCTATCGGACTCATCGACAGCAGTTGGGGCGGTACCCCCGGCGCCGCCTGGGTCAGCCTCGATGGGCTCTCGTCTGATGCCTCTCTGATGCCCGTTTTTGCCGCTCAAGCCGAACTGGTCGAACATCAGGCCGATACGCCCGCTATCATCGCCAAAGAAAAGCGTGAGGACGCCGCCGCGCGCGCTGCCAACCGCACACCCATCCCGCGCTCCTGGCATCCGCCCGATCTCGCCTCCTGGCGTCCCGCCGCGCTCTTCAACGGCATGGTCGCCCCTGCGGTCCCGTTCTCCATCGAAGGCGTCATCTGGTATCAGGGCGAAACCGACAGCAGCCGCAGCCGCGCCTTCATGTACAAGCGAGTCTTTCCCGCACTGATCTCCGACTGGCGCAGCCATTGGCAGGAAGGCAACTTCCCCTTCCTCTTCGTCCAGATTGCGAACTACAAGTCCACCGGGCTCGAGACTTGGCCCGTAGTTCGTGAAGCCCAGCGCACCACTCTTATCCTGAGAAACACTGCGATGGCCGTCACCATCGATATCGGCAATCCCGACAACGTACATCCGGCAGACAAGCAAACCGTCGGAGCGCGCCTTTCCCTCGCCGCCCGTGCCCTCGCTTACGGTGAAAACGTCGAGTACTCCGGCCCGCTCTTTCAGCAGGCCAACCCTGCCGAAGGCGGTCTGCGTGTCTGGTTCGATCACGTCGATGGCGGATTAACCGTAAAAGGAAGTTCCCTGGAAGGCTTCGAAATCGCGGGCGAAGATCACCGCTTCGTTCCCGCCACGGCCCGTACCGACGGTCCTTCCGTGCTTGTCAGCAGCCCGCAGGTGGAGCGGCCCCAGTACGTTCGCTATGGATGGGCCAACGCGCCCGTCGTGAACCTTTATAACGCCGAGGGCCTTCCCGCTTCCCCCTTCACCTCGGAAGAAGAAGAGAACGCCTTTGCCGTGCCTCCATCTGGCAAATAGAGTTTCACAACGCAATTGCGCCATGTAAACTGTTCGTCTCAGCGCTCAGGACGGAGTTCTGCTTATCAATGAGGAGGGCTTCGTCTCTGAGCCATTCCGCCTGCGCTCGGTAATCCCGTTTCAAAGCCTTCGTCGAACGCCGCCACAGAGCCGCACACCATCACCCGCAGTCCCTTTGTGGCTTTGAACGGGACGAAATTGCCCATTCCAATTCTCAGAACATCCACAATGGCGCCATCCATCGTCGCCGTGTACGTGTAGCAGGGCGAATGCTCGGTTCTGCTCCACTGGCCTCTTTCGAAATGCAGATCGCTAAACTTCTGCTCGACGAATCCCAGGGTGTCGGCGGAAAGCAGCAGGGAAAGGCACAGTATCCCCAGGACAATCGAAACCGTTACTCTCATCGTTCTTCCCGCCTCTCCGACGAATGCCATTCGCTCCTATAAGGATAGGATGGACCCCTTCTCGAAGGAGCGATCGCCTCGGGAAATGCAAGACGCCCGCGCCCATCGCTACAATAAAGGCGAATGAAATTTAGCCCCCGTGGCTGGGCGCTGCTTGCATGCCTGGCCGCTTCGGTCCCTGCAGTTTGGGCCGGTCCGCAAACTATGTCTACTCAAGCCCAGGATGCCGGCCTCGAAACACCATGGACCGTCCGCAAAACGATCGCCGGCGTGTTGAGTCAGACAGACAAGCTGCGCCCCCTCTTCGCGCAACTCGACCCCCAGCAATGGAGCGACAAGAAGGGAGCTCCCGGCCTTTACGTGGCCCAGCGCAGTACCGCGCAAAGGCAGCTCAACGATCTCACTGTCGCCACCAACCTGTTTTCCCAGAAGGTAGAAAGCCTTTCGCTGGGCTTGGACCTGTATTTTCGACTGGAAGCATTGGACGTCACCGCCCGCTCTCTGCAGGAAGGCGCCAAAGCCTATGCGGACCGCGCCACCGCCGACAAACTCGCCCAATTAATTGCAGCCGATTTCACCAGCCGCGAGCAGCTTCAAAACTACCTCCGCGATCTGGCCACAAGCGAAGAAGAAAACTTCAAGATCGCCGACGAGGAAGCCCAACGCTGCCGCGGTACCATCAGCAGGGAAGCTCCGGCAGCTTCCAGTAAAGGAACAAGGAAACGATAATGGAACCGGGAACATTCACCTGCTCCATCTGCGGCGACCCTTCGCACGCCATCTGTGTCTACTGCACCAAGGATGCTTGCGACAATCATCTTTGCGTGCGCTGCCTCCGCTGTAGCGACTGCTGCGAATGCGGCGTGCGCATGGACGAGCCCACTTCTGCCACTCCTCCCGAACACCCTGTGAGCCCCGACGAAATACTGGCTGGGGAAACGCCGTCCTCCTAGGTCGCCGGCATTATTCTTCCTGATCTGAACCAGAAGCCTGTCTGTCGGTTGTACTCCGAGCATCAGCCCACAAACATTTCCCCCAGGTAACGCATTTCTGCGCCTCTTGTCTAACCAGCGAATCTGAGGCTCGCTAAACAACCCGATGTCAGACGCCATTAACCCAGCGGTCTCCTATCCGATCCCCGGTGCTTTGCCGAGCTTGACCACCGTTCCGCAAGCGAGGTTCCTGGACACACTGGCCATCCTGTTTGGGGTGTTTCTCCCCACAATCGCCAAGGGCGTCATCATTCGACGACCCACTATGCTGGCGATAGCGGATCGGCTCGATCTCGACCGGCGAGCGATCCGCGGCATGCAGCGCCTGCGCCGGGAGTATGGCTCGGGGCCGGTGTTGCTTCGCATTCCGGGTCGTTCTCTGGCCGTGGTACTCGATCCGGAAGACGTGCATCGGATACTGGCTGAGTCGCCCGATCCCTTCGCTACGGCGACTCCCGAGAAAACAGCCGCGCTGGCGCACTTTGAACCGAAAATGGCCTTGATCTCCCGAGGGCCCGAGCGAGCCGATCGCCGCCGCTACAACGAACAGGTCCTTGAAGCGCATCGCCCCATGCACCACATGGCCGAGCACTTCGTCGAGGTCGTCGCATCCGAAGCCCGGCACTTGCGCGCCAGTCTCCCGCAGCAGCACAACACGCTCGATTGGAACGATTTTTCGGATGCCTGGTTCCGCATCGTGCGCCGCGTGATATTCGGTGAGGCTGCGCGCGACGACCATGAGCTCTCGTCGATAATGGCCAAACTCCGCTTTGCCGCCAACTGGGCCTTCTTGCGTCCACAGCGGCGCAACCTTCGCGAGCAATTGCTGGCGCGGATCAGGAGCTATCTGGCTAAGGCGGAGCCAAACAGCCTGGCTGGCATGATGGCCCATATCCCGGCAACTAGTCTGACGGCTCCCGAACAGCAGCTTCCCCAATGGCTGTTCGCCTTTGACCCGGCCGGTATGACCACCTTCCGCTCACTCGCCTTGCTTGCCTCCCATCCGGAACAAGCAAGCATGGCGCGGCAGGAAATCAACACTGGTAGCGGGCCGGAGCCGCATCAGATGCCTTATCTGCGCGCCACCGTCCTCGAGTCCCTGCGGCTTTGGCCGACCTCCCCGTTGATTCTGCGCGAGACCACCGGCGCCACCGTCTGGCGAAACGGCGCGATCCCCCCCGACACCGGCCTGGTCATCTTCACGCCCTTCTTTCACCGCGACAATGAACGCCTGCCGTGGGCCGACAGCTTCTCTCCGGAGCTATGGATCAACGAAAAGCCGGATCCACAAACATGTGCGCTGGTCCCGTTCAGCGAAGGGCCGGCCGTGTGCCCCGGACGTCATTTGGTCCTCCTGCTGACCACCGCCATGCTAGCCGAACTCCTGGCGGACACACAGGTACGTTTGAAAACTCCCACCCGGCTCACCGCCGGCCAGCCATTGCCCGCCACATTGAACCACTACAAGCTTCGATTTGAGCTAACGTAGGACCCTTTTCACATGGCCACAGCGATCGACCAGTCCGTCGAATGGAGAGGGCTTTGGCTCCTCCTTGTAAGACGTCGAGCGGTAACAGGATCCAAAACCATCTTTATCGAGAGCGCCATGCCGGACGCAGAAAAAACTTCCACCCTGGAGACATACCGCCGTGAACCCTGCAAAACGTGAAGCTGTCGCATCGCCCGGCCTTCTATAAGGCGAGTTTGACCGCGCGACCCAGGAGCATGGCCTCTCGACGACCGGCGGACAGGTCTCCCACACCGGGATCGCAGGCCTCACGTTAGGCGGTGGACTCGGTTACCTTATGGCAAACATGGTGCCGTATGCGACAACGTCCTGTCTCTCGATCTGGTCACGGCGGATGGCGAGATGCTCACCTGCAATGCCGATGAGAACAAGGATCTCTTTTGGGGCATGCGCGGAGCGGGAGCCAACTTTGGCGTTGTTACCGCGTTTCGCTATCAACTCAGATTAAAGGTGCGATCCAGCGAGTTGCGCGGGACGCCGTGGCATTTGGTCAGCGCGAAGCGAACCTCGAGATGTCTATCGTTGCGGATTGGACCGACCCGCTGGAAGACGGATCGAACCTCGAATGGGCTCGTGCCCTGTGGAACGCAGCTCAGCCATTCGTCTTAAGTGCGGGGTACGTGAATCATATGACCGCTGACGAGCCCGAAGAACACCTCCGGGCCGTTTACGGCCCGGAGAAATACGGCAAGCTTGCTGAACTGAAGAAGACGTACGATCCCGACAATTTCTTCTGCCTCAATCACAACATCATGCCCGCCACAGCTTGAATTGCAGAGTATCGGCGAACTCAACTCAACCGAGCATCGCGCTGCGGCGTTCCGCCGCGTCAATACAACACGGACGGTAAATACGCTCCTCTCGGCTCGTTGTACAGTCCCATGGTCATCAGCGTCATCGGGTACATCACGCGAAGTCCATGCTCCAGACACCACCGAAAAAGCGCTGAGTTGCGAGTCGGTATCAGAATGCCGGGCCCGCTGAATGTATCCGCGGCTGTTATCAACGCCTGAATCTCCACGTTTGACTCGCCCACGGCATGCCCCAGGAACCCTAACTCAGAAGCGTAGCCGGTAATCCGGCCATGTCGCTCCACCACAAACGCTGTCCCGTGCGCGATGCCATCACGCAGTTCGCCGGCCCGGTTGTGGCCATGTATGCTTTCGCAAACTCGGTTTGCCGCGTCCACGTCGCCTTCGCTCGCGGGCCGAACTGTCCACCCCTCCAGGACCGTCTTGATCGGTGGTCCTTGCATCACCGAAATCGGTTCTCTGGCATCAAAGCCCAGCTTCGTGTACAACGACAGGGAGCGGTTGTGGAACGCCGCCTGCAACAGCCGCGCTCCCGCAAATCCACGTTCGCGTGCCCGGCCCATCACAGCCTCCATTAGCTTCCGTCCAATGCTCCGGTTTTGCACCTTTGGCGCAACTGTGATCGGCCCGATTCCGGCGACCGTGGAACGCTCGTCCAGACAATTGCTCCCTACAATCTGCCCCTCCGCCTCCGCAACCACGCTGTAAAAGCCAGGATGGGAAAACAGCATCCGGAGCAGGCCGGTGGCGGCTTCGGCCGAAGGAATGTCAGGAGGAAATCGGTGCTGATCGTTGATGGCAGCAAAGGCTTCGTAGCAAATCTGACCGCAGAGATCGGCATCTTCTGGCACCGCCCGCCGAATTCGGAGCGGGGGAGTGAGCGTCGAACTGGATATGAGAGCCTCTTCCATGTGTAAGCGGAAGCAGAATAACATAACTCTGCCGCTACGGTTCTTGAGCAGGTCCCCATAGACTGATCTCTTCGCACTTAGTACCAAATTGGTACTACCGCCCCTGTTTCGCACGGTTATATTGGGCCCGCTCCCAGTACAATCCCCGCAGGACAAACCGTGAAACTGCACATCGGCAGACTGGTTTTAGCATCTCTGAGCCTTCCAGTCTTGCTCTACGCTCAAGCACAGGACAGGCCCGGCCAGACTCGTCCGATCGAGCCCCTCCTCCAGCAGATCGAAACCTATGTACAAAGCGCCATGGACAAGACCGGCGTTCCCGGCGTGGCGGTAGCCATCGTTTATAAAGATCGCGTCGTCTACCTGAAGGGCTTCGGCCTTCGTAAAGCAGGAGATCGGGCGCGGGTAGATGCTGACACGGTGTTTCAACTCGCCTCGGTATCGAAGCCAATCGCCTCTACCGTGGTGGCAGCGCTCGTCGGGAACCACGAAGTAGATTGGGATAACAGGATCGTCGATCTCGATCCGGACTTCAAGCTATCCGACCCGAATGTAACCGAGCAGCTGACGATACGCGACCTGCTCTCTCATCGCAGCGGCTTACCTACTTCCGCTGGCGACGCGCTGGAAGACCTTGGGTTTACCCGTCCCGAGATACTCCCCAAAATGCGCCTGCTGCCCCTGCCCGGTACGTTTCGAGAAACCTACAAATACAGCAATTTCGGGTACACAGAAGGTGCCGTCGCTCCCGCCAAACACATACGCGAGCGCTGGGAGGAGCTGGCCGAAAAGAGGCTGTTCAAGCCGCTCGGAATGAACTCCACCAGTTATCGCTACTCTGATTACCAGAATTCGGAGAACAAAGCGGCCATCCATGTCTTTGACCATGGGAAGGCGGTTGCTCGCTACCAGCGCGACCCCGATGCGGAAGCGCCCGCCGGCGCCGCAAGCTCGAACGTCCGCGACCTTGCCCAATGGCTGCGTCTGCAACTGGCGGGCGGCGCCGTGGACGGCCAGCAGATCGTCGCCTCAGACGCCTTGGACGAAACGCACAAGCCTCAAATCGTCACCGGTCCTGATCAACTCAATGGAGGCAACTCCTATTACGGCCTGGGATGGAATGTAAATTACGACGACCGGCACCAACTTATCCTGAGCCATAGCGGCGCGTTCTTTGTAGGTACAGGCACGGCCGTTCGACTGTCGCCTTCCGACCAACTGGGAATCGCTGTAATTACGAACGCTTTGCCGACCGGGCTCGCCGAGGCAACGACCTATACATTCTTTGATCTCTTCCGATATGGAAAACCAGGCCGTGACTGGCTGTCGCTATTTCAAGGCGTGTTCCAATCTATGATCGAGGAATCTAACAACGAGACTCAGGATTACTCTCGCCTGTCGCCGCCAGCCTCGCCCGTTCCCAGCAAGCCCCTCTCCTCGTACGTCGGCGCATACCGCAACAATTACTACGGGCGCATCGAAATCAGCGAGCATCGTGGCCTGTTATGGATGCGCCTGCCTCGGAACGGAGCGCTGTACACTCTCACCCACTGGGACGCCGACACCTTCATCTACCGATTCGAAGCCGAGCAGGGAATCGGGACTCGAGGCGTCGTCTTCACGTTCAGCGGAACCCCTCAGGTGCTCCTTGAAAACCTGGCGCTCGAAGGCAATGGAGTGTTCGTACGGGAAACTCCGTGACCTTCGTGCTGCACCACGCGCGAATACGCTCTACTTGGCGCGCTGCCATCAACATCGAATGATGGAAGGATGGCCAACCATCCCTCCACAATCCTCTCTGGCTTGCGCGGAGCCCGATGCCAATGAGGTCCCTCCGCCGGACTGCAGTGTTCAGCGCTTAGATCGCGGCGCCGCCGGAAACAAAGATTGTCTCCCCTGTAATCCAGCGAGAATCATCCGACGCGAGGAATGAAACCGGAGGCGCAATATCGTCCGGCTGTCCCGCGCGACCAAGGGGCGTGCTCGCAATAGCGCTCTTCTCAAATTCGCTATCGGCCAAGCCCGCCGTCTGCGTCCCTTCCGTGATCACCAAACCGGGATTGATCGCGTTCACGCGAATTTTCCGCGGCCCTAGCTCTTTAGCCAGCGACTTCGTGATCGTGTCCACAGCACCCTTCGTGGAGGAGTAGATCGAACTCGCCGCTGGAGCCAGCGTGCTGACCACGGAGCTGATGTTCACCACGCTTCCGCCCTCCGTGGGAAAGTGCGGCAACGCAGCCTTCGTCGTCAGCAGCAGACCCAGCACATTGGTGTCGTACTGGCGCTTGTACTCATCAGCGGTGACCTGTTCCAAAGGAGAAAATGCATACACTCCGGCATTGTTCACCAGAATGTCCACTTTTCCATAAACTTTCTTTGTTTCGGCGAACAGCTTGTCGATATCGGCTTCGTTCGCTACGCTGCCCCCCACGGCAATGGCTTTGCCACCCGCTTGTGTGATATCCGAAACAACCTTCTCCGCGCCCGCACGGCTGGTTGCATAGTTCACCACTACCTCGGCGCCATCGGCGGCGAGTTGCTTTGCGATGGCCGCTCCGATGCCCTTCGACGCTCCTGTGACGACCGCAACTTTGCCTTTTAGTTTGCTCATCTCTTCTCGCTTTCTGACGAAGCCTCAACTTCGTCATTTCGATATCTATCGAACTGATGGTCCCTGGTACGGAAAGGATTCAAGGGCTCGGAAAGATCTAAGTACTCGATCTGATTGTTTCTCTTGCAAAGCCCTCGCCATTGGAGTAACGTTACTCCGGATGAGGAGGTAGTATGAAGCAAGTAATTGCGGCCCTGTCTCTCGCCCTTCTTGCCGCTCCGTTTGCGCATGCGCAGGCAATCATGGGTGACTATCTTGATGTGTTCGTCGCGAAGGTCCGGCCGGAGAAGCGAGCCGACTTCGACGCTATCGGTCGCAAAATCGCCGAGGCGAATCGGAAGGCAAACGGAGATTCATGGATTGCCATGACCGTCGAGTATGGAGAAAACAACACCGTACTCATGGTTAGCCCGCGCCAGAACTACGCGGCCATCGACTCCGCGTCTACGGCGTTCATGAGCGCGATCAAGGCAGCTTACGACCCTGGCGGCCTTCCCAAGATGATGGCGGATGTGAATAGCACGCTCCTCAGTTCGCGATCCGAAATTCGCCGTCGCCGCGGAGACCTCACCGTGAACCCTCCCGCCGACGCCGATGCATATCAGAAGCTCGTTGGAGGAGCGCGTTGGCTTCGCACGATCAGGATCACTGTGCGTAACGGTCGCGAGGCCGATTTCGAACAGCGCGTGAAGGAGGCAAAAGCGGCGCTTGAAAAGGGAAGCAAATGGACATATTTTGTGGCCGAGGTCATCGCTGGAGCCCCTGGAAACATTTATTATGTGAGCACCTTTCAGCCTTCTCTCGCGGCCTTCGATTCCGCGCCGAAGCTATCTGAGTTGATGGGCAAGGAAGCCTTCGCCACATGGACAAAGGCCGCCGATGAAGACCAGATCACCAGCGAAACGATGCTGATGCGGGTAGTGCCGGAACTCAGCAATCCTCCGGAGGAGATCGTGAAGGTTGCGCCGGACTTCTGGCAGCCGAAAGCCGCCACCGCCACCATGCACGTCATGCCCAGGTCGACCGTTACCGCCAGAGCCAGTCAATAAGGCATAGAGAATCGGCCGTCGCCAGATGCAGGGGCGGAATCAGCACAGTCCGCCCCACTACTGCTCACACGCAAGCCACCATCCGCTATAGCCCGGATCTCGGGTTTTCACTCTTAGGACCGCGGTTAACAGAGCGATCAGCATTGAACGAGTCAGCATGGGTAGCTCTCCTCGGCCATAGTGGGAAGCACTGGCGGAGCGAGGGGATTACACGACACCGCAACGTACCGGCGGTACCTCGCCATTCAGCCTGGCCATCCACTTCCTCGTGATCCGCGAGGGTCACAGATACGGCGCGGGAAGCCCCAGTTTGGCTCGATGCTGGCGCATCCTCAGTTGCTCGTGTGTGCGCACACGTACATCACTGCACGGCTTGCCTGTGCAGAGGAGAACAAAGCCTGCTTCCTTGTCCTCCGGAAAATAGGAATTGGCACTTTTCTGATCTACAGTCCCGCTCAGGAGCTTGCCTGCGCAGGTCAGGCATCGGCCCTGATGACAGATCGCAGGGAGCCTGATGCCGTTTCGGGCTGCCGCATTCCAGATGAATTCATCCGGGTGGCAGCGAAATGTTCGCTTGCCATCCGGAGTTTCCAAACTGACTAAGTAAGCCGTAGAGTGCTGCTTTGCGCTTTCGACCATCCGTGGTCCGAATTCCAATGTTCAAGATGTCACGGATTATAGAAGCGGCGGTTCTTGCTGTAGGGAGCTTCGCCTGGCTCTCCGCGCCGGAAGTGGCCCGATGGGATCGATTTGCCGTCGCGTTCATGGGCCAGCAGCTCAATGAACCATGCCTCGTGTTCGATCTCCTCGTTTAATATCCTGGCAGCCATGTCGTACGTCCTCGGGTCCTTTCCGAACGTCATGTCGCACACGGCGCTCCAGCTACGGATCGCACAGCGCTCCGACTCGAGCAGCACGGTGAGGATATTGATCGCGGTTGGCGGATTGGGAAGCCTTGCAGCGACGCAGCCTGCCTGGTTATGAAACTCCGGCAAATCGTTTGGCAACTCTCCGCCGAGCTCGTAGATACGCGGAACAATCAATTCCCAGTGCGCCCGATCTTCCAGTCGCGCGTCCTCGCAAATCTCTTTGTAGTCCTCGTGTCCTGCGAGGTGCATGCGAAGGATCGTGTAGTAATAATAGGTGCTCGCAAACTCCGCGGCGGCATTTGCGACCAACATTTTGATTAGCTTGTCGACATCTACTCCCCGTGCGCGAATGACTTCTACACCTACTCGTTGTGTGACGTCTCCGGGTCCGACTGGAGTTATCGTGTCTGCCATAGGCCTTCCTTTCCTTACCTAACCTAGGTTAACGCCGAAATTCGTGTATCGAGCAAGTGCGCCAAAGTATTCTGGGTTCCCTCGACGCGAATTTCGGGACCGCTCGCCGCCGCGGCACGGCAGCCGGCGGGAACCCGTCTGTTATCGCTTCCCGTATCTTCAGAACATGGTGTTCGCCTGATGAGTGGAACTGGACTCGGCTCCGTTCAATTTATTTTTCTTCTTCTGCTGTTCTTCGTCGCTTCTTTGGGACTCCTCGCCCGGCGGCTGCGAATCGCTTACCCGATCGTCATGGTAATCGGCGGGTTGCTCCTCAGCTTCATCCCCGCCATGCCCGCCATCACGCTGAACCCCGACCTGGTCTTTCTCGTTATCCTCCCGCCATTGCTCTACGCTTCCGCCTGGACCACCTCCTGGCGCGAGTTTCGCTATAACCTGACGAGTATTCTCCTTCTCGCCTTCGGGCTGGTCGGATTCACTGTCCTTGGTGTCGCCCTGATTGCGCCCCGCGTCTTCTCCGGCTTTGATTGGCGTCTGGGCCTCGCGCTCGGAGCAATCGTCGCGCCCACCGACGCGATCGCCGCCACCTCTGTCGCCCGCCGTGTGGGATTGCCTTCGCGTATCGTCGACATCCTGGAAGGAGAAAGCCTCATCAACGACGCCAGTGGTCTGCTCGCTCTTGAATTCGCCACCGTGATTGTCGTTGAGAACCGGATACCCACGCTGTCCAGTGGAGTTTTTACTCTGGTCTGGCTCATCGCCGTCGGCATCGCTCTTGGTCTGGCGGTCGGGTGGATCGTTGATTGGATCGAGCGTCGGATCGACGATGCTCCCATCGAGATCACCATCAGCATTCTCGTGCCGTACGCCGCCTATTCAGCCGCGAACGCCATCCATGCTTCGGGCGTGCTCGCCGTGGTGGCCTGCGGTCTGTTTCTGGCCCGGCGCAGCGCCAGTTTCTTTTCACCATCGGTTCGCATCCAGATTTGGTCCGTCTGGCGCCCCTTGACCTTCGTGCTCAACGGACTGGTCTTCGTCCTTATCGGCCTTCAACTCCCAGCCATTCGCGCCTCCATCCGGGGCTATAGCAGCTCAACCCTGCTCCTCGATGGCGCAATCTTTAGTGGGCTCTTGATCCTGCTACGGCTTGTTTGGGTGTTTCCGGGTGCGCGAATCGCCTATTTCCTACGGACTCGGCTCGCCCATCAGACCGAGCCCCCGCCGAGCGTCCGTCAAATGTTCATCCTCGGCTGGACCGGCATGCGTGGGGTCGTCTCCCTCGCCGCCGCCCTCGCGCTCCCAACCGCGCTGGCTGATGGCTCTCCGTTCCCGCACCGGAATCTGATCGTCTTTCTCACGTTCTGCGTCATCGTCGTGACGCTTGCCCTGCAGGGCATTACGCTTCCGCCCCTCATCCGTGCCCTGGGTCTGGCCGCAGCCGCTGGCCCCAACTGCGAAGAGGAGGAAGCGCGGCGCCTTGTGACCGAAGCCGCTCTCTCCTATCTTGAAGACGCGAAAGCAAGCGACGAAAGTCCATCGGCCGAACTTTATGAAGACTTGGCTGCTCATTACCGCCACCGGCTGGAAAGTCTTCAATCCGGCAGCGAAACCGGGGAAAAGACTACAGATCACGAACGCTACATCCAGCTCTCACTCGAGGCCCTGCGTGTCGAGCGTCAAACCTTGATCCAGTTGCGCGACGACGGGCGCATCAATGATGAGGTCTTGCGCCGTCTGGAGAGTGAACTGGATCTCACTGAGTCCCGCCTCTCGCTTGCCGCTGGTTAACTCCGCTCACAAGCTCTCACTCAAACTCCAGCGGCCCCTACAATCCAGGAGGCCGCCGGAAGCATAGCGAAGCGGCGAACATTACTCCGCTTGAGTATCTACGATTTCGGCACCGAAACCGTGATGTTGCGGAACTTCAGTCCGCCAGTGTGATCGCCCTGGATGTAAAACGCGCCGGGTTCCCCCTCATTCGCGTCCAGCGCTCCCCCGGTGATTCCTTCAATTTCGCGGTGGTCGATCGTTTTTACTCCATCGCGGACAACGGTTAAAGTTCGGCCCACCAACGTCACGTCGAAGGTTTCCCACTGTCCCGGTTTGCGCGGGAGTTCGGTGCTCGGGGCGATGCGGCCGTAAATCGATCCCATGCTGCGCTCTGGCGGTTCGGTGCCTACCGGTTCATATTCCAGCTGCAGTTCATAGCGGCCGCGAAGGTAAAATCCGCTGTTTGCTTTTTCGGGGCAGTTTACCTCGAAGTGCACCTTGAAATCGTTGAACTTTCGAGTGGATTCGAGATTCGCTCCGTGTTCCTCGTTCACTAACAAACCATCTTTTACCACCCAGTGGTTGTGTGCAGTATCGCCGATCGGCTTCCAGCCGTTGAGGTCCTTGCCGTCGAAGAGCGGTTCCGGTTTCGTCCACGCCTTCGGCGCGCTCCGCTTTAGCTCGGGCGCCCGCACTCCGGTGAGCTCGACTGTCTTCTCGCCGACCTTTTGCGAGCCGGTGAGCTTTCCGCCGTTAGCATCCAGTTCCCAGATCATCGCCGGGCGGTTCTTCGAGGCCTCCGCGACCGTCATCGTCAGATGCGAACCTTTTACCTTGTAATCAGGCACGGGATGAACGTGGCCGCCCGTGGGCTGGAACCAGATATCGAGGCCGCCTCCCTTTTGAGTAATTCCCAGCCAGTTAGCGCCAATGCCGCGCGGAGTCGTGACATTGAAATCCCAACGGCCTACGAACGGGCTGGTCTGTGGAAACGCAGCGGGTATGAAAAGAGGAGAAAGTAAAACAAAAAATGCAGCACGAAGCATCTCGGCAGTCTAATACATGCGTTTCTGAGTTGCTGATTTACGGCTGTTTTGCGCGGGTTTCTGAAACGGCTACAGGAAGCCGGGCGCGGCGACGGCCGGAGCACGAGAGAGTCGGTCGTGTAACTACGCCCGCTCCTGCGTTCGCCCGTCACCTTCATTTCCTGCCGCTTGATGGCCTACACTAACACTTGCACTCGACAACCGAATGCAAGTCAGTTTTCTAGAAACGGAGTCCCTTATCATAATGAAGAAATTCAGCGTTGCCGCATGCAGTAGCGTTGTGTTGTTCGGCAGTCTTCTGTCCGCGCAGCAGACGCAGCCGGCAAAGCCTTGTCCGGCGGAAGGATTTAGCGGAGGATTCAGTCACGGCTGTCCACAAAAGCAGTTTGCCAACCCGTCTGATATCGCGGCGATGATGGCCGCATTGCCGGATAAGCCAATGGCAACACCCCAGAGCCTTCGCCATGTACTCGTATTGTGCAGGGCCAACGGCTGGGTACATACTTCCATCCCGCTCGCGTCGAAGATGGTGGAGTATCTCGGAGACAAGACCGGTGCGTGGATGACGACCATCACGTACGACCCTGCCGCGATCACCGCTGATAATCTCAAGCAATATGATGCGATCTTCCTGGACAGCACCACGGGCGAGTTTCTGGATGACCCCAACGATAAAGCGGTAACCCAGGCGCGCAGGCAGGCCCTTCTCGATTTCGTAAACGGTGGAAAGGGTCTGGCGGGTATTCACGCCGCGACCGATTCGTACCACACCAGTCCACGCCCGTCTTCGCCCGGTGCACCACTCGTAGCGCCGACCGGCACTTGGCCGGAATTTAACAAATTGATCGGCGGCTTCTTCAAATTTCACTGGACCTACCCGACTCTGATTCCCGTCAAGATCGACGATCCAAACAGCCCGCTGACTTCTATGTTCCCGGCCAAAGGCTATGAGATCGTGGACGAAACCTACACCTTCGCGCAAGACTCATTCAGCCGCAAGCGTGTTCACGTGTTGACCAGCATCAACTACAAGAAAATGAGCGCGGAAGATAAGGCCAAAGAACCGGCCGCCACGCGGCGCACCGACGGCGACTACGCATTGAGCTACATTCAGCACGTCGGTAATGGCCGCGTATTCTACGAAGCGCACGGCCACGACGAGAAGGTGTATTATTCGCGACCCTTCTTGGCGCATATGCTTGCGGGGATTCAGTATGCAATCGGCGATCTGAAGGCCGACGATAGCCCGAGCGAGAAGTAGAATTGGCCAAAAAGTAAGGGTGCGGCTGAGAAAGTCAGGTGCACCCTTTGCGCCGTGATGTATGGCGCAGACTCACGTGTAGTTAATCAAGCCCTTCAACGATCCGGAAGTCCCGTTCCGCTGCCGATCCCAGGGCCTTCAAAGCTGCTTGATAAGCCGCACTGTTGTACGCCGCTACGGCCTTTTCAAAACTTTCGAATTCCACCACTACAACGCGCTGCTTCAATCCCGATTCACGGGGCTCGATTGCGTCTGCGGTCCGGATTAAAGCCTTGCCGCCGCCCGCCTGTATCGCTGGCATCGCGAGCGTGCCATACTCTTTGAGCGCAGACTCGTCCGAAATCGAACGGTATGCTACAACCCAATAGCCTTTCTTCATGTGCTCTCCTTTTCTGCGACTGCTGATTCGCCGGTCGGGAGATTTTCCGCTGCCTCTTCACCCCTTCGCCCGCGAACGCTTAGCCAATAGTAGCGGGCGGGATTCGGTCCCGCTGCCAGCGGCGGAACTGTCGGGCTTGCCGCAAGCGAGCATCGCCTTTCTGTAATTTCCCTCCAACTACGCGGGGAGCACCTGCGAAATCCGGCACAGCGCCGCCGCGAAGCTGCCAGCGCTACATGGTGGATTCCGGGGTTACTCTC
>DATIMM010000139.1:0-32517 GCA_035475295.1 Bryobacteraceae bacterium
CCGTGTCCTGATTGCCGGTACTGCTGGCCGGAGCGGGGCTTGTATCCTGCGCGTACAACGCCGTGCCCAAACACAACCCCGCCCCCAATACCGCCTTTCCTATCGGCCTTATCCTGTGCCGAGTCTTCATCCTTTCCCTCCCTGAAACTTGGTAACTGACTCCAACTCCTGATGTTAGCGGAAAACGACCTAATTACGGAAGAGAATTCCTAAGTCATTTGTGATTCCGTAAAGCCGGTTTGTGTTTTTATCCGGCATCCATAACTGGCGGATACGCAAAGCCGGAAGTGTTGTCGGGACTGCTGCCCAGGACGCACCGGCATCGCTGGTTTGAAACAATTGCCCGTACTCCACGGCATAGGCCAATGAGGGATTCGCAGGGCTGTAAGTGACTGAATTGAAAGTGGAAGAGGGTAATCCACTCGTTACATGCGACCACTGCTTGCCGCCATCGGGGGAACTGAATAATCCCGATGTAGTCGCCACCAGGAGAGGTGATTTGTCGTCACCGGGGACAGCGACATCGTTGATTTCCGAAGGTGACGTCGGAAACATTAATTGTTCCCAATGTTCGCCGAAATCTTTCGATGCATATAGTCCTGCCGCTGCCCGAACGATCAAAAAGCCGGTATTATTTGGTGCTGCATAGAGTGCCAACGCACCGGTGGAACCAGGGAGTTCCGCCAGTTTCCACTGCTCGCCCATGTCATCGCTTCGCAGCAGCCCGCGGTCGGTAGCAGCGAACAGCAAAGTCCTGGTCCCGTTCGTGATGGCATAAAGGCCCGCGATATCGGAGGGCGAGACCTCATGCGTGATCACTCTGGGCTTCGCGGGTCTGACAACTCTTGTGCGCGCCACCGCTTTTCCACGGGCAGAGGTGCGTGTCTTGGCCCGGCTCACCGAGGCGGGCACCGGCTTCGGTTGCTCTACGACAATCTGTCGGATAGCTATCGGCTTCCAACTCGCGCCACCATCGGTAGACTTATACATCTGATGCGGGCTGGCCGCCAGCAAAAACTGCGAATCCGTTTGCGTTCCCACAATCGTCTTCAGATGCACGCCGCCCAAGCCTCGTGCATTCGGTACCTGTTCCCACGAGTTTCCCTGGTCGCCGCTGATGTAAACGCCGGTTGTATCTCCCACGCCCGTTTCGATGGCCACAAGCTTATTGCCAGCGACCGTAACGGAGCTGATGCGGCGATCGACAAATCCGTTGTTGATCGGTTGAATGGTCTCCCCGCTGTTGTCGCTCTTGCCGACCCCTGCGTACTCCATTGCCATGTAAACAGCCTTCGGCTGCGACGGATCGAAAGCCAGTGCATTCACCTGGTTCGTATTCAGGGGCTTCCAGGTCTTTCCGCTGTTGGTCGTCTTAAATAGCCCAAGCGTTGTTCCCGCGTAGATGGTGTCGGGTTTGGCCGGATCCTGTCGTACCACGTGAGTGCGCCGGTACCCGTTCGGAATTCCCATCAGCTTGTGCCATTCGTCGCCCCGATTCAGGCTCGAATAAATTCCGCTGCAGGCGCTGGCAAAAACATCGGTCGGCTTTGAAGGATCTATGAAGATAGAGAAAACATCGGAGTCGTCGATCATGCCGCTGTGAATCGACGCCCAGGTTTTCCCGCCGTCGGTTGTGCGCCATGGAAGATGCGGCGTTCCGGCGTAAATTATGTTGGGATCCTTACTGTCGATCGCGACAGCCGTGATACCCTGCATCTCCAGGTTCTGAGGATCGGAGATCCGCGTCCAGGTTTTGCCCGAGTCCTCGCTGAGCATCACCCCCCGCAGCGTGCCCGCTACGAAGCGCTTCGGGTTGGTCGGTGAAGCCGCAAGCGCGCGTACTCCCACGTCAATATCTTTCACCGCTGTCCACGTCTTGCCCCCGTCGTAGCTCTCAAAAAGTCCGGGCCGGTCGGAGGCGATCATGCCAGCAAGATAATGTTGGGAGTTGTCGGGGTCCACCAGCAGCGAGGTAACCTCTCCGAAATTTCTCTTTGGAAAATCGAGCAGTTCCCAGCTCGCGCCCGCATCCGTGCTCTGAAACAGCAAGGAGTTTCGTCCCCCGGCCAACACCGTTTTGGGATTCTCCGGATCGATGGCGACTGAAGTTGCTGTTCCACCAAACGGGCCAGCAATTTTCCAGTCGTTTGCCGGTATGGACGATCCCCATCCAAGTCCGGCGATTGCGGTTAAACCTGTCCCCACCGCAAAAGGTACCAAATAACGTCGAATCATTATTCCAGAATTCTGCTTAAACAGACATAACTATTGTTATCCGAAGCGTCTGGCAATCTCAGAACGATTACTCGTTTTGAGCACGACGAAAGCCCGGCTCCGCTGTTACGGTCCGGGCTTTGAAGCGAAGCAAAGCGATTATGGTTATCGCGGCCTGCGGGAGACTGCCAGTTGATTGGTTTCAAGTCGCGCATTGAGACTGATTGTGCTTCCCGGACTGACTTGCAGATTACGCTGCCACAGGCCGTTTCCACTTCGAACAGTTATCTGATGCATGCCCGAGGGGAGAGAAAGAGTTGTTGGCGTACTGCCCACGAATGCGCCATCCACTTCGATGTCAGCACCGGCCATGTTGGATGTAACCGCCACTGATGCCGAACCAGATCCGGAGCCCGCCTGTCCAGCCGCGTGGATTGTGCCGGAGGGACCAGAGCCGAGACTGGCCACTACATGGTCGGAATCGGTGAACGCATCGAAGACCACGCCTTTATTGATGGTCACATCTTTGCCTTTGATTAACAGGAAGGCGGGTGCCGCCGGCCAGAACAGGACTGCAGCTCCTGCCGTTAGCACTCCAGTGCTGACAGCGTGACTTCCTCCGCTCTTCTTGTTCACCGTGTATCGAATTGGTATCCATTCGCCGTCGGCCGCTCGTACGCGATCGATAGAAAAATCTAGCTTGCCCGCACGGCCCATGTGGCGTTTTTCCTGGGCCATGGTGACGGTGCCGGTTACCCGCGCCCCATCGGGTATGACTACCTGATCGCGAACCTTGACGGCTTCGGTGGTGCTGAGTTCCACAGCCTGGCCCTGCTCTGCGGTGGCCGACGTGAGCGTCTGATCCAGACGAACTCGAAGCCTGGTGCCGTCAGGGATGGTGACTTCAGCTGCCGCGAGGCCAGCAAATAAAAAGAACGTGACTGCCTTTACCATTTGTAACTCCTCTGTTAATCCTCAAGAGCATTGCGGCCTCTTAGCCGTGCTGTCTCTTTACGCGAAATCAGGAAGCCGAATTGGCTCAGCAGGAAGAAAAAAGTAGCAAGGGCGGCTTGAAATTTATACGCGGCCTTTGCGCAACATCTCGCGTTTCAGGAAGGCCTTTGCCGTGGTCCACTCACGCTTTACTGTCGCTGGTGAAATACCGAGGACGTCCGCAGTTTCTTCGATGGTCAGCCCCGCGAAGTAGCGAAGTTCGACAATACGGCTTTGCTGTGGATCGGCACTGGCCAATGCCTTTAGCGCATCGTCCAGAGCGAGCATGTCCAGATCCTTCTCGTCCGCGGGAGCCAGTGCTTCGTCAAGAGAGAGTTTGACGTTCGCTCCGCCGCGCTTAGCCGCCACCCGGGCACGCGCATGGTCCACTAAGATACGGCGGATGGATTCGGCCGCCAACGCGAAAAAGTGACTGCGGCTGTGCCACTCCACATTGCGTTGATCGACGAGGCGGAGATATGCTTCGTGAACAAGCGCGGTTCCGTTCAGTGTGTGATCGGGCCGCTCCCGCCGGAGATAACTCCTTGCAAGCCGGCGCAACTCGTCATAGATGAGCGGAGTGAGTTGGTCGAGCGCGGCTCGGTCACCCTCACGCCAGCGAATCAGTAAGCTGGTGACCTCCTGTGGTGAAGCGCTCATTCGGCTCGGCCAGCCTTCTGCTTGTCCTGGACGATGACCACGTCAGTGGTGGTGACACCGTGAGAGAACGCGAGGCGCCCATCCTTCGACCAGTCAAAAGAGTAGATCTGCCCCGATGTCAAATTCGTCAGACGCCACGCCGGACGCCCGTCGATAGGCTGTATCCAGAGATTCCAAACACCGTTCTCCTGGCCCAGCCAAGTGATCTCTTTCCCCGAAGGACTCCAGGCAATTTGAGAATCCGGGGTAATGGCTACGTTGGGCGTGAAGACTTTCAGCGGCTCGCCTCCATCAGATGCGAAGATCGCAAGCTTCCATTTGGGATTATCTGCGGTCTCACTATACCAGGCGGCGATTCTTCCGTCTTTCGGAGACACGGCCGGGTGCGTAGTCATTCCTCGCGTGACCTGTACGGGGGGGCCGCCCGCCGTGGGAGTCTTCCAGATACTAAACAAGCCATTGGGTCCGGTTCGATGGAATAGGACGTTCTTGGCATCCGGCGTAAAGTGGGGCCAGTTACTGTCGCGGGGGCCGCGAGTAAGGGGAACGGGATGACTTCCGTCAATATCCACCCGCCAGATATTCCAGCTTCCCGACCAGTTGGAGTGAAAGGCGATATACTTGCCGTCCGGAGAAGCAACAGGTGCCCACTTCAGGCCGCCGCCGGAGGTGATCTGGCGCTGATCGCTTCCGTCCGGATTGATCGACCAGATGTCTGCTTCGCCCGTGGCGTCGGATGCGTATAGAATTCGGTTGTCCGGACTCCAGGAAAGGTCAAAGTAGCGCCCGTTTCCGGGCGTGACCTGAAAATAGTTCGCCACGTTCTTCAAAGAGGGGGCGACGTATATGTTAGAAAACGTCGTCAGCCGCACCGAAGCGATAGCCTCGCCCGAGTCGGACACGCTTGCGCCGGTGTAACTGTCGATGTCATTTCCCAAACGCCTGGCGGGACCTTCTGGATAGCGTACGTACCAAATCTGCCGGAACGATGAGCCTTGGGGCCGGGCGACGACCGCCAACCCCGATGTCCCCTTTACCCACGCCACACGTTCCACCCACAACCAGCGGGGAGAGTTGGTGTGGCGTATTTTGCCCGTGGCGACTTCCACCGTATCTATATTGATCAGGAAGCCCGACCGGTCTGCCGTTTCAACCGGGAAGGCAAGCAGTTTTCCATCCTGGGACCAGACTGGGGGCGCCTGCCACGATAACCGTTCGGGATACTCACGGGAGAGCAGGAGCGTCTCTTTACCGTTTGACAGGTCGGCAATCCACATCTCGTCGCGATTCAGGGGCCGATTCGCCCGAATAAGGGCGGCCCGCTTGCCGTCATGCGAAAGACCCACTGGACCTGAAAGCGCTCGCATGATCTCTACCGGTGTTCCGCCACCGAAGGGAACGAGGAACAGGCGCCCGTGATAAGGGTCCAATGTCGGCTGAAGCGCAAATGCAACCTGGCTTCCATTCGCTGTAAATTCCAGGCTGGCGATTTCTCCCTGCATTGGCGGAGTCAGAGCTGCCGATACGGCTGAACCAACTTTACGCTTCCAAAAATGTGTCCATCCTTTGCTGGACGTAGTGTAGACGATAGATTGGCCGTCCGGAGACAGCGCGGTCATTCCCGCATTGCCGTCACCCGTCACTCTGGTAAATTCCGGGTCTGAAAACGGCGGAGATGCGTTTCTCGCGTGAACGTAAAGCAGAACGAAAGCTGTTAGGGCAATCAGAAACAGGGCCGCCCACGTAAGAACATTCAGCCTGCGCAGCTTGGGTCCAGGTGCTGCGGCTGGCGTAGTTACCGTTTTCACCTCTGTTCTGGGGGGCTGTGTTTGGGCTACGAGGTTTTCGAATCGCGGTTCGGTGCGGAGACTGTCCCAACGTGGGTCCACGCCTACCCAGTAAACCCACCAGTCTTTCGCAGCAAAGGCTTCGTCGAGACAGGTCAATGTCTGCGGGATGTCGCCCAATGCGAGAAAAACTGAGGCGCGGTCGTAACCAGAAACATAGCGCTGTGCCCGCAATGTATCGAGTTCCCGGAGCAGCCCCAGAACCGCCGAATGGTTTCCGGCGGCCCCTTCGGCGCGAGCCAGCGCAGCTAGCGAAGATGGGTTGCGCCGGCCCAGTTCTGCTGCCTTCAGGGCACATTCCCTGGCGTGCGACGCATCTCCCAGCTGGAGATAGCACCAGCTCAGCATCTCCTGCATGACTCCCGAGCCTTTCCGCTCGCGTGCAGCGATGCTCATCAGTTCCAGTGCCTTGGAGTACTGCCGGGCATTGTAATGAACGAAGCCGAGCGCTGTGGCGATCACGGGAGAGTTCGGGTCGATCTTGTGGGCGCGATCCAGATTCGCCAGCGCAAGCTCCGGGCGGCCACGGGCGGAGTTCAGCAACCCGCACCAATGATGGGCGTTAGCAGAGTCGGGATTGTAGGCCAGAGCAATGTTGAACTCCCGCTCCGCCGTCTCGTAATCGCGCTCGTAGGCCCAGGTAGAGAATCCAAAGGAGGCGTGAGCGTCCCCCAGGCTCCCGTCGAGCTGTAGCGCGGTCCTTGCGGAGTTTAGGGCAGCCCCAAAGCTTTCCGCGGGCGGGACTCCGCCCCACAGCCCCAGCCGAAGGTAGTAATCGGCAACGCCCGCGTGGGCTCGCGCATATCCTGGATCTTCTGCGATAGCCTGCATGAAACAGACCAGCGCCCTGGCCAGTTCTTCCGGTTCTCCGGCACTGCGGCTCCAGTGGTACCGGCCGCGGAGATAAGCCTCGTGGGCCTTTCCGCTTGCCGTTCCCACCCGGCGAAGCTTCCATCGCTCCTCTCCCGTCAGGTGCGGAATCAGGGCGTAGGCGATCTGCTCTGAAATGGAATCTTCCAGGCGCAATAGGTCGGTGCTCTGCTCATTGAAGCGAGCAGCCCAGACCGCCAGTCCGGTATCAGACGAGACCAGTTGCACATTCAGCCGGACGTCATCTCCGGCGGTGTAGAGAGTGCCTTCCAGCAGGTATCTGACGCGCAGTTCGCGTGCCGCGTGAACCGGGTCCTTTTCTTCGGCGTAGCGCAGCACTGCACTGGTGGGACGGACCGAGAGCCGGTCGACTTTGCTCAGCCGGGTAATCAAGGCATCCGTAATGGCCGAACGCAAAAAGGGATCGGCCTTAGCGTCTTCTCCAAGTTCGCGGAACGGCAGCACCCCGATAGAGATGCGTTCCGGCTCATGGTCACCAGTTATATCGGAATCGGCGTTAACCGGAAATCCTTTGAGGTGTCGCTCGATATCTTCAGCTAGCGCGGCGACAGAACTATACCGTTCCGAAGGGTCCAGTCGAATGGCATTGAAAACAATGGCACGCAGGTTGGGCGAAACGTGCTCTTCCTTGGGGCCGCAACTGGAGTTGCTTTGCTGAACCGTCTTCAAGCTGGGCCGTTCCCCACAAAGCAGCTCATAGAGTATGACGCCGAGCGAGTACACGTCGCTTTGTGGGGTGACTGGGTCGCCCTGCATCTGTTCCGGGCTGGCATAGGCGGGTGTCAGCATGCGCAGGCCGGCGGCGGTGGCTTCTTTACTGGAGCCAGCATCCTGCGGCTCCAGCATTTTTGCCACGCCGAAATCCAACAGCTTGGGGTTGCCGCCCGGTTCTACAAGGATGTTTGCAGGCTTCAGGTCACGATGGATGATGTTCCGCTCATGCGCGTACTGAACCGCCGAGCAGATTTTGAGGAACAGCTCGCAACGTTCTTTGGCGGCAAGTCCATGCGAGTCACAGTAATGGGTCAGGATTTCGCCTTCGACGTACTCCATCACCAGATACGGCATGCCCAGCTCGGTAGTGCCGCCGTCGATCAGCCGAGCAACATAAGGATGCTCCAGCTTTGCCAGTATCTGGCGTTCCTGTCGAAACCGGCGGATGGCGAAATCGCTCTGCTTTTCCACCCGGATCAGCTTGATCGCGACACGCTTGCTGAACTCTTCATCCGCGCGGTTGGCCAGATAGACGGTTCCCATGCCGCCATGCCCGATCTCCCGCTCCAGTCGGTAGGCACCAATTCGACTGCCCAGCTCCGGAACATTAGGTTTCGGGGGGCCTCCCACTTCTGCAAGAGCGCCCACGGTGAGTAAGGGTTCTTCCAGAAATCCTGAACTGTTGTCGTGCGCCAGGAGCAACGACTCGACCTCGCGGCGCAAATCGCCATCGGAACCGCATCGGCGATCGAGAAAGGACGACCATTCGGAGGATTCCAGCGTCACCGCCAGTTCAAAAATGGCCTTTACATCCGTCCAGCGCAAGGCGTCGGTCGAGTCCGGTGATGTGGGCAGAGCGGATTTGGACTTCTCCGGCATGCTCAAGGCTTCTCCTGGCGAGAAGATAGCGTTTTAGTCTACCTATACTAGCTCTTCGTAATGTGTATGGCTATTTTAATATGGTTCAGAGGGGCCGTAATGCGAATGAGTTAGGATTCTTCCCTGATTGCTGGCAAACGGACGTCAGATTACTATAGATTTTGCCCGTTCTTTGCAACCGATATAGCCTAGTCCATTCCATGCAATTGCAAGCGCTGCCTCCGCTTTCATTTGCTTCCGGAGGTGGCCTCGGCTATCCTATAGGTTGTACTTTTTAAGAGATTTTAGGTTAGAAGGTTAATGGCAAATACAGTTTCCTCATTGAAGCGCGTCCGCATAACAGAGCGTAAGACCGCTATCAATCGCGTTCGCAAAACCCGGCTGCGTCATCAGATTCGCACCATGCGCCGTCTGCTGGAGCACAAGGATGCCGAGAATGCCTCCAAGGCAATTCCCACGACCTTTTCGCTGGTCGACCGCGCCGCTAAGTGGGGCATCATCAAGAAGAATACCGCTGCCCGGTACAAGAGCCGCTTGACCTTGCGTCTCCGTAAGTTATCCGCCGCTTAACCACCCAGCTTGTTAGACTGGCTTGCAGATATGCCAAGCCTTAGGTTCCGTTCAGTGCCGCTGGCACTGACGGTCCTCTGTTTTTCTGCCCGTCTTTTGCCTGCAAAGGCTCCCGTACAGTCCAAACACGGCATGGTAGTTGCCCAGGAACCGGTCGCAGCCGACGTGGGGCTTTCGGTCTTGAAAGAAGGCGGCAACGCGGTCGATGCCGCCGTGGCCGTCGGATTTGCGCTGGCTGTGACGCATCCCTCGGCGGGAAATATCGGCGGAGGCGGCTTTATGCTGATTCGCCAGGCCGATGGCCGCACCGCTTTCCTGGATTTCCGTGAGGCTGCTCCGGAGAAGGCTAGCCGCGACATGTACCTCGGGCCCGACGGTGAGCCCACCCACGACAGTATCTCAGGCTGGCGTGCCTCCGGCGTTCCTGGCTCGGTTGCCGGCCTTGCATTTGCTCGCGAGAAGTTTGGAACAAAATCCTGGGCAAGTCTTCTTGCTCCTGCGGTCAAACTGGCCCGCGATGGCTTTGTAGTTAGTCCCACGCTGGCGAAATCGCTCAACAGCAAGGACGATAACCGCCTTCGGACCGACCCGGTATCCGAGCGCGTCTTTCTTCGTGACGGCAACCCTTATCAAGCGGGCCAGACGTTCAAACAGTCCGATTTGGCCGATACACTCCAGCGGATTGCCCAAAATGGCCCGAAGGAGTTCTATGAGGGCGAGACCGCACACAAGTTCGCCGAGGCCGAGGCCGCACACGGCGGACTGATCACGCTGGCGGACTTGAGGAGTTACAAAGCGATAGAGCGCAAGCCGATCGAGGGGAACTATAAGGGCTACCACGTGATTACGGCTCCTCCCCCGAGTGCTGGAGGCATCGGACTGCTGCAGATGATGGACATGCTGGCCCGCACAGACTATCAGTCGGCCGGCGCGGATTCGGCGAAAGCGGTTCATTACGAAGCGGAAGTGATGCGACGCTTTTATGCAGACCGTAGTGAGTACATCGGCGATCCCGGCTTCTATAACGTCCCGCTCAAGCCGCTGCTGGCTCCCGCGTACATTGCGCGGCGCGTCTCTACCATTGATCCGAGACGTGCTACGCCCAGTGATGCTGTCGGCCCGGGCCTTCCCAAAGCATTAGAGGCTGGTATTCGCTGGCATGAGAGCAATCAGACGACTCACTACAATGTAGTGGATCAGCAGGGCAATGCCGTCGCTGTGACGTACACATTGAACGGGTCCTATGGAAATGGCATTACTGTTCCCGGCCTTGGATTTCTGCTGAACAACGAGATGGATGATTTCGTCGCCAAGCCAGGCGCGCCTAATATGTTCGGAATGGTCGGTGGCGATGCAAACTCCATTGAACCCCGCAAGCGTCCGGTCTCGTCCATGACGCCCACCATCATCACTAAGGACGGCAAGCTGTTCATGGCGGTTGGAGCTCCCGGCGGATCACGGATCACCACGGGAGTGATGCAGGTGATTCTGGACGTGCTGGACTTCGGCATGAATCCGCAAGATGCTGTCGATCTTCCACGCTTCCATCAGCAGTGGAAACCGGACTATCTGTATCTGGAGAACGGCTTCTCCGAAGCGACGCGCGAAGCGTTAAAGAAGATGGGCTATCAATTAAAGCCCGTCGATGGAGTGGCCCGAGTGGAAGCGATTGTAAATAACAATGGCACGCTCGAAGGCGGAACAGAGTCGCGGCTCAACGGCAAGGTTGCCGGATACTGATTCATGCAGCACGTACTTTCTACTCATCTTTTTGTCCGGCACCGCCTGACCACCGTTTGGCTGGAAAGAGTGTGGGATGCCGGTTTTCCTTACGTCGAAATCTTCTGTGCGCGGCAGCATGCTGACTACCGCGACAAGGCCCAAGTGTCGGAGTTGGGCCACTGGTTTCGCGATTCGGAGCTGAAACTGCATTCGCTTCATGCGCCCTTGTACAACGATGACTGTTGGGGGCGCACCGGTCCCCAATCTGTGCTCGACATTACAGAGCCGGTGAAGGCCAAACGAATCGCGATGGTGGATGAGATCAAGCGTGCATTGGAAATCGCGGATGTCATTCCGTTCCGCTACCTAATTCAGCACTTGGGCGTGACAGGACAGGAAGTGGACGAGAGCCGCTGGGATGCGGCTTTCTCTTCGCTGGAGGAGTTGAAGGTATTTGCAGGCCAGCGTGGCGTGGAACTCCTGCTAGAAAATACGCCCAACGAAATGGCGTCCGGTGAGCGGCTCAACTACTTTTTGGCGCTGACGCATTTAAATTTGAACTACTGCTTCGATGTGGGCCATGCGCACATGAGCAACGGCGTGGACGCCGAATTCGAAGTGATGAAGAACCGTATTCGCTCCACGCATATCCACGACAACAACGGAGAAGAGGATCAGCACCTGTTTCCACCTGTGGGAACCATTGACTGGCCGAAGGCTATGCGTCTTCTCACGTCGCGGCCCGAACAGTTCCCCTTAGTGCTGGAACTGCGCGAGCCAGCAGGCATGGAAAACCCGATCGAAGAGGCCAGACGTACCGCCAGCGAACTGGTAAATGATTTATGAGCAGTAATCCTCAAGTCGCCGCTCCACCAATAATCCGCGTCAGTGAAGCAGGACAACATGTGGGGGAGCAGGTGCAGATTCAAGGCTGGCTTTACAACCTGCGCAAATCGGGAAAGATCGTGTTTCCGATCGTTCGCGACGGCAGCGGTTCCATACAATGCGTGGCCGTCAAGGCCAACCTGCCTGAGCCTGTCTTCGATACCTTGAAGGGCCTCACACAGGAAAGCTCGTTGCGCATCACGGGCACGATACGCGCGGAACCCCGCGCCATGGGTGGCTACGAACTCGATGTCATGGACGCGGAAGTGATTCAGCGCGTGCCGGAGGATCAGCCCTATCCGATCACGTTGAAAGAGCATGGCGTGGATTTTCTGATGGACCACCGCCATCTCTGGCTCCGCAGCCGCCGCCAGCATGCGGCCATTCGCGTTCGCCATGAAGTGATTAAAGCTATCCGCGACTACTTCGACAGCCACGGTTTTACCCTGGTGGACACGCCGATTTTTACGCCTGCCGCTTGCGAAGGTACGTCCACTTTGTTCGAAGTGGATTATTTCGGGGACGAGAAAGTTTACTTGGCGCAATCGGGCCAGCTTTATAACGAAGCGAACATCATGGCTTTCGGAAAGGTCTACTGTTTTGGACCAACCTTCCGCGCCGAAAAGTCGAAGACCCGCCGTCATCTCACGGAGTTCTGGATGGTGGAGCCCGAGATGGCCTACGCCGACCTGGAAGAAGTGAAGCGTGTGGCGGAAGAGTTGATCGTCTACACCGTAGGGCGCGTCCTGGAGAATCGCCAGGAAGAGCTGAAAGTGCTGGAACGCGACCAATCGAAGCTGCAGTCCGTGCAGGCTCCTTTCCCGCGAATGAGCTATGACGAAGCCGTGACGATTCTGCAGGGAAAGGGAAGTGACATTCAGTGGGGCGGCGACTTTGGCAATACCGACGAGACGCTTCTCACACAGGACTTCGACCGGCCCGTGGTTGTCGACCGCTATCCTACCGAGATCAAGGCCTTCTACTTTCAACCTGATGAGCAGCGGCCGGAAGTCGCTCTGGGCGTTGATATCATTGCGCCCGAAGGCTATGGCGAGATTGTAGGCGGTGGCCAGCGCATACACGACCTTGCGCTCTTAGAGAAACGGCTCGCGGAGCATAATCTTCCTCGCGAAGCTTTCGAATGGTACCTGGATCTGCGCCGCTTCGGAAGCGTACCGCATGGCGGCTTCGGCATGGGCGTGGAGCGTTTTGTGGCCTGGATGTGCGGCCTCGAGCATGTGCGCGAAACCATCCCGTATCCACGCATGCTGTACCGGACGCGGCCCTAGGTATGCGTGATTCCCAGATTTGCATCCTCGGCGCGCCGCTCGACTTGGGCGCAGGCCGCCGCGGAGTGGACATGGGACCATCGGCCCTGCGGCTAGCTGGGCTGAACGGCAAGCTAGCTTCTCTCGGGTATCAGGTGGAAGACTTGGGAAACGTCTCGGCCGCCCAGCAGGAAAGCACTCCCACCGGTCCCGAGCAGGCCAAGTACCTTCCGCAGATTGCGAAAACCTGTTCGAAGCTGGCCGAGGCAGTAGAGAAGGTGCTGTCTGATGGCAAGTTTCCTTTGATCTTAGGGGGCGATCATTCCGTTGCTGTAGGAACCGTGGCCGGGGTGTCGCAGTCTTTCCGCAAACGCGGCGAAAAGGTCGGCCTGATCTGGATTGATGCCCACGCCGACATGAACACGCCCGAGTCTTCCCCGAGTGGAAATGTTCACGGCATGCCGCTCGCTTGCTGCCTGGGCCGTGGTCCGCGAGAGCTTACGGATATCTTCGATTACTCGCCAAAGATAGACAAACGAAATGTTGTGCTGATCGGCATTCGCGATGTGGACATCAGGGAGCGCGAGTTGGTTCGTGAATCCGGCATAGCTGCGTTTACGATGCGCGACATAGACGAGCGCGGCCTCACAAACGTCATGAAAGAAGCGATCGCGATTGCCAACAAGGGCACCTCGGGCTTTCATCTGTCACTGGATATGGACGCGGTAGACCCCGACGAAGCTCCGGGAGTGGGAACGCCTGTTCGCGGCGGAATGACGTATCGCGAAGCGCATCTCGCGATGGAGACCATCTGTGACTGTGCCGGTATGGTGTCGATGGAGATTGTGGAAGTAAATCCCGTTCTTGATTCTGGTAACCGGACTTCGCTGCTGGGAGTGGAACTGGTGACCTCGGCAATGGGCAAGAAGATTCTGTAACGCGGGATGGGAATTGGATTTGACTTTGGAACGACGAACAGCTCACTTGCGGTCACCATGCCCGATGGCGGCGTTAAGCTTGCACGATTTTCTTACAGCGGCGGCGTAACCGAATCGTTCCGGTCACTCCTCTATCTGGAACGAATCAAGCAGGGGCACCGCAGCACGCTCAAGTCCTGGAGCGGGCCAGCGGGCATCGATCATTATCTGCAGTCGGACGACAAGGGCCGGCTTGTGCAGTCTTTGAAGTCGTTCCTGACGAGCCGTAGCCTGCAAACGACAGAAGTTTTCGGACGCCGCGTCCAACTGGAAGAGCTGATCGCGAATATCCTGCGCGATATGCGCGTCCAGGCGGAGCAGCAGTTCGGCTTTCCCGTTATCAGCGCCGTGGTGGGCCGTCCCGTTCGCTTTGTCGGCGCAGAGTCGCCCGACGATGATGCTTACGCGGTGGAGCGCCTGACAAAGTCCCTACAGATGGCGGGCTTCGAGGATGTTGTATTTGAGTATGAGCCCGTCGGTGCGGCCTATCACTACGAATCGGCGCTCGACCACGATGAGCTGATCCTGATTGGCGACTTCGGCGGCGGTACGAGCGACTTTTCTTTGTTGCGCGTGGGACCCACCATTCGCCGGCGCGGCCGTACGGAGAACGACTTGCTGGGCAACGAAGGCGTTGGGCTGGCCGGGGATGCCTTCGATGCGAAGATTATTCGCCATCTGGTTTCGCCCGCGCTGGGAGCAGGAACGTTGCTGCGCTCGGGAAAGAAGCTGCTTCCGGTTCCAAGCTGGGTCTATCTCAAGTTGGAGCGATGGCACCATCTTTCGTTCCTGCGCTCACAGGATATGTTCAACATGCTGCGGAGTGTGAGGGCGCAAGCCGAGGCGCCGGAAAAGATCGACGCGCTGCTTCACCTGGTACAGCACGATCTTGGCTTCCAGCTTCATCGTGCGGTGCAGCGCGTGAAAACGACTCTGTCCCATGCCGAGCGAAGCGTGTTCCGGTTCTCCGACGGCGATCTGGAATTAGAAGAGGAGGTGCGCCGCGCGGAATTTGAAGAGTGGATCGCGGAAGAACTCGCCGCAATCGAGCAATCCGTCGACGCGCTGCTAGCTAAATCTGGCGCACATGCGAAAGATATCGACAGGGTATTCCTGACAGGCGGCTCCTCGTTCGTACCGGCTGTTCGCCGTATCTTTGAAACACGATTCGGCGCGGAACGCATCCGCACCGGAGATGAGTTTACTTCGGTTGCGCGAGGGCTGGCGGTAAAGTCGCTGCCGTAAGCTTCTGCTGCAGGTGAGCGAGGACGTCCTGCACCGGAAGGTCCTGCGAAGCCCGACTGCGGCGCTCGACGAATTCGATCTTGCCTTCGCTCAGCTTCTTGCCAACCGTGATCCGATACGGGATGCCGATCAAGTCTGCATCCTTGAACTTCACGCCGGGGCGCTCGTCCCGATCATCCAGGAGCGCGTCAATCCCGGCCGTCTGGCACTCACGATAGAGCATGTCTGCCACTTCCCTTTGTTTGGCGTCGGCATAATTCACCGGCGTAATCACAACGCTAAACGGCGCAATCGGCGCGGGCAGGGAAATCCCATCTTTGTCATGGAACAGTTCAATGGCGCAGGTCAGTATGCGCTCGATGCCGATGCCGTAGCAGCCCATGATCGGCATGATCTCCTTGCCGTCCTCGCCTAAGACGCGCAATCCCATGGATTCGGAGTACTTATAGCCGAGTTTGAAGATGTGCCCCAGCTCAATGGCTTTTACGACGCTCAACTCACCGCCACAACGCTCACAAAGATCGCCGCTGTTTACCTGGCGCAGGTCGAAGAACTCCGATTGGAAGTCTTCTCCGGGAGTCACGTTTTTCAGGTGGTAGTCATCTTTGTTGGCTCCGGCGATCATGTTCCGGCGGCCTTCGAGTGCGCTATCCGCCAGCACCCGCATGTTTTTCACGCCGACGGGTCCGAGCGAGCCCGCGTTCGCGCCGAACCATTGCAGAATTTCGTGGGCGAAAGCAGGACGCAGATCGGTCGCGCCGAGAACGGACCTCAGCTTTGTCTCGCTCAGCTGATGATCCCCGCGTAGCATCACCAGCACCGGATTCCCGTCGGCCACCATTACGAGACTCTTCATCTGCGAGGTTTCGGGGAGATTCGTGAACTGCGCGACCTCCACGATAGTTTTGAAGCCAGGCGTATGGAACTCTTCGGGCTCGAGGTTCCCATCAGGATCGGATGCCGCAGGTGCGCTATGGCGGGAAACGGCCTTTTCCATGTTGGCCGCGTAACCGCACTGCTTGCAGTGCACCACGAAGTCCTCGCCGGCGTCCGATGCCACCATGAACTCCTGCGATTGGCTGCCACCCATTGCGCCCGAATCCGCTTCCACCACCATGTATTGGAGCCCGCAACGGTCGAAGATCCGGCAATATGCATCATGATGCTTGCCGTAGGCCACGTCCAGACCGGCGGCATTCAGGTCGAAGGTGTAAGAGTCCTTCATGAGGAACTGGCGCACTCGCAAGAGACCTGACTTGGGCCGCGGCTCATCACGGAACTTCGTTTGAATCTGATACCAGATCTGAGGAAGTTGCTTGTAGCTACGAAGCTCCCCGCGGGCGATCGAGGTCATCACCTCTTCGTGCGTCATGCCAAGGCAAAGATCGCGCCCAAAGCGGTCTTTCAAGCGAAACAAATTCTCGCCCATCACCTCCCAGCGGCCCGACTCCTGCCACACTTCGGCAGGGTTCAGCGCCGGCAGCAGCATCTCCTGGCCGCCGATGGCGTTCATCTCCTCGCGGACGATTTCCTCGATTTTTAGCAGTGACCGTTGCGCTAATAGCAGGTAGCTGTAGATGCCCGCCGAAAGCTGCCGGATGTAACCGGCGCGAAGAAGAAGCTGGTGGCTGATGACTTCGGCCTCCGCTGGCATTTCCCGCAGCGTGGGAATGAAAAGTTTGCTCCAAAGCATGAGAACGTAAATGTTCATTATGCCTTGCGGCGGATCCGTATCAATCGCCGAACGAGTCGAACAGCTTCGAAACGATTCCGGATTTCTCCCGTTCGCAGTGAATCTTCAAAATCCGGCGATTCGCGCGCGACTGTTCGATCAGGTATTCGTCGCTGGTCTGGATGACGTCGACCAGTCCTAGTTTCTTCGCATCGAGGGCCAGCCAGTAGTTCCCGTCGGCTACCTTATCGATATCGAGATAGGGCCGGCGCTGCTTGATCAAATTCTTGAAGGCTGTATGGATGGCCTGCAGACGCTCCACCTCGATCGCCTCCTTTTCGGGGGTGGGTTCGGAGAATGGCGTCAGCGTACGCTTGTGTTCGCCCGCGGTGAGTTCCAGATACCGCACGCCCAGCTTGTTCATGAGGCCCACGACGTTAGGCATTCCCGCTACAACCCCGATAGAGCCGATATATGCAAACGGCGAAGCAATGATTTTGTCCGCGACGGCCGCGCACATATAACCGCCTGACGCTGCAATTTCGTCCACACAAATGGTGAGTGGAATGCCCGCATCGTGCACCCGCAAAAGCTGTGAGGCCGCATGGCCATATCCGTTCACGGTGCCTCCGGGAGAATCGATGCGCACGACCACCTCGTCTTTCGGCGTAGCGGCCTGCACGATGACATCGATTTCCTTGCGGAGAGTCTGCACCTCTCGGGCCCGCAGGCTGGGGTGAAAGTCGAGAACAAAAACAGTGCTGTCGTATTGTTTTTCGTGCTTCTGCTTCCGGAATTTTTTGCGCTCCTTTTCCGGCAGCAGATTGCGCCGTACTTCGTGAACGCGAGCGGCCAATTCCGTGTCGAGGTGCTGGACCTCCAACTCCGTTTCGGAGTGCTTCTTGCTAGCGGACTTCGCTCTTAGGAGGCGGAAGATCGCCAGGATGGCGGCGGCCAAAACGGCCAGGGTGACGAGAATCACCAGAATCAGCAGAACTGATTCCAGTATGCCTAGTGTTGTTTCCATTGTTTCCCATCATGGACACGCGTTGAATAGGGCCCTGCCGCACTCGTCACAGACGGATCGGCTTCCCATCGCCACAAGCGTGTTACCAACGAGATGCGAACCACCAGATGCTAACACAGGCCACAATCCGGTGGTGAGAACCTCCAATGCCAGGAACAGCCCTGGACTCCACCAACGGATAAAAGATAATAGAACTAGATGACGAACAACGACCAGCAGCGGATGGCGATGCCTCTCGCCCAAAAGGACCCGGAAATTTATGAGGCAATCCAAAAGGAAGCAGAGCGCCAAAACACGCGCCTGGAGTTGATCGCGAGCGAAAACTTTACGTCCGAAGCCGTTCTGGAGGCCACAGGGAGCGTCTTCACCAACAAGTACGCGGAAGGGTATCCAGGAAAACGTTACTACGGCGGCTGTGAGTTCGCCGATCAGGTGGAGTCTCTGGGCCGCGACCGCGCCAAACTCCTGTTCAACGCGGAATACGCAAACGTTCAGCCCCATTCGGGATCGCAGGCCAATGAAGCGGCCTATGCGTCCGTTCTACAGCCGGGTGACGCCATCCTCGGCATGAATCTGTCGCACGGCGGCCACCTGACTCACGGCCACCCATTGAATTTTTCCGGCAAGCTGTACAAGGTGGCGGCCTATGGTGTTCGCCGCGAGGATGAAACCATCGATTATGAAGAGGTCGCGAGGCTTGCGGAAGAGCACAAGCCGAAGATGATCGTGGCGGGCGCCAGCGCCTACTCGCGGGTCATTGACTTCGCGCGCTTTCGCGCGATCGCCGATTCGGTGGGAGCGGTATTCCTCGTCGATATGGCGCATTACTCGGGCCTGATCGCGGCTGGCGTTTATCCCAATCCGTGCGAGCATGCCGATATCGTGACCTCCACCACCCACAAAACTCTTCGTGGTCCGCGTGCCGGCCTTATCCTCGCCAAGGAAAAGTTTGGAGCTGCGATTGACAAAGCTGTCTTTCCCGGCGCACAAGGCGGACCCCTTATGCACGTCATCGCAGCCAAGGCGGTATGTTTCAAAGAGGCGCTCTCGCCCGAATTCCGCGAGTATCAGACACGCGTGATCGCGAATGCCCGTGCTCTCGCGAAAGCTTTGCAGGGGCGAGGCTACCGCGTGATCAGCGGAGGTACCGACTCGCACATGCTGATGATCGATGTATTCGCGAAAGGCGTTAAGGGCAAGGAAGCGGAAAAGGCTTTGGACGAGGCATATATCACGGCGAACAAGAACGCGATTCCTTTCGATACCAATCCTCCTCTGAATCCAAGTGGTATCCGGTTGGGCAGCCCAGCCCTCACGACGCGCGGCTTTGGCGGGAGTGAGATGACAGAAGTAGGACGGCTGATCGCGCACGTCATAGACAACGTGAAATCCGAGACCGCAATTGCAGAAGCGCGAAAGGGCGTTGCCGCCCTGACGAACAAATTCCCGCTTTATGAGTGGCGTCAGCCGCTTGCGGCGGCCAGCCGTTAGCGTCCTTTTCCGAAAGAACTTGTAAGGTCGGGCCTCAACGCGTGCATGTTGCAGGGAGGCCTTGTCCAACTGTGGGCGGTGGTGTTGCCCGTTAGCCTTGTTTTTCTTCTGGCTTTATTATTTTGTCGACCAATCGGGCGAGCGGTGTTAACAGATCCACCGGAACCGGAAAAACAATCGTGGAGTTTTTGTCTGCTCCAATCTCCACTAACGTTTGCAGGTATCGAAGCTGGATAGCCACTGGTTCTTTCTGAATTTGCTGCGCGGCCATGCTCAACTTCTCCGCTGCCATAAATTCTCCTTCAGCATGGATGACCTTGGCTCGCCGCTCTCGTTCAGCTTCAGCCTGACGCGCAATGGCACGGATCATCTGCTCAGGTAGATCCACTTGTTTCACCTCAACAAGTGTTACTTTGACGCCCCACGGGCCGGTGTGATGATCGAGTACTTCTTGCAAACGAACATTGATGTTGTCTCGCTGGCTGAGTAATTCGTCCAATTCGACCTGCCCTAGGACACTTCGCAAAGTAGTTTGAGCCAGTTGCGTAGTTGCATACAGGAAGTTGGCGACTTCGACCACGGCCCTCACCGGTTCAACCACTCGGAAGTAGACAACCGCGTTGACTTTGACCGTGACGTTATCGCGAGTAACAAGATCTTGGGGGGGAACTTCGAGTGCCTCTACGCGAAGCGATATTCGAACCATCCGATGAAACGGAACCAGCACGATCGCAAGTCCCGGACCCTCTGGCTTGGGCACCACGCGCCCTAACCGAAAAATTACGCCCCGCTCGTATTCGGCCAGGATCTTGATGGACGAGACAATATAAGCAACAAAGAGCACGATCGCAATTGCCACCGCGCCGGAAACCAGAGTGTTCACTTGCCTCCCCAAGTTTGGCTGAAGCTCATATAGCCATTGTTTTTGTCGGACGTCGTAGGCCGGAGGCGGAGGAACACGCTTCTACCCATTGCCAGAATCGCGGCGAGGAGGGTTCCCATTACCCACGCTTCCGCTCCATGACCATGCCGAAGGAGCTCGACCACCGCGATGAACCCCGCCAGAACCAGCAGCACGAAAGAAATGCCAGTTTGGAATCGCAGGGAGGCTGACTTCACCCAAGGGTCCATCGGGACTGGTATTTCGCGTCCCCGGTCCGAACTCGTGCACCGCGATTTTACCGGGCAGTAATTACAGGTGTGGGCGGGCGCGCGATACCGAATAATCCTCAGCTCATGGTCTACTTCGGCCCGTTCTAAAGCCATGCCAGTGGGGCATTCCCACGCGTCGCGATCCCGATGGAAGCGGAAGCCGCCAGTGTGGTACTGGTCGGCTCTCCTATGTGACGCCCGCGCCATCCACTCGAGCACGAGCGCGATCAGCATCAAAGAAAGAATGTATGCACCGGCGAGAAGCGGTTCCAGATGAAATTCATTCATCGTTGTCCTGTTGCCGGCTCGGCAACTTCCGTGAACAGAATCGTGTCTGGTTGCTCCAGGGTCGTCTTGCGCCTGCCGCTATACCGGACCGCCAGCCAGCAAAGGTAGAGCAGTGGTAAAACCCCGCCGATGATGAACAACGCATCCCCGGGAAAGCGTAGCCATTCAATAAACGAGTTCACTGGATTTCCGACGTACTTCAATGATCGCGCTTCGAAGTAGCCGTGATTTACCGACTCATAAAGCTGGAGGATTCCGAGTGGAAACAGCGTGGCAAATACCATCCAGGCCAACCCGGCATTCAGAGACCAAAAACTGATCTTTGCCGCGCGTTCGGACCAGAGCTTTTCCGGAATAATATATCTAATACAGAAAAGAGCCAGCCCAACCGCCAGCATTCCATAGACGCCCATCATCGCTGCATGACCATGATTTGTCGTCAAGGCTGTCCCGATCTCGTAATACGAGACCACCGGCAGGTTTATTAAGAACCCGAAGACGCCAGCGCCGAGGAAGTTCCAAAATCCGACGGAGACGAGAAACATCACTGCCCAGTAGTGCGGGAATGCAGTCCGGGAACGGGCCTCTTGCCGGGCCCCCAGCTGCAGGAAACTCCAGGCCTCCACCGTCAGGAATGTGAGGGGAATGACCTCCGCCGCGGAGAAGAATGCGCCCAGTGCCATGTGCTCCGCGGGAGTGCCCGAGAAGTAGACGTGGTGCATCGTGCCAATAACGCCGCCGACCGAATACAGCACAATGTCCAGATACACGACCGTGAGGGCGACGCGTTCCGCGATCACGCCTAACAGCACGAAGATGCATGCCACCATGACGGTCGTAAACAACTCGAGGAAATCCTCTACCCAGAGGTGGACAACCCAGAAACGCCAAAAGTCAGTAGTTGTAAAGTGGGTCTCTGGCCGCGCAAGGAGGCCGACTCCATAGAAAGCGGGTATAGCAAGGGCCGCAAAAAAGAACAGCCACGGCATATTGCCCTTGTGCTCGGTCCGAAGACGGCCGCGCAATCCCAGAAAGAGCATTGCCACCCAAAAGCACAGTCCGATCGTGAGAAGAATCTGCCACAAGCGGCCCAGATCGAGATATTCAAATCCCTGATTACCAAACCAGCTCCAGCCCCGTTGAATCCAGCCGTGAATACCGGCGAACTCGCCTATCAGGCTCCCAAAAACGACCACTGCCAGAGCGCCGAGCAGGCCGACTGCTAACCATTTTTGAACTTTTGGCTCGCGGCCACTCAGCATCGGAGTGATGAAAATCCCTGCGGCCAGGAATGAGGTGGAGACCCAAAAGATCGCTAACTGCAGATGCCACGTGCGGGCTAAATTGAACGGCAAAATGCGGGCCAGATCGATGCCAAAAAAGTTCGATAGATCCGCCCGGTAATGCTGCGAGGCACCGCCTACCAGCGTTTGTATCAGGAACAGAATGACCATCACGAAGAAGAACCATGCGGTGACCCGTTGAGCCGGAGTCAACAGCACCTCGTCCGGCGTCCGAAACGTCAGCGTGTTTTGCTCCCGTCCGTGCCATCCGAGGACGTTCCACCGTCCGAAGGCGGTGAACAGTGCTCCGATGCCTCCTAATAGAACGATCAGCGAGAGGACGCTCCAAACCACGTTGTCGGCGGTGACTGTATTATTTACCAGCGGCTCCGGAGGCCAGTTGTTGGTATAGGAGTAATTATGTCCGGGGCGCAACGCTGCGGCCACCCACGCTGACCACGCGAAGAAGGACGTGAGTTGCCGCGTCTGCTCCGGGTCCGTGATTGCTCCGGGACGGAGTCCGAAGCGAGTCGTCGGTTCAGCGAAAAACTTCGTGTAATAGGGGACAAGCTCTTGGTAGGCATTCGTCTGTCCGGCGGTAAACCTCAAGGTGTTGCTCGCTTCATCGAAGAGATTTGCCTTGAATTCGTGGATCGTTTCTCCCCTTGCTCGATCGGATTGGGGGCCACCGTGAGATGCCATGACGCTAGTTGCTGCCCGGCGCAGATAATCGGCAGTGTAATCAGGGCCGAGATAGGCTCCGTGGCCAAAAACAGAGCCGTACTCCATCAAGCCGTTCTTCAGGAAGATCTGCTGGCCTGCCAGGATGTCCTGACGGGTGAAGAGAACCTTGCCGTCTGGTCCTACGGTCCGAGCCGGAATAGGGGCCTCGCCGGCGTAGGTACGGTAGGCTAATAAGCCCATCACGAAAAAGCCAAACAGCATCACAAACGCAACGGCTTGTAACCATCCCTTTGAGACGAGCAGGTCTCTTTTCTGTGGCCTTTCAAAAGCATTCCGGTCAGTTGTACTCAAGATCGTGGATCCCTCGCTTAAGCAGGTAATGTTGCAAGGGCCGCCGATACAGCCCCAATCATATTACTCCCTGCGAGCCAGCCACCCTCACGGCGTGCTGCCAACGCGCAGCCGCTAGGCTCACGAATGTCCCAGGATCCGGTGCGGCCTATAAAGCTCTTCCAGATTCTTGATCTCTTCCTGTGAGAGCTTGATATCGAGTGCCGCCACCGCATCCTTTAAATGATGGGGCTTGCTGGTGCCGATGATGGGTGCTGTCACATAACTCTTTGACAATACCCAGGCCAGCGCAATCTTCATATTCGACACGCCGCGCGCCTTCGCTACTTCGCTGAGCCGGTCAGCAACCGAGAAGTCATCGTCCTGATAGTACATCTGCTTGGCGTATTCGTCACTCCTGGACCGCGTGGTTTCGCCACCTTCCTTGCTGCGATTGCCGGCCAAAAATCCGCGCGCCAAAGGAGACCACGGAATCACCGCGATTCCTAAATCCTGGCACAGCGGCATCATCTCGCGTTCCTCTTCACGATAGATCAAGTTGTAGTGATTTTGCATGGAGACAAAGGGCGTCCAGCCGTTTAGCTCGGCCGTGTAAAAGGCCTTGGAGAATTGCCAGGCAAACATGGAGGAGGCGCCAACATAACGGGCTTTACCTGCCTTCACCACGTCGTGTAAGGCTTCCACCGTTTCTTCGATCGGTGTGGCGTAGTCCCAGCGGTGGGTCTGATAAAGATCCACGTAATCTGTCCCCAGGCGCTTCAGGCTGGCATCGATTTCCGCCATGATGGCTTTGCGCGATAATCCGCGCCCGTTCGGATCTTCCCGCATAGGGTTGAAGAGCTTGGTCGCAATCACGACCTCCTCGCGCCTTGCAAAATCCCGTATCGCGCGACCAAGGATCTCCTCGCTCACTCCAAGAGAATAAATGTTTGCAGTGTCGAAGAAATTAATGCCCGCTTCCAAAGCTGCTTTGATAGATGGCCGGCTTTCCTCTTCTTCCAGTACCCACTCGCGCCATTTCTTCGAGCCGTAGGTCATGCAGCCCAGGCAGAGTCGCGACACCTTCAACCCTGTTCTTCCGAAGTTCACGTATTCCATGGTCGTTTGATTGCGTGTCCTCCGCCGCGTTTCAGGTTTGACCCGCCCAGTCCGGCTCCGCCACCTCATCCCAACGATCCCGGATCATCTCGTACTCCTCCGGACTTAGCGCACCTGCTTCCAGGAACTTCGCGTTTTCTGCCCAGCGCTCTGGATTGGTCGTGCCTACGATTGCTGTACTCACGCCCGGGGAAGCAAGGGTGAAGCGTAGAGCAATAGAAATGGAATCGCTGAGTTTTTCCTTCAGGAATTCGTAGTTGAGTTTCTGAAGGCGATCCCAGTAGGGCTGGTGATAGGCATCCTGGGGTCTGGATCCGGTCCGCCAGGCCGCGTTCGCGATGGGCCGTTTTGCTATGATGCCCATCTGCCTGTCGTAGGCAAGCGGCAGTGTCAGGCGGAGCGCCTCCTGGTCGGCGATATTGATGGAGGTTTGCAGCGCGTCAAAGCGTCCGGAGTTAATGGCGAACCGGGCGTCTTCGCCATCGCCGCTGTACCCGATAAACCGGGTCTTCCCCGCGTCTCTCGCCTTTTCCAAAACCCGAATCACATCGCCTTTATCAAGGAGATCCTTGGAGCAACTGTGCAACTGTACCAGATCCACGCTATCGGTCTGCAGACGCTTCAGGCTGCGGTCGATCTGTTGCTCCAGCATCGTGGGATCCCAATCCGGCAGGTCGAGCCCCGATGCGTGTCCGCACTTGGTGAATAGAAAGTACTCTTGACGCCGCTTTCCAATAGCGCGACCTATAAGCTCTTCGCTGTTCCTGTAGCATTCGGCAGTGTCGATGACATTCAGGCCGGCATCTAGCGCCTTGTCCAGCAGCCGTTTTACTTGTTCGAACGGCACACCCTGATAGCCAATTTCCGCGCCTCCAAACCCAAGCACGGACACCTCCATCCCCGTCTTGCCAAACGTACGCTTCTCCATAGGGTTCCTTTCCACCATTGGACGCACTTATCAAAATAATTTGACACTACTTTGCGGACTAGGAGTGGTTAACGGACCGGCAAATATGCCTCTGAGGCACGGAACGGAAGTATGGAGAGTGGGAGGAATTCGGGAGCATTCCTGCGACCCCCTCCCGAATCCAAGCGCAATTTACAGAATTGGCGCCCGGTCCATAGCAGATCCGTTTATCGCCTACTGGCGTGTTACTCCATGCTGAATGGCATAACGGGCTAAATCGACGCTGGAGCGTACGCCGAGAATGTCCATCAGGTTGGTTTTATGAAAATCGACCGTTTTGACCGAAATATGCAGAATTTCGGCGGCCTCCTTCGCGGTCTTGCCCTCGGCGACCAATTGCAGAACCTCACGTTGCCGCATGCTCAGAGTATTGCCAAAGCCATGCGAACTGCCTATTTCCGCTAATGCTCTTTCGCCTGCGAGCGTGATCACGGGCGAGATGTACCGCCGGCCTGCCATTACTTCACGCGCCGCCACCAGTAATTCGGAGGCATCCGAAGACTTCAGCACATAACCATTCCCACCAGCGCGGAACGCCCTCCGAACTGAAGGGGCGTCATCCTGTGTCGTTAAAAAGATCAATTTGATAGCAGCATTCTGCTGGCGGATACGTAGCGCAGCCTCAATTCCATTCAGCAGTGGGAGGGCCGTTTCAAGAATGATGATGTCCGGCTTTAATGCAGCCGCAGCGCGGACAGCCGCGTGCCCATCCGCCGCCCTGCCCACGAGTTCGTATTCATTTCGGTCGAATACTCGGCATAAGCCTTCCATTACAATAGGATGGTTCTCTGCAAAGAGCGTCCGAATTCTCATACGTGCTCCCCCGTACTGCGCCGGATTCGGGCGTGTGCTGGTTTGTTCCGGCGAAGAGCGCAAATTACGCCGTGGTTGCGGATCGGTATAACAACCTTTCATATTGAGCAGTCGAGCGGCAAAAACGGACCGCCATTCAGCTGATCTATTCATTAACTCAAATCGAGAGAAATTTAATATAGGAGAAAATGCTCGGCGTCTAAGGTTTTTCCCGAGACCATAGACGAGAATATTGGCGGAAATAATGACGATGGCTACGCCTGAACATCCTGCAACCAGCCTTGCAAAAGGGCATACCGCACGATATCAATGCGGCATTTCATCCCCATTTTGTGCATTGCGTTCGCCTTATGTGCCTCCACCGTCTTCACGCTGATGTGAAGACGATCCGCTATTTCCTTGCTTAAAAAGCCCCACGCGACGAAACGCAGCACGTCCTGCTCTCGTTGCGTAAGCTGCCTCACGCTGGGATACCCTTGCGACGTGCGCCTGCCCATAATATTGCCGACAAGCCGATCCATTAGCGCGGGGTCGACATAAGTCTGGCCGGCCACAACGGCGCGAATCGCGCGCACCAGTTCTTCCGATGCGCTCTGTTTCAGCACATAACCATTCGCGCCCGCCTGCAATAACTGCTGTAAGTAACTGCTGTCGGTGTGGCGCGTGAGAGTTAACACTTTTACGCCCGGACATAACATCTTCAATTTCTCGGTCGCCTGTAGCCCGTTCAATTCAGGCATGGAAATGTCCATCACCACAATGTCCGGCTGAAATTGCTGGGCGAGCGAGATAGCCGCGCATCCATTGTCGGCCTCGCCAACTACTTCCATGTCTGCTTGCACGTTGATGAGCATCCGAAGCCCCTCGCGCACCAGTTTATGATCGTCGGCCAGAAGAATTCTTAGCTCACGCATTCGATCTTCCCCTGTTTGAGGTCTGCGGCACCGGAATGCGCACGAACACAGTCACGCCGGCTCCCGGTCTCGATTCGACATCGAGCGTTCCTCCCACTAGTACGATACGCTCACGCATGCCAATCAAGCCCAGTCCGCGTTCTCTGGGGTTGAATGCATTCTCGCCGTCGAAGCCGGTTCCATCATCCTCGACGATCAGCGACACATGATCGGAGCGGCGATCAAGAAGAATGCCGACATTCTGTGCATGCGCATGTTTGGCGACATTGGTAAGAGCTTCCTGCGTCACACGGTAAAGCGCGGTCTCAATCTCATTCGGTAAGCGGCCTTGCTCCATCCCGCTCACGTGGAGTTCCGCACGAACTCCACAGTGCTTCGACCAGTTGTTGACATAGTTGGACAGTGCAGCGCGCAGGCCAAGATCATCAAGCGCTATCGGCCTGAGCTCTCGAATCAGGAGATCCACGTCCGTATCCAATTGCCTGACCATGGCCTCGAGCGTGTTGAGTTGCTCGCGCAGTTCCCCGTGCGCTCCGTAAGTCTCTTTCAGTGCGGCCAGTTTTAAGGTGAGCGCACTCAACTGTTGTCCAAGCTGGTCGTGCATTTCACGAGAGATACGGCGCCGCTCCGCCTCTTGCGTGACAGTAAGCTGGCGCAGCAAGTTCGTCCGCTCTTGGGCGAGACGGTTCCGCTCCTCGGTTTCCTTTTGTAACTCTCTCTCCGCAAGCTTGTGTTCCGTGACGTCTAGAACCGTCCCGATCACCTCGATGACGTCGCCCGACTGATTCAAAACCGGGTGGCCCACGCTGTGAATGTAACGAATCTGCCCATGATCGCGAACGATTCGAAACTCCAGCTCGTAATCGCTTCTCTCTTCGACGGCTCGTGCTAACTCCCGTTCCACAACGGGGCGATCGTCCGACTGTACGATCTCGAAAAAGAGGGGGCCGGAAGGCTGTACCTCCTCTGGTTGAAAGCCACAAATACGATAGGTTTCCTGTGACCAGTAGACCCCTCCGGTGGAGATGTTCCAGCAGAAGCTCCCCGTATGGCTGAGTCTCTGTCCTTCGGCGAGGTACGCTTCGCTGCGACGCAAGTCCGCTTCCGTGCGCTTTCGCTCTTCAACCTCCAATCTCAATGCTTCATTTGCTGCGGTCAGTTGCTCCGTCCGCTCGACAACTCGCCGCTCCAGTTCGTCGTGGGCTCTCACCAGTTCCTCTTGCGCCCGCTTGCGGTCCGTCACATCCAATACGACAGCAACCTCATACTCCGGCTTACCCGAAGCGTCCCGGATGGCGGAAACGCTGTTATTGACCCATACGATGGAGCCATCCTTGCGCAGATAGCGCTTTTCAATTTGGAAAGGCGAGCCAGTTTCTGCCAGGCTCTGGAATAGTTTGAGGCTATATGCGACGTCGTCCGGGTATGTCAAATCCTGCATACTCATCGAGAGCAGTTCGTCCGGCGTGTAGCCGACGATATCACAATATCTTTGATTCACAAGCGCGAACCTGCCCGTCAAATCAGTAAGTCCAACCCCTACGGTTACTTGGTTGAAGATAGCGCGAAACCGTTCGTCCGATGCCCGGAGACGCTCCTCCGCGTTCCGGCGCTCGGTGATGTCGCTTAATACACTCAGCAGGCGCAACGCATTGCCGTTCGCGTCTACCTCGAACTTTCCGACAAACTCTGCCCAATGCCATTCGCCGCCTTTCTGTCGAATGCGGCAATCGACCCGAAAAGAATAGGGAGGTTGCATGCTTTCGAGCAACTTCTGTTCAAATAGTTCCGCATCCTCCGGGTGAACGCAGTTTTCATAAAACTGGGCTTTGCTGATCGGCCCATTTTCGTGCGAGTGTTCCCTGATTGCGTATATCGGCTCGTTTTGCCAAACGGCTAGATCCCGTTGCACATCCCATTCAAAGGCACTTAAATGGGCAGCAGCGGAAGCAAGTCTCAGACGCTCCTCCGACTCGCGCAAGGCCAGTTCTGCACGCTTGCGGTCCGTGATGTCGCGAAAGAGGACTGCCAGCGTTCGGCTCGTCGCCTGCCCCAAACGGAAAGCATAAACATCAAACCAGCGGCTTATTGATCGGACCTGGTTCTCAAGGCGTACCGGTTCACCTGTAAGCGCAACTCGCCCATAAGTTTCAAACCACCACGGTTCAAGGTCGGGAACGAGTTCTCGCACTGTTTTGCCGACAGCTTGTGTAATGCCCAGATGTTTCTCGAATGCCGGATTGGTTTCTAGAAAGCGGTAATCGTAGGGACGTCGCTTTTCGTCGAACAGCATTTCGATAACGCAAAAGCCTTCATCGATCGACTCGAACAGGGTCCGGTACCGCTCGCCACTCTCTCGCAAGGCAACTTCTGTCCGCTTCCGCGCTGTGACATCGCGCAAATGCACGACGACACCGCCAGCCGAAGGGTACACAGTCCCTTGAAACCACTGGCGCAATTCCGGACAATATTCCTCAAACTGAACGGTGCCACCTTCATCCATTGCACGCTGGCCCGCTTTCGCAAAGTCCGAGCCAAGGGGCGCGGGGCACACCTCCCGGCGCGTCTGTCCCAGCAACTTATCGCGCTGCAGTCCGGTAAGACGCACCGCGGCACCATTAACGTAGGTATAATGCCACTCTCGGTCAAACGCCAGCACCGCCTCAGACATACTCTCAAGGATGTCGAGGGCACTCTGATCGGTGGTGGGGCTTTCCAAGCGAATCCCGTCGCTTTCTGCCTCTGTGATTCATCAGCGGAATCGGAATTCTGTGAGGCGGTTAAGACCATCTACATCGTAGCTCCAATTTCATCCCCGTGTGGATCTACTTACCGCCGCTGTAGCTCTTCGTGTGGCAGGCCGCAGGCCGCGCGTTTCGCAGATCCATTCAGCCGGAAGCTGTTCCATCATCGTCGTCCGAGTAGGGAGGGGTATCGGCTAGAGATATTTCCAGTTCCCGCTCCGCTCAGGGTCCGATAAACCTAAGCCATGCACATCGCTCTCGGTATCAGTCCGGGCGCCTTCCGGTGTCCGGTGTGGAAATTCCTGGAACAAGATGCTATGCGATCTGGTGACGCGGGGGAAGGCAGATGTTTGCGCTCGGCGGTTGTGCCGAATGAAAGCCGTAGCCATGTTGCAACCGTTTGAGCAGGCGATCGGTGCGTTGATCCTTTTATTCATCGTGTCCGACATAGTGCTGACGCTTTTGTATGGCAGGATCGGCACGGGAATCCTGGGCGGCTATTTGGCGAGCCTCGTGTGGCGGCTGTTTTTGTGGTTGTCCAGGCGGTTAGGCCGATATGGGGCCAAAGCATTGTCCCTGTGCGGGCCCATCATCGTCGGCCTGGTGGTCTCTACCTGGACACTGGCATTGATGTGTGGCGCTGGCCTGATCATTCAGCCCCAGCTGGGCAAATGGGTCCGCGCCAGCACTGGCCCGACGCCGTCAGGGTTCGTGCAGCACCACTAGCCGGCACCCCAGTGCTTTAACAGTCGGGAGTCTCCTCCCTTACACCCCGGGCGTGTTAGCTGGTTTACGCTAATACGGCGGGTGCGTACTCTGGTTTACAGTTCGCAAGGGAGCCCGAGGAACCTTAGTGCAGCCAACAGGCGATTTCTCTCCATCGTAAGTCTCTGATCTATATCCACTAATTCCCGCAGCGAATCGAGAACTTGATCGTAGAGGACTCCAGCGTCTCCTGTGGTCCTTCAGTTGCCTCCTCGGTGAAGATCAAAAGCCATGACCCGTATCTTTCGGTTCGCATTACCCGTGTGTCTCGCCGTTCTGTTCCACGCAAATCAGCTACAAGCTGCCGCCGCAACTGCCCAATGGACGCAGCCCGGTAGTCTGGCGGAGGCGCGGAGTGGGAGCGCCGCCGCTGTTCTTTCGGACGGCCGCGTTCTGATTACGGGAGGCACGGGTAGCAGCGGTCCGCTGGCGACAACGGAGTTCTTCAACACAGACGGGTCCTTTTCGGCCGGCGCTCCCATGCAGGATGCACGAGCAAACCACACGGCGGTTGTTTTGCAGGACGGGCGCGTGCTGGTGGCGGGCGGCACGACCACAGGCGGAGCAATCACGAACACGGCTGAGATCTACAACCCGTCGTCGAACAGCTGGACGCTGGTCGGGGGCGGCATGGCCCAACTCCGCTCGGGGCACAGCGCGTCCCTGCTGAGCGACGGGCGCGTGCTGATCGCCGGCGGCCAGAATACAAGCGGCCCGACCCACACGCTGGAAACCTTTTCACCTGGGACGAACAGCTTTACGCCGGTCACGTCCGGAACGCTGTCATCTCCCAGAACGAAGCATGCGGCAGCCGTTCTCGCAGACGGCCGGGTTCTGATTGCTGGAGGTTCCGATGGTGCGAACGCTCTCAGCTCGGCCGATATATTCGATCCATCGTCGGGTAACGTCTCTCCCACGGCGAGTATGTCCATGCCTAGGGCCGGCCTTTCGGCGACAACCCTGCTCGACGGCACCGTGCTCGTGGCGGGCGGAAACAATGGTAGCGCCGACTTGGCTTCCGCCGAGAAGTACGATCCCGCGACAGGAGCCTTTTCTGCCACCGGTAACCTAAATGTGGCGCGCAGCGGTCATCTCGCCTTCCTGCTGGCAAACAATAATGAAGTGCTGATCGCCGGGGGGACTTCCGCCGGAGCGCCATTGGCATCTGCAGAATTGTTCGTGCCCTGGGCGGGATCTTTCAATTCCACCGGAGCGATGGCGGTAGCGCGAACGGCGGCCGCTGGGAGCCCGCTAAAGCAGAACGGACAGCTTGTAGTGGCGGGCGGCTCGGATGGAAAGAATTCTCTGGCGAGCAGCGAACTGTACAGCTTCGCTACGATCACGACAGATCAAGCGGACTACCCGCCCGGAACAACAGTAAACATCAGCGGGTCCGGCTGGCAGCCGGGTGAGACGGTGACCCTGGCGTTGGTCGAATCTCCTCTGTACGACACGCACGGACCGTATTCAGCGGTTGCCGACAGCAACGGAAATATCTTCAACAACCAGTTCATGACGGATGAGCACGACGCCAATATCCGGTTTTATCTGACGGCCAGGGGCTCTGTTTCGCAGGCGCAGATGACGTTCACAGATAGCACGCAGCTTAAGTCCCTCACCGTAGGAGAGCAAACCGGCTCTCTCACTGCTGGCACCGCGGGGTCTGTGACGTATCCCATCACTGTCGGCTTCAATGGCAACGGGTCTTGTACGGTGAACCTGAGCGTCACGACGGCACTACCTTCTGGCGTCCAATCCTCGTTCAATCCTAGTTCGCTCTCCGGGACCGGAACACAGACGGTACCTGCAACCTTAACAATCACCACTTCAAGTTCCACCCCGACAGGCACAACCGGATTTACCGTAAAAGTCGCGGGAACCGGCGTCGGTGGGAATGACTGCAAGACCACCGATACGCTGACCCAGCCAGCCACTTTGGTGGTTGGCGCGGCTGGTCCTGCAACATCCCTGATCACATGGAACAATCCGGCCGACATAACTTACGGAACGCCATTGAATGGAACGCAATTGAATGCGACGGCATCGGTTGGAGGCACGGCGGTCCCCGGATCCTTTACTTACAGTCCCGCTGCTGGAACCGTTCTGAGTGCGGGGAATAGCCAGACGTTATCGGTTACGTTCACGCCCACGGATACAACGAAGTACACGACTGTAAACAAGACAGTCTCGATTAATGTTAATAAGGCGACCCCCACCGTGACGGTCACGGGCGGGACATACAGCTATGATGGTCAGCCTCATCCGGCCACCGTAAGCATCACTGGTGTCTCAGGCGACAATTCCTTGACAAGCTCAATGGTGACACTGACGTACACGCCTGCCGTTTCGGCTCCGGTGAACGTCGGGTCCTATTCGGTGAAGGGCACCTTCGGCGGTAATACG
>DATIMM010000140.1:0-41996 GCA_035475295.1 Bryobacteraceae bacterium
GCCGAAGCCCAGGCGAGCGAGCAGCAAGCGGGCCGACTAGCTTCATCGCAGGTCCCGGCCCTGTCTCCTCCTATAGGGAAAGAGCTTCGGTACCTGCCTCATACGCCAAGCAGTTCGGCGTCAAGACCCCGAGCTGGCCGCCGAAGGGCGCTCAGTCTTGATCGCAGAGGAGACTGCTATGTGTATGGAACGTTCATATGGCGGTCCAGCGTGAGTCGTGCCGATGACGACCGGACCGTCGACGTGGTCACGTCATCAATCACATCCTCCTCGAGCCCCTGCCGTATCGCAACTCCACCGTCGAGGTGCACGCGACGAACGCCGTATCTACTTCGGAGTGCGCTTCAATGAGTCCAGGCTGAATCACTGCTGCCAGGCGTACCTCGACGCTCATCAAGTGGTTCAATAGGCGCCCTTGCCTTTGGCTACTGCCCTTAGCTGCGTCTTGACGGGCCTTTCTAAAGCGGCGAAGCTAAGTCTTGGCTTCTCAATTCTCTCCGCGGCTACGCTTCACCACTCTATATTCGGCGATTACCATTTTTCTTGGTGCATTTCTCCTGTTCTTAGTCGAGCCGTTAATCGCGAAGAAGATAGTGCCTTGGTTTGGAGGATCAGCCGCGGTGTGGGCGGTATGCCTGGTGTTTTTTCAAACCGCCTTGTTGTTGGGCTACCTATACTCTCGCGTACTTACGCATCTCTTCCGGCCGCAAATTCAGGCGTTGATCCACATCATTCTCCTTCTCGTTTCGTTATGGCTACTGCCTGTCGGGCCAAGCGCAAGGTGGAGACCTGGGCCATTGCAAGATCCCAGTTGGTTCATCCTGGAGATGCTCACTGCGGCGCTGGGTCTCCCGTTTGTTCTGCTTTCATCAACGGGCCCACTGTTACAACACTGGCTTGCGCGCGGCGGGCATCAAACACCCTATCGCCTCTTCGCGCTGTCTAATTTTGCCTCCCTCGCCGCGCTGTTAAGCTACCCATTTCTCATAGAGCCATCCTTCGACACACGCTGTCAAAGCCTGGGTTGGTCCGCGGGTTATGGCGCATTCGTTCTCCTATGCGGCGTGTGTGCAGGGTTTGTATCTCGCCCTCACGCTACATCCGGTGGGCATGTCAAACAGCCAGCAGAAGTATTGGAGGCTTCCGCAGGCTGGCTATGGTTCGCGCTCGCCGCTTGCGGCTCCATGCTGCTGCTGTCTATCACAAACCATCTTTCCGAAAATATCGCAGCTGTCCCGTTGCTATGGATTCTGCCTCTCACGATTTATCTTCTGACGTTCGTTCTGGCATTTAGCGGAAGACACTTCTATAGTCGCGAATTGGGAACGCGATTTCTGGCACTGGCTTTAGGCCTTGTGGCTTACGCGATCTACAACATTCGTTCCATCGAAAACATAGTTGTCAGCCTCGCCGTGTTCCTCTTCGCCCTCTTTGTAGGCTGCCTTTTCTGCCACGGCGAGTTGTACCGCAGCCGTCCTCCTGCGGGAAACCTCACCACGTTCTACCTGCTTATTGCCCTAGGCGGTGCCGCCGGTGCCATCTTCGTCGGAATTCTCGCGCCAAAACTCTTTACAGGTGTATATGAGCTCCCCCTCACTTTATCCCTCACCTCAGCGCTAGCCGTCCTGTGTACATGGCCCGGTCGGGACTGGACCGTAAGGATCTTCTGGATTGCAATTACCTGCTGCATGTTCGTCGTCTTCGGCGCCTACCGGAACGCCTTTCAGCGGAACGCAATCTACATGAATCGAAGCTTCTATGGGTCGCTGCGTGTCTTGCAGTCACCTCATGCGGGTCAGAATGAAACTCGAAGGTTGTATCACGGCACGGTTGAGCACGGAGCCCAGTTTCTCCTACCTCCTCGCCGCTTCCAACCCACCACGTATTACGGGTTAAATTCCGGTATTGGACTAGTGCTGGGCGATCGCTTTGCTCCGGATCTCCACGCCGCAGGTGGAAAGCATGTCGCCGTAGTCGGGTTAGGGGTCGGGACTCTGGCGGCCTACGGAAAAACTGGCGACACTTATTGGTTCTATGAGATCAATCACCAGGTAGTTGACGTTGCTCAATCGCTGTTTACGTATCTCCGCGAGACGAAGGCACGGGTCCAGATTGTCGAGGGGGACGCCCGATTGTCGCTAGATCGTGATCCTTCCACTACGTTCGATGTCATTGCCGTCGATGCTTTCTCGGGTGACGCCATCCCCGTACACTTGCTAACACGGGAAGCATTCTCCCTCTATTTGAGTCACCTCCGTTCTCCGGATGGGGTCCTGGCATTTCACGTCTCAAATCGATACCTCGACCTGGCTCCGGTCATCCGACAACTCGCAGATGAAATTGGCTACGCCGCGATTTTGATCAGAAACGATAAAGATGATGAGGAATTGATTTCGTCGGCCGATTGGGTTTTAGTCACTAAGAACGCAAAGTTTGCAAATGATCCAGAAATAAAGGCTCAAAAGCTTCCCATCCCCACGCGGCCCGGCAAGCGTTCTTGGACCGACACTTATAACAATCTCTTCGATGTCCTGAAGATGCCGCATTTCGGCATGAATCAATAGCCTTCCCGTCAGATGAAAGAATTCCGGCGACTGACCGGCACTCTGGCCGTAATTCTGCTATTTTGACACTACTTCCTCATGTGGAGACTTTTTTCACTGCTATTGCTCGTTGCCGGAGCCTTGGCGGCCTTTGCCAACTCCTCCGGCCAGTTCCGTTTTGCCATTATTGGCGATCGGACGGGGGGTGCAGTTCCCGGTGTTTATGAGGAAACCTGGCGCGAAGTGTCTTCCGAGCACCCCGACTTTGCCGTCAACGTGGGCGATACGATCCAAGGTGGGAACGACGCCAACGCCGACGCCGAATGGGCGAAGGTGACAAAGCTTGTTCTGCCGTATCGCCGCTGTCCGCTATTCCTCGTCCCCGGAAATCATGATGTCTGGTCGGCTGCTTCGGCGGCCGTCTTTCAGAAGTATGCCCGTCATTCTCTCCATTACGGCTTCGATTATGGGAATGCGCACTTCACCGTTCTCGATAACAGCCGTTCCGACAGCCTGGCCCCCGATGAAATTCAGTTCTTACGGCAAGACTTGCAAGCGCACGAAAAACAACCCGTCAAGTTTGTCTTTTCGCACAGACCGTCCTGGATCTTGCAGCTTGTCTTGGCAAATCCAAACTTTCCTGTTCACAAGATCGCGAAACAGTACAACGTGAAATACGTGATAGCGGGACACATTCATCAAATGCTTCGATTTCACCTGGACGGAATTACCTACGTCTCCATGGCAAGCTCGGGCGGACATCTTCGGGCTGAAAAGGACTATAAGGACGGTTGGTTTTTCGGATACGCTCTCATTTCGGTAAGGGGTGATTCAGTGAACTTCACAGTCAAAGAATTAGGACCGCCTTTCGGCCGATCGCGGCAGACGGACTTGGAGCGTTGGGGCCCGGCAGGCCTGACGACTAACGAGCAATAAGGTGTGGCCTTACGGTTTGTCGTAAGGCCCGAACAGGACATGCGTCATGCTCCGGAAAGCCATTGGATCTCGCAACCAAAAGTTTCAGCCCCCACCATGGTCGATAGTTTGCATAGGTTTCGGCGCCCTTGCGGCCTTCGTTGCCGCAGGATGGTACGCAGGTCATCGCTCCGGAACGATTCAGCAGCGATTGTGGAGCACTGAGCTATCGCAATTAACGCAGGAGCTAGCCGCCACAAGGCTGGCGTATCAGAGAGAAACAGCGCAACTGTCGGCCGCTGTTTCAGCGCTCCGCTCATCAGGAATAGGAGTGGCGCTCGACCGCGAGCAGAAGTTGCGTCGACAACTTTTGAAAGCTGAGGCGGATGCCGAAGACTGCAAGGAGATCGTCGATCGCCAGCAACTTTCCCTTGCAATCAACCTCTCCCTGGTCTCCATTTTGTCCCAGCCGAACGTCCGGGTATTCTCTATGAAGGGGGTGGAACCAGCTCTTTCCAGCATTGCGTATGTGGTGCTGATCCCCAGTGAGAAGTTGATCTTGATAGCGAGCCATCTGCCGGTGCTTGGACCCCATAGACAATGGCAGGCATGGATACTCCGAAGAGGGGTTTCCAGGTTTGTGAGTGCAGGCTTATTGAGTCCAGTCGGTGGCACGGCTATCATTCAATTTACAAACGCCGAGTTGATCTCCGACTTGGGTTCTATTGCTGTCACCGAGGAGCCCCTGGGGGGAAGTGCAACTCCGACCGGTCCGAAGCTGTTGGCAGCGGAGAGCCCTGACCATACACCAGATTCGTGAAAATATACTTCCCCCCGCTCTCTGCGGCCACATGCAAAACCCGGTTTCCCAAAACTCTTCGTAATCGCGGCACAGCCGGCTTTTCCGCCAGCAAGTAGCATCGCTCGGAACCGTCCCACAAGCGTCGCAGCTCGTTATCGTCAATAAAGACGTGCGGAGCGTCAGGAGCATTCGACCCGTACTCCAGGTTGTTAACACGTCCATTCAGCAGCAGCACCTTCTTGTCCGTATAAAAAACAACCGAGGAAAACGTATAGTACTGGTCGTCGAAGATGATGCGGCCAGGCGGTGAAGCGAGCAGCACGTTCGACAACCGTCGGGATGACATGTAGGGATCGAACGTCACCATGGCAAGCCGTGCTGCATGCACAAACAGCAGCATCATTGCCGCCAAGCTCAGATAAGCAGTCCGGCCGCGCCGGGTTAACGCCCCAATTGCACCTACCGCGAAAGCAATCGCTGCAATGCCCAGGGGCCACCGTAGGTATGCAAATGCTGCCAGCGTTAAGTCCCCCATGTGGCCGAGCGAAAGCGTATATTCCGAGGGATGCTGCGTCAGCGCGTTGGAGATGTCGCCGGGATCCGGAAAGTTCCGAACCCAATACAGTAGGCCAGCCGTGACGACACAAGCTGCTGCCGCGATTCCCGAGATAACACGCAGACTCCACTTGTTCCAACTCGTTTGCGTCGCCATGGCACAGCCAAGAAGCAGGGCAAATGCTGGGTAGGACGGCATTGAATAGTACTCCTGCGTCGTTGAAAAGGTGAAGAACGCAAGGACGAAGCCTATCCATATCAGGGCAAGCAAACGCAGGCGGCTTCCTCTGTCCGCGGTGCCATAGCGCAGACGGAAGAGGGAAGGCAGGAACACGCTCCACGGAAATAGCCACAGTAGATGGAACAGCCAAAACCATAGGCGTGGGACCGTATTGTAGTCGCGCGGGTAACGGAGATTTAAGAATCTCAATAGGTGTTCATTGATGAAGTAAAACCATAGAAACCCCTTGTAGTGGCCTGGACCGCTATGCAGTGTAAAGACAAAATATGGCGGATTTCGAAGAGTGGCAATGACGTGCCAAGGTGCCCCAATCGCCAGGACAATTAAAATCCCCTGCCAAATGTAGAGTCGTTTCCAGACGAAGGAACGTCTCAGCTGCCGGGTCGCCACAAGATAGAAAAAGGCGATCCCAATCGGGAACACCATGGCAATTAAGCCTTTTAGAAGTAAGCCGACTCCAATGCCCGCTGCATAAGCGGCAGCCCACACGCGAGGACGTGGTTCTTCTTCTTCAATTGCCCGCAGAAAGGCCCACAGAGACAGGCTGATCGCCAGCGTAAGACAAACATCAGGAATCAAAATGCGCGTAAATAGAAACAGTCCGATGCAGGTGGCAAGGACCATTCCTGAGTACACGCCCGCTTTGCGGGAAAAACCCCATCGTCCGATTCGGCTGACGACCCAGCAAAGCAAAACCGCCGAAAGCACAACCGGTATGCGAGCCACAACATCGTGCACGCCAAAAAGCTTGAAACAGCCGGCTATCAGCCAGTACCAGAGTGGCGCTTTCTCCAGATACTTGACTCCATCCAACTTTGCCGTTACCCAATCGCCGGACTCCAGCATGTTGCGTGCAATCTGGGCTTGCACCGCATCCACATCGTCCATTAAAGATGGAGGACTCACGGCGCAGCCGGCGAAAACGACCAGTGCAACGAGAACGACTAGCCAGCCGCCAAAGCCATATCGGCGCATAGGCTATTCTTAGCCACCTCCCCAGTCTCGATGTCCCAGCGCCGAATCCACAAATGCAATGTGACAAGTCCCCACAGGTGATATCCCCAATTCGCTTCACGCGAAACATGTTGTTTTACCAAAGTACGAATGGCGTTTGGGTCGAATAGCCCGGTTTTCCTCACCAAATCGGGATTTAACGCATCGCTCAGCAGCGGCTGAAGCGGGCCGCGCAACCAACAGTGAGCCGGGATGTCCAGTCCTTCTTTCGAACGCTCTAAAACCTCGGCGGGCAGCTTGTCACGCATCAGAGCTCGCAGAACGCGCTTTGTCCGCCCTCCGCCTATTTTCAGATGCGTCGGCAATTGAGCGGCAAATTCAACGATTCGATGGTCCAGAAACGGAGGCCTCACCTCCAGTGAATGGGCCATACTCATGCGGTCGCATTTATATAAGATATCGTCCGGAAGATAGTAATGCTGATCAGTATAAAGATAACGGTCGGCGTTTCCCGAACGGACCGGTAGGGCTCCCAGTTTCCGGCATAGTTCGCCGGTGGACTCCGGCGAGGTATTGAATCCCAACTCGATCTGTTCGGCTCTGCTGAAAGTACCGTTCCAGTAGAAATGCGCTTCGTCATCGGAAAGCAAGGTGCCTGCCAGGAACCGTTTGATTTTGTAGTCGAGCCCGATCTTTTCGTCCGATACCGGTATCCATCCGGCTGCTCTGGTGGCGAGCCGGCGCAGCGATACAGGTAAGCATCGTATCCGGCGTGCGTAAATATCCGCTAAGTAGGTCTGATAGCCACCGAAAATCTCGTCGGCGCCGTCGCCGCTCAACGCTACCGTGACATGTTGCGAAGTCAACCTCGAAAGAAACCAGATCGGGAGTGCCCCGGCATCCGCGCTCGGCTCATCGGAGTAATAGCTGATGTCGTGTATAGCACTCGTCAGGTCCACGTCGCTGCCGAGGTCGAATTCGTGGTGGCGGGTCTGGTAACGCTCCGCCAGTGGCCGGAAGTATCGCCTCTCATCGCATTCCCTTCCAGAGAAGGAAATCGAAAACGTCTGCAACTGACGTGAGCATTGTTGCGCCGCGTAGTGAAGAAGCGTTGACGAATCCAGCCCGCCGCTAGCCCAGATGCCCAGGGGGACATCGGAGACCAGGTGCTCCTGAACCGACTTTTGCAGCAAATGGTCCAACTGCTCGCAAGCCTCGTGCAGGCTCAGTTTCTGGGGATGAAACACATTCCGCCAATACACCTCGGTCTTAATTTGCCCAGGGCTGCACTCCAGCCAAGTTCCGGGAGCAAGCTTTTCAATCCCTTCCACGAGCGTATGCGGGCCTGGAACGTAGTTCAGGGACAGGAAATAGCCAAGTCCGGTTCGCGAGAGCCGGCGAGGAATTTGCGGGTGTTCGAAGATAACCTTCAGTTCAGACCCGAAATATATATTTCCGTCCCGAACAGCATAATACAGAGGCTTTATTCCGAGTCGGTCTCGAACCAGGACCAGCCGTCGAGTGGACCGCTGCCAGAAAGCCGCCGCAAACATCCCCCGAAACCGGCTGAAACAATCGGTGTCCCACTCGACAAACGCGCGAAGCACCACCTCTGTATCGCAGTGGGACTGAAATCGATGGCCACGCTGCTCCAAATCTCGCCGAATCTCTGCGTGATTATAAATCTCTCCATTAAAAGCGAGCGTACACTCGCCATCTTCGGTGCACATGGGCTGGTCACCACCCTGAAGGTCGATGACTTTCAGACGTACCGCTGCCAGCGACACATCCGGGCCCTCATGGTAGTCGTGCTGATCTGGCCCGCGGTGACGCAGTTTCTCCGTTGCACGTCGAAGCACGGCAGCAGATGGTTTTCGGCCAAAATGCGTATACCCCAAAATTCCACACACGTGTTCCCGTCCCCCCCAAGCCCCTGCGCAGCGTTCCCCATTGCTGAGCAGAGACATCATTTTCACTTACCGAAACATTAAGCAGCTCTTAACAGAATGAATCACCGCTTAGTGCATTTATAGTAACAGTAAGCGGCCCGACGTTGACAGACAATATTAAAGGAATTTTACACCTGTGCGAATGCGTCCGGCGTGGCAAACGGCATGGGCACTTGGAGCTTCTTCAGTAGGAGGGCAATCTCGAGATGACCTAAATCGAATTGGCAGCACTCTATTCATAGCGGAGGGCGGTGATGGGATCGACCTCGGCCGCCCGACGGGCCGGAAGATAGCTGGCGAGAATGGCGAGGGCGAGTATGAGCAGAGATCCAGCGGTGAAGCTAATCCAGTCCAGCGGCTTCACATGGTACAGGAAGGTTGTGAGATATCGCACGGTGGCGAGCAACACAGCAAGGCCAATCGCAATCCCGCCCATCGCCAGCATAGCTCCCCTGCGCATGATCGAACGCAATACCATTCCCTTGGGCGCTCCCAGAGCCATGCGAATTCCGATCTCGCGCGTAGTCTGACTGACGGCGTAGGAAAGAACGCCATAAACACCAACGGCCGCAAGACACAAAGCGATCAGCGCAAACGAAGAAATCAGTAGGGTTTGCGTACGGCGTGAGCCGATAGATTCGCTCAGCCGGTGCTCCATCGTGGAGACGTCGAAGATTGGTTGCGCCGGATCGATCTTGGCGATCTTCTCGCGAATGGCAGGAAGAAGCACGGTGGCAGGCAAATCAGTGCGGAGAGCGACGCCTACCAACGAGGGCAGAAAATTCTGTGCGTAAGGAAGAAAGAGTTCGGGGCTGAAGTCTTTTTCTAATCCGTCGTGGTGGACACTCGCAGCTATTCCCACCACGGTGACCCAAGGATTTGATGGTGGGCCGTAGTGGAGGCGTTTCCCGAGTGGATCGACTTTGCCGAAAAAGCGCTGGGCGAAGCTCATATTAATGATGGCAACAGCGAGCGATCGGTCGGTATCGTGGTGAGTAAATGAGCGTCCTGCCAGAACAGGGATATTGAGAGTGCGGAAATATTCGGGGCTGACCATCATGGTGGGAGCCGATGGAGCTTCACCGGGGGGCAGATCGGGTTCGCCATCAATTCTTATTGCGGCGCTGAGAGTATAGCCGGTGAGCGGCAAGGAACTGCTCGCACCTATGGAGCGAACCCCGGGAATCGAACGGATGCTTCCCAGCTCCGAGTCTAGGATCATTGCTTTTTGTGCGGTGGTTCTGCGCCTGAAGTCACGGAGGTCCGTTCGAAAGGTGGCGACGCTCTCCCGTTGGAAGCCCGGACTAACGGCAAGCACGTTCTGCAAGCTGCGAAAGAGAAGGAGCGCTCCTACCAGAAGTACCAGTGTAAGAGCCACCTCGCCTAGCACGATTGGGCCACGAAACCGGGAACCAGAGCCGAAGACCGAAGTGGCTCCACCCTTGATGGCCTCATAGAGAGCAGGTTTGGACATAACCAATGCGGGAAGTGCGTCACAAACGAGCCCGGCCATTACCGAAACCAGGAATGTAAACGCGAGAACAATTCCATCGATCTGTAAGGGATCAGCACTCTTGAGATGAAGAAGCGGGGTCGCGCGGAGAATTCGGACGAGGCCGCCGGCGAGCAGTATTCCGCATGTGCCTCCCGCCAACGAGAGAACGAGGCCTTCAGTAAGCAGAAAGCGCGCGAGGCGAGCCCGGCCAGCACCCAGCGCCGCACGAAGCGCCAGTTCGCCCTGGCGTGCTGCTGCGCGGGAAAGCTGAAGGTTCACCACGTTGGCACCTGCAATTCCAAGCAGGACGAGAACTGTCGAAAGGAGTAGGATTAATGTCCCTCGCCTATCACCGACAAGTTGATCTTGGAGCGGAATTATCCCCGGCGGCTGAAGCTTGCGGCGATAGTTATGCAGCCACGCGGGCATGTTTGGCTCCTGGCGCTTGCTGATCAGATTCAGATCCGAGATGGCGCGCTTTGGAGTGATTCCCTTATGAAGACGGCCGATCACGGTGACGCCGTGCATCATCATATTGCCCCAGTTTGGCTGGGAGGGAAGCTGGGCCGGGATCAGTAGCTCCGGGCTGACATCGCCGGGGAAGCGAAACGAAGCGGGGAGAACGCCGATGACCGTGGAGGCGGTACCGTTCAGTCTGATCTGCTGGCCAAGAATGGAATGATCGCGGGAGAAGTGCTCACGCCAAAACTTGTCCGTAAGGATAACCGTCAGTGATGCGTTCGGGAGATCTTCCGGCCTTGTGAAGTTACGCCCAAGGGTTGGCGAGACCCGTAAGGTGGTCAGGAAATTTGCGGGAACGCTCGCAGCCATTATGCGTTCAGGAGGCCCACTGCCGATGAAATCGAGCTCACCGCTGGACCAGCAGGTGAGCTGGTCGAAGTCGTCGCTTTCCTTGCGCCAAGCTTCAAACTCTGGGTCAACGATCGGAATTCCAAAGTTGGACTGCGCCTGTCTCAGCGGCTGAGTAACCGAATAAAGCTGCTCGGGCTGCGGATAAGGCAACGGGCGAAGCAGCATGGCGTTCAGCGCCGTGAAGATCGCGGTATTCGCTCCAATGCCCAGCGCCAGCGAAAGAATCGCAGCCGCCGCAAAGCCACGATCCCGCCGCAAGCTGCGAAGTGCTACCGAAGTGTCCTGCACAAGCTGGTCCACTAAAGGGAACGACCACACGTCTCGGCTGGACTCTTTCGTTTGTGTGAGATTACCCATCTGCCGTTGCGCTGTTTGGCGCGCCTCGGCGGCCGTCAGCCCCTTGCCTTCGTTCTCCTGCTGTTTCATGGCGCGATGAAACTCAAGTTCTTCCGCTAACTCGCGATCGAGCGCGGCGCGACGGCGGAATAATCTGATCCGACGGAAAAAACGCTGGTTCATGGGATCTCCAGAACCTTTTGAATCGCTGCAATCGTGCGTTCGAACCCGCGGCGCTCGATTGCGAGTTGTTTACGTCCGGCGGCGGTGAGTTGATAGTAACGGGCGCGCCTGTTGTTCTCCGAGGCACCCCATTCTGCCGTCACCCAATCGTTAAGCAACAGCCTCTGCAGCGCGGGATAAAGAGAACCCTCGCCTACTTGCAGCACGTCCTCCGAAGTCTGTTGGATAAACTGAGCGATGCCGTAGCCGTGCATCGGTCCGCGCAGAAGTGTCTTCAGAATCAGCAGGTCGAGCGTACCCGGCAGAAATTCGGAACTCAGCTTTTTGTTTCCCATCGACTGCCGATGGGAAGAGTATGACTCAGATTTCAACTTTGGTCAACAGGAAACAGAAACCAGGAGAAAAGAAATGAGCACAGATCCACAGAGACGGAAGTGGTTGGCTTCGATGGGCGCCGTCGCCGCCGGAGTGCTGGGGAAGCCGCTGCATGCGGCGGCGCAGGAGGACGTAAAGCCACAGCAGGGTGGACTCGTAATTCCGAGTTACGCGCGCGCCCAGACCTATCAGACTCTGAAGCAATCAAGCTACGACCGCACCGGTGGCAACCGGGATAGCTGGCAGATCCCGGCCGGCGGCACCCACGAAGTCTTTCGTGCCGATGGCCCCGGAGTGATAACACACATCTGGTTTACCATCGCAGCTAAGAGCGACGATCACCTGAAGGAATTGGTACTGCGCGTCTATTGGGACGGCAATGAAAAGCCGAGCGTGGAAACACCCATTGGCGACTTTTTCGGATTGAACCTGGGCCAGTATTTTGTTTATCAATCCGCCTTTCTAAACTGCTCCTCCGTAAAGGCTCTCAATTGCTACTTTGCAATGCCCTTTCGCAAGTCGGCGCGAGTTACCGTGACCAATGAGGGGTCGAAGCCCGTCGACGCATTTTATTCGAATATCGACTACCAGAGCGTAAAGCAGCTTCCGGAGGACGCGTTGTATTTTCACGCCCAGTACCGGCAGGCAACTCCGGTCAAAGCGGTTTCTTATGCGGCGGGGCAGCCGGAGATTAACGTCGATGGGAAGAATAATTACGTATTCCTCGAAGCCAAGGGAGCGGGGCAAGTAATGGGTGTCACCTTGGGGGTAATCCAAAACACCGAGAAATGGTTTGGAGAGGGTGACGACATGACCTTTGTTGATGGCGCGCAAACCCCCACCATGACCGGTACCGGAACAGAAGATTACTTCAATGGGGCTTGGGATTTCGGTGGACGTATCGGGGGCCAGCCGTTTGCTCACCTGTACAACGGTGCGCAATCTATTGAGCTCCCGGAACATACCGGCGGCCATTACTGCTTGTACCGCTGGCATGCTGATAATCCGATCGCGTTCCAGACGCAGATCAAACACACGATTGAGCACGGTCACGCGAACGATCGCGGCGATAACTATTATTCGGTTGGGTACTGGTATCAGCGGGAGCCCTATACGGACTTTCCCGCCCTGCCGCCCGTTGCGGAACGCATTCCGGTAATGAAGGCACCCCAGTAACGACGGTGGCCCGACATTAAAAAGGCCCTGGAGACTTTTCCAGGGCCCTGGGTGCTTAGAATTTACGCGTAAGCAGGATCGAGCCGTTCGGGATCCAAACCAAGCTCCCTGATAGCGGCATGGGCGCGATTTGCATCGTAACGGCCCCATCGAGCGAGCCGTGCCAAGGCAGCGGCTGCAATGTTAGCCGCATCGTTCTCGAAGTGATAGCGCAGGTGTTCGCGATTATCACTGCGGCCGAAACCATCCGTACCGAGCGATGTTAACCGGCCGGGAAGCCATGGTGCGATCTGATCCACTACGGATTTCATATAATCCGTAGCGCCGATGATCGGCATGTCGATATTGCCCAAGGCTGCCAGCAGGTACGGCCTACGCTCCGGCTCATTGGGATGAAGACGATTCCACCGGTCGACCGTAAGAGCCTCTCGGCGCAGTTCGTTATAGCTGGTAACGCTCCAGACATTCGCGCCGACGCCATACTTCTCGGCCAGAATCTGCTGGGCTTTCAAGGCTTCGTTCAAAATGGGGCCGCTGCCGAACAGCGTGACATCAGCCTTGCCGGTCTCGGACGGCTTGTAAAGGTAGAGCCCGCGCAAAATGCCTTCCCGGATGCCTTCTCCTTCGGGCATTGGCGGCTGAACATAATTTTCGTTGCAGACCGTCAAATAGTAGAAATGATCCTCGTTGTTCTCGTACATGCGACGGATCCCGTCCTGTACGATTACGGCTATCTCGTACGCGTAGGCCGGATCATAACTGATGCAGGTAGGCACCACAGTCGATAACACCTGGCTGTGGCCGTCATCGTGCTGCAAGCCCTCTCCGAGGAGTGTTGTTCGTCCAGCCGTGCCGCCGACGAGGAATCCCTTACCACGCGAATCGGCAAAGGCCCAGATCAAATCGCCCACGCGCTGGAACCCGAACATCGAGTAGTAGATAAAGAAAGGAATCATCGGCACGCCGAGATTTGCATACGCAGTACCGGCTGCCGTGAACGAGGCCAGACCGCCAGCTTCTGTGATGCCTTCTTCGAGGATCTGTCCGTCCTTCGATTCCTTGTAGTACATCAGCACGTCGCTGTCGACCGGCTTATACAACTGTCCGCTACTCGCGTAGATGCCACGCTCGCGGAACATCGATTCCATTCCGAAGGTACGCGCTTCGTCCGGAATGATTGGCACCACGTAGTTACTGAGATCGGGCGTCTTCAGGAGCGCTTTCAAAATCGCGACGAACGCCGTGGTTGTAGACGCCTCACGTCCTCGGGAACCGGCTAACGACTCGCGGAAAGTCTCTAGCGATGGCGCTTTTAGCTCAATTCTCTTAGGCGAACGCGCGGGAAGATAGCCACCGAGCGCTTCTCGGCGCTCTTTTAGGTATTTGATCTCCGGGTTATTTTCATCGGGTTTCAGGAAAGAGATCGATTGGATTTTTTCCTTCGGAAGGTTTAGATCGAAGCGGCTGGAAAGGTAAAAAAGTTCATCCTCATTCAGCTTTTTCTGCTGGTGGGTGATGTTCTTCCCTTCCCCGGCTTCTCCTAAACCGTAGCCCTTTACCGTCTTGGCAAGGATAACCGACGGCATTCCCTTCGTCTCGTGCGCTCGCTTGAAAGCGTTGTAGACCTTTACCGGATCGTGACCGCCGCGGCGAAGGCGCGCCAGCTCTTCATCGGATTTATCTTCTACCAGCTTGAGCAGTTCAGGATACTTGCCGAAAAACTCCTTGCGCACATACGCGCCGCCGCGGGCTTTGAAATTCTGGTATTCGCCGTCCACGCACTCTTCCATGCGCTTCAGCAGCAAGCCGCTGGTATCTCGAGCAAACAACTCGTCCCAATCGCTTCCCCACAGAACCTTGATGACATTCCAGCCAGATCCGCGGAATACCCCTTCCAGCTCTTGAATCACGCTGGAATTACCACGAACAGGGCCATCCAGGCGCTGAAGATTACAATTGACGATAAAAATCAGGTTGTCCAGCTTTTCCCCGGCCGCGATACGTAACGCTCCCAGCGACTCGGGTTCATCGGTCTCACCGTCGCCCAGGAATGCATAAACCTTGCGATCTGTTTTCGGTATCAGATTCCGGTTTTCCAGGTAGCGGATAAAACGGGCCTGATAGATGGCATTTATAGGTGCAATTCCCATCGATACAGTCGGGAACTGCCAGAAGTGAGGCATTAACCAGGGATGGGGGTACGAGGAAAGCCCCGGAGTATCCCGAAGTTCGTGGCGAAAATTCAGTAGGTGCTGCTCCGACAGCCGCCCTTCCAGGAAGGCACGAGAATAAACTCCCGGAGACGCATGTCCTTGAAAATACACCAAATCCCCTGGCTGGCCGTCGTAACTGCCCCGAAAGAAATGGTTAAAAGCCACCTCCGTTATGGTGGCCAGGGACGCATAGGTGGATATATGGCCACCGATATTGGGATCGTACTTATTGGCCCGCACAACCATCGCCGCCGCATTCCAGCGAATCAGGCTCTTGAGACGACGCTCCAGAGCACGATCTCCGGGGTAGGGCGACTCTTCGTGCGCGGGAATAGTATTCAGATAAGGCGTAGTGATCTTCTGCGGCGCAGAAACGCCAAAGTTCGCAGCGCGGTCCAGAAGCTGTTCCAGAAGATAAGTGGCCCGGTCAGGCCCAGCTTCGTCCACCACCTGCTCCAGAGCTTCCAGCCATTCCGACGTCTCCTGTGGGTTTAGATCGGTTTGGCGTTCTTCTTTAGTTTTGAGCATGGTTTGTCGTCAAGAGAAAGTAAACGGGGTAAATCTAACAATAACTTTGTTGGTTCAAACGGCGCAATCTACCTGTCCTAATTAGAAGCGCTAGCGCGGGCAAATAGAACCGGGAAATAGATCCCTCACAACAATTATCGCCTATCGCTTGCTTTTCCGAAACACATCAGGCATCCTATAAGGTTTTCGGAGATCAACTACTTTCGATGAAGGTGCGAGTCCTCTATCATGACCATTGTTTCGATGGGGCAGCATCTGCAGCCTACATCACCAGGTTCTTAGAGAATAAATTTTATCCCGGCGCCCGGTTCGAATATACGGGCATGGCACATCGGGCTGATCAGCTGTTTGCGGATAGCTTATTCGACGGCGATGCGAACGCAATCGTCGACTTCAAATATTCGGCGAATCCCAAGGTGACATGGTGGTTCGACCATCACCAGAGCGCGTTCTTGACGTCGGAAGATGCGGAACATTTCCGGCGCGATACATCGGGACGAAAATTTCTTGATCCCACTTATCGTTCCTGCACGAAATTTATTTCGACCGTGGTGAAGGAGCGGTTCGGCTTTGAGGCTCCCGACCTGTGCGAGCTCGTAAAATGGGCCGACATTGTCGATGGCGCACTTTATGAGAGCGCCCAGGCGGCTGTAGAGATGAATGCCCCGGCAATGAAGCTGACACTGGTCATCGAAGGCAGCAAGGGCTCCGGTCTGGTGCAAAAGATCATCCGCGCCATGCAGCACCAGCGCCTGGCAGACATCCTCATGGATCCGGAAGTAAAGGCAACCTACGAGTGCCTTCACCAGAATCACCTGCGGACCATCGATGTCATCCGCAAAGAAGGCTCATGCGATGGGGGCGTGATTTATTTCGATTTGGTGAACCACGGCATTGAGGGATACAACAAGTTCATTCCCTATTACCTGTTCCCCGATTCCGCTTACACGGTTTCCGTATCCACCTCGAGCTTCCGGACGAAGGTATCCGTGGGCTCCAATCCGTGGGTCCGGGAGCCACTGCGCCACAATCTGGCGACTATCTGCGAACGCTACGGCGGCGGCGGCCACGCGAAGGTGGGGGCCATCAGCTTTCCTACGGGCGCCGTGATGGAGGCGCGCAGGGCGGCCGAAGAGATCCGCAGCGAGTTGAAAAACTGAGATCTGGTTTCTAGCGAACCGTGCCGGCTAATTTCTCCAGGTGCTTCGCCAGGATATCCACTTCCATGTTGACGCGGCAGCCCGAGCGATAACCCCGAAGAGTCGTGTGCTCGTAGGTGTGCGGAATGATCGTGAAGCTAACGAGATCACCGTCCACCTCGGCCACCGTGAGGCTCATCCCGTCCACCCCCAACGATCCTTTCGTAACGATGTACCGCGTAAGCTCCTGCGGTACGCGCAGGCGCAGCCACCAGTTATCATCGCCCAAAGCTTCAAGAGAGACGATTTCCGCAGTGCCGTCCACGTGGCCCAGAACAAAATGACCGTCTAACCGGCCATTTGCGCGCAGAGGACGCTCAAGGTTCACATAAGACCCCGGCGTCAAATCACCGAGATTGGTCCGCTTGAGAGTCTCCGGCGCGAGGTCGACGGAAAATTTATCGGCGGAGAGTTCTACCGCGGTCAGACAAGTTCCGTTTACCGCGATGCTTGCGCCTAATGTCGCATCCTGAAGGATCCCAGAACATTCCACGGTCAAACGGCCCCCGGCCTGACCATGCTCCAGAGCTATTACCCGCCCAAGCTCTTCTATAATTCCGGTGAACATCGTTAGCTCTTGGTGACGTAGGCTTCCACGGCAAACTCATCCTTGGAAACCGAATGCACGGTGAGCCGCTCCATCAGGATTGCGTCGGCGCGACGCAACCGCCCCTTCCCACCGGCAACCGGCAGGCTTTGCAAGCCGCCTAGAATCTTCGGCGCGTAATAGAACAGGACCTTGTCTGCGATTTGCGTATCGAGCATTGCCCAGTTCACCTTGCTGCCCGCCTCCACCATGAGTGACAGATAACGTTGCTGAGCAAGGTACTCGAGCACCTTGTTCGGATCCGTACGCCCGCCCGGCCCATCAGCAATCAGGACCTGAGCCCCGGCGGCCTCAAGAGCCTTCTTCCGCTCTTCGGGCGCCGCTGAAGTCCCTACCACCAATAGATCGTTCCTCACACTGGTGACCATCTTCGAGGTCAACGGAATGCGTAGTTGCGAATCGAGCACGATACGCAGCAGCGGACGGCTACGCTCACGGCCGGAGCGGTCCGTCAGTAAGCAGTCGTCTTGAAGAACAGTTCCCAATCCCGTCAATATGGCATCGGAGAAATGGCGCACCTGCTGCACCTGGGCGCGTGCAACTTCGCTGGTAATCCATCCGTAATTGTCCTGCGGTGCGGCGATCTTGCCATCCAGTGTCAAGGCCGCTTTGATGGTAACCAGTGGCCGTCCGGTTTGCATGAAGTGCACAAAGCTCTCATTCAAGCGCACAGCCTCGCTGGTGTGCGTCTCGTCTAAGATCACTTCCACACCAGCCTCGCGAAGCTTTGCGAACCCTTGGCCGCTTACTTGAGGGTTCGGGTCTGCAAGCGGTGCAATGACACGCTTAATACCAGATCGAATAACCAGTTCGGCGCAAGGCCCGGTCCGGCCGTGATGAGAACATGGCTCCAGCGTTACGTATAGCGTTGCACCGCGCGACGTTTCGCCAGCTTCACGCAACGCGACCGCTTCTGCGTGATCCACTCCGGCCCAGGTGTGAAATCCTCGACCGACTACGACGCCATCCCGGACCACAACCGCGCCCACCGCGGGATTCGGACTCGTGCGGCCCTGGCCCTGCTTCGCCAAATCGAGCGCTTGCTGCATGTAATTCGTATTCATGTTCGGAACAGTTCCAGCCTCAGCGTCTCTAGTCGAATAACGACTCGACAAACTGCTCCGGCTCGAAGGGCAACAGGTCGCCGATTTTTTCGCCGACTCCCACAAACCGAATTGGCAGGCTGAGTTCGCGGGCAATCGCTACGACGACACCGCCTTTTGCCGTACCGTCCAGCTTCGTAAGGACTACGCCCGTAACACCGGCCGATTCGGTGAATTTGCGGGCCTGTTCCAGTCCATTTTGGCCAGTGGTGGCGTCGAGCACCAACCAGACCTCATGGGGGGCGCCGGGGACCACGCGCTGTGCAGTCCGCCGCATCTTTTCCAGTTCGGCCATCAAATTTTCCTTGGTATGGAGGCGGCCGGCGGTGTCCACAATAACGTAATCCACGCCCCGAGCTTTGGCAGCCTGCAGCGCATCGAAAACGACGGCACTCGGATCGGCGCCGGTCTTCTGGCGAATCATTTCTACGCCGGCTCGTTGCGCCCAAACCTCCAGTTGCTCAATAGCGGCGGCGCGGAACGTGTCAGCGGCGCACAGCAAAACCTTGCGGCCCTCGCCAATAAAACGATTTGCTAGCTTGCCGATCGTGGTGGTCTTTCCCGCTCCATTGATGCCCACCAGCATGACCACGGCAGGAGGCGTGGTGACCATGCGAATCGGAGTCTCAGAGGCACTAAGAAGTTCTAATACGTGCTCGCGGATGAGGCCACGGATCTCAGAAGCGTCGCCCGCCATCTTGCGATCGACACGCTGCCGAATTCGCTCGAGAATATCTTGTACCGTCCGGACCCCCAGATCGGCCGTGATCAGCGTGTACTCTAGTTCTTCAAGCAGGTCGGCATCGATCTGTTTCTTACCGGCGAGGACGTCCTCAATCCGATCAACAAGTCCCGAGCGCGTCTTCTGGATACCGGCCTTCAGCCGATCAAGGAGATCAGGCTCAGTAGGAACTGAGCCGAAAAGCGTCTGAATGGCCATGAAATAAAGGAGTTATGTCCAGTTTAGCAGTGGCCCGGACTCGAAGTTCCTAGGACTTTCCATACCAATCCCGAAGCCTGACATCGATCCCGGTTCCGCTGAGATCGGATTTGAACTTCTGGACGTCGGAGTAAGTCCGGTCGCCATTCCGATAATGGTACGGATAAACGACCTTCGGGTGAAACTCCTTTACAGCATCAGCCGCTTCGTCGGGTGTCATGGTAAACGGCAGGTTCATCGGTACGAATGCAACGTCGATGTTTCTGAGCGCCCGCATCTCTGGAATGCCTTCTGTATCGCCGGCGATATAAAAACGCTTCCCCCCGTAGGTAAGAACGTAGCCATTACCGCGCCCCTTAGGGTGAAACGATCGGCCCGGCGCTGGGCCTCGCACAAGGTTGTACATGGGTATGGCGTCAATCGTCCAGCCGTCCCAGGACATATCGCCACCGTTCGGGAGAATATGGGCTTCCGTAATAGTTTTGGCAACCGCGAGCGGAGCAATCACCTTGGTCCCGCCTTTTTCCAGCAGCTTCACCGTATCCGCATCCATGTGATCGCCGTGAATGTCAGTGATCAGGATGAGATCGGCCTTCGGACGATTCGCGAAGTCGGCCCGTGGAGTTGGATCGACGTAGATCCGTTTCCCGCCTGCCTCCAGCACCAGACTCGCATGGTGAATCGGCGTGACGGTAACCGGCCCCGCCGAGGTTTGAAACGTATCGGAAGGAACGGCTCCTTGAACGGAATTAGAGCTGGCCAGCGAGATGCCGCAGAGCCAGGCAAATCCTAAACAAGCCAGGGCGCGCCAGCAGGAACACGGTAAGGCCCGCGTTTCTGTCGAATTGAAGTTAGATTTCGGAACCATTGGATTGAAAATACGATACCGTTGTTTGAAAGAGCGTTGCAATGTTCTCGTCCGTCAAGACAAGGCCCAGGAGTCGACTCGCGCTCTTGTTCAGTGTTCCCCTCGCGTTCAGTCTGTTGTTTTTCCTCGTAAATCAGATCGCGCAGACCACAGACACAAACTTGACCCAAATTCAGACTCTATCATCCAGCCTGGGATCGGTGCTGTCCCTTTCCAAGGATGTGGAAGCCGGCGAGCGTGGTTTTCTGCTGACCGGTGACGAGCAGTACCTGCGACCCCTGCAACGCGCAACGGCATGGCTGCCGGGAGAATTGCGCCTATGCCGAACTTATGCCGAAGACGCGCCGGGAATGCAGCCCGAGGTCGAAGCGGTAATCGCCTTGGCCCAAAGGCACTTGAACGCTGTCGATCACGTGCTTGCCGCGCAGCGGGATAGCGGATTCTCGGCGGCAATCCGGATGATGAAATCTGGCGGCTCGGAAAGCATTATGCGCCAACTGCGGCAAAAAGTGACTACGCTTCAGTCGCGGATGAATAAAGAAGCGAGCACGATACTGGATGAGCAGCGTATCTTGAATCGTACGGCCTTCCTGTTTTTTCTTGTGGGCACAAGCCTCATGGCGATCGTTTTGATAGGGCTGTATACGGATTTTGTCTCTTACATGGACAGTCGGGATGCAGCCGAGGGAGCCTTGCAAACCCTGAACATGGAACTGGAAAGCAGGATCGCTGAAAGCACACGGGAGTTGCGTCAATCCAACCACGAGTTGGAGCAATTTGCTTATGTTGCCAGTCACGATCTGCAGGAACCGCTTCGTACGATCATGAGCTTTACTCAACTTCTGTCAAAACGGTATAAAGGCCAGCTCGATTCCGATGCCGATGAGTTCATCGATTACATTGTCAGTGCGTCGCGCAGAATGAGCGAACTGATCAACGGTCTCCTCACTCTCGCACGGCTGCGGAAATCAGGACACGCCACAGCGGCGGCATCGTTCGAGAAACTCTTGCGCGAGGCAGAATCCAGCCTTCAGGCAGCCATCCGGGAGAATAACGCCCGCGTGGAGCACGGTCCCTTGCCCGCCTTGGCTGTGGACCAGTTACAGTTCAGGCAGTTGCTTCAAAACTTGATCTCGAACTCAATCAAGTACCGGAGAGACGAAGCGCCAGTCATACGCGTAAATGCACGGCGCGACGGCACAAGTTGGATTTTTTCCATCGCCGATAACTCACGGGGCTTTGAGCAGCGGCACGCCGAACGGATTTTCGGTCTTTTTCAACGGCTGCAGGGGCGTGAGGTCAACGGTACCGGTCTCGGACTATCGATTTCGCGCAAAATCGTAGAACGGCACGGGGGAAGAATATGGGCCGAATCTAACCCGGGCTCGGGTTCCACTTTTCATTTCACTTTGCCGGCCAGTTTGGAAGTGAACTTGCCGGCGCAAGCACCCACCGACACCTAAAGTTCTTGACCAATGCCGCCGATAGATAGGCTGTGACGGCAGCGACGACCCTGGCAGACGGCCTATCGATACTCGACGAAGTGTACGACGGCTTCGAGAACGGAAGCTTCTACGCCTCGATGAACCGGCTCCGAGTAGGCCTGATGATGCTGCGGAACGATGTCACCGCCGCTGACTGGAGTACATTCTGTGAAAGCACAATGCCCCGACATCCTATTCAGCAAGTACTTCGGGAGAGCCCGATGCCGAGTCATCGCAGTCATTCGCCGCTGCGGCACGTACTCGATTCACAAACTTTGGACCTGATCTGCGGACGCGCTTCGATCGTGGGAGATGCAACGGCTCTCGGCAAAATGCTTTATGGATGGGAGTATGAGTTACCTTTCTCGGAGGCGCTCCGTATCCGCGAAGCGGCCTTTCGCAGCGAGCTAAGCGGCATACATCAGGAGCAGCAGTGCCCGAGAGTGCTTTCGCTGGCACACTATTCTGCTCGTATTCGACTGGGCGGCAGTTTCGATCTCATCCATGCCTCGCATCTGTTCGATAGTCTCGGTACAGAACAAGCGCGCGCTCTGGTAAGCAAGCTCGGGGACGCGTTAGCACCAAACGGCCGGCTCCTTATAGCGAATACGGCGCCAGACATTCCCGATGCCGGATATCTGGAGGCCTGCCTAAACTATCGGCCAAACTACCGCGCCGAAGAAGAGATGGTGCGGCTCGTCGATGGAGTTCCCGATAAACACATCAGCAGCCAATGTGTATTCCGGGATGAGCGCGGATACTCCGTCTTCCTGGAATTGCAAAAGTCAGCTGGCGGTTAAAACAGTTCCGATCGGACGATCAGTAGTTCTTGTCCATTGTGTTCAACAGCACAGTCGGCACCACCGACATACCCGGCCGCAATTGGTGGTCGCGGTTTTCGCCCGGATCAAGCACGATCTTCACCGGAATTCGCTGGACCACTTTCACATAGTTGCCCGTCGCATTCTGAGGTGGCAGCAGGCTGAATCGTGCCCCGGATGCACCTGCAATGCTGTCGATGTGGCCTTTATACTGACGGCCGCCAAACGTATCCACTTCGATTTCCACCGCCTGCCCCACTCGCATGTGTTTCAGTTGCGTTTCTTTGAAGTTTGCAGTCACCCAAATATCGTCCAGGGGTATCAAGGACATTAGCTGCTGCCCGGCGGATACCTGCATACCGGGCTCAGCAGTCTTCCGGCTAACCAGGCCATTTGCGGGAGCCTTGATCAATGTATAGCTCAGGTTCAGCTTTGCCTGGTCTAAGGCCGACTGGTACTGCTTCGCCTGTGCTTCTGCTTGCTTGTAGCGGGCCTGTATAACCGCAATCTGTTTCGGCTCCACCTGTCTATACTGCCGGTACTGCACCTGGGCCATCGCCAATTGTGCTTTCGCCTGATTCACTTGAGCAACGGCCTGGTCCAACGCGTGTTGCGCCGCCACCACTTGTGCCTTCGCCGACTGCACTTGCGCGGAACTCGCATCGGCCGCCGCGAGCGCGGAGTCGTAGTCCTGTTTCGAAATTTCGTCCTTATCGACTAGGTCCTTGTATCGAGCTAAATCCTTCTGCGCCTTTAGTGCGTTGGCTTCGCTCTGCGCTAACTGGGCTTTGGCAGCATTCAGGCGTGCACCCTCCCCGTTCACCGATTGCTTTGCCGACTCCACTGCGGCTTGGGCTTGATTGATCTGGGTCGTGCCGATGTTGACGCTGCTGCGCGTGGTGATGTTGGTCAACGGGACGTTGGTCTGCGATTCAAGGATGTTCGCTTGCGCCGTCAACACTTGAGCCTGTGCCTGATCCACAGCCACCTGATAATCGGCAGGATCGAGTTGCACCAGCGACTCGCCCGCTTTCACGGGTTGGTTGTCATCGACCAACACCGAAACAATCCTTCCGGAGATACGGGGACTGATCGGAATCACATGCCCGTCTATCTGAGCATCGTCCGTCGACTCGCGGACAGAATAATAGGCGTAGATCGGGATAGCCGCAATGGCCGCCACCACTAAAACAGCAATAATGATAAATCGAATCCGCCGCTTGCGGCTCGGATCTTGTGGCGGCTTCTGATCGTCGCCGGTGCCGGCCTGCCTCCTGCCTCCCTGATGCTGTGAGCCTTCCTGCCCCGGGGCTGGTTGCCTCTGGCTGTTCTCCTGTCGTAGGTCGCCGTTTGCCATATTCTTTCCGTGTCCTCAGAGTGCCCGATCGGGTCTAACGCTCGCCGGCAAAATAGCATCTGCGTTCTTCGCCAGGCTTGCCCGAAGGGCCTTCAACAATTGAGCTAATGCCGCTTTATCCTCACCCGTAAGTCCTTCCAGCAATGTTCTTATATTCCGGAAATGTATGGGCATAAATTCGTCCAGTAGCGCCTGACCCTTTTTCGTAATTCTGGCTAAACGCGCCCGCCGGTCGTGGCTGTCAACAATCCGCTTCACCAATTCCTTTCCTTCCAGATGATCGATCAACCCGGTAATGTTCGCGCGGCTGACCAGCAACAGTTCCCCTAGATCGTGAAGCTGCATGCCTTCCTCCGGTCCGTGCCCCAGGATGGCGAGAATGTTAAGCGTTGATTTCGAAAGCCCGAATTCAGCCATGTATCGCGACACCAGTTGCTGAAACACATCACACGTGTAAAGCAGGCTCAAAGCGATCTCGGCCGAGGGCATGTCGAAGTTCGCGTAGCACTGTCCGGATTTCCGGAGTCGTTCGTTGTAATAGGCTTCGCGTCGGTCCGCTGGCACGCTCTTTCGATTCTAAACCAAATAGTAAAGTTCCTAATTATTTTCGCATTGCGGCCCGTCCTTCGCTGACGTGCGGACCAAACGCGGCTCGCTATTTCGAACGAAGCGCTGCCCCCGTCCGCCGCATCAAACGAATTCACGCTGGCTGGATCCGCCTATCATCCCGGCCGGCTGACGGAGGAGGAACCGCATGCGAAATATTCTGGTCTCGTTGTGTTTTATTTTGGGAATCGCCCACTCTGCGTCGGCCGATGACATACAGGGCCTTCTAGTCGATCAGAACTGCGTTGAGGACATTGTGAAAAACGGACGCGAAGCGACGCTTCGGCAGAGGCCCGATTGCTCTTTGAAAGAGAATTATGCCCGTCCGACTTATGCGCTGGTGACTGAGGACAAGCGATATTACACCTTCGACGGAACCGGGAACAAGAAGGCTCTTCAAATCCTGAAGGGCACACCAAACCGTGACGACGCAAAGGTTGTCGTAACGGGGGACGTGCAGGGCGACACCATCAAAGTCAAATACATGAGCATTCTCTGATGGGCATCACGTGACCGGATCGCCGTGAATCTCCACGGCGCGGTCATCGTCGGTCGTCGCTGGCTCGGGTAACTTGCCAGTCCAGTTCGCCCATCCCCAGAAAATAGCGGTCGAGGAGCTAAGGAGGCCTGAAGCAGCCCCAATGATCCGGATATTGAAGTGCATCGAAGCACTGCCGGCCGCCAGCATGGATAGCATCATGGTGGACCAGTTCATGGTCTCTATCGTGGAGAAGACACGGCCACGATACCGGTCATCCACATGCGTTAATAGATTGGACCAGTTCAAAACCGAGCTGACGGCCACAGCTCCTCGCGACACTCCCATAAAGAAAAGCGCCCATCCCCAATGCGTCATTTGGCTAAAGACGATATAGGCGCCGCCGTGAAGAAGATAGCAGAAGAACACCGTCTGCTTGTAACGCTCAAACCCGATGACCTTCCCCAAACGATTGCCGATCACACCGCCCGCCAGCAGGCCGATGCCGGCCGTACCCCATAGTTGCCCCAAGCCGATCGCCCCCTTATGAAAAACGATCTCGCTGAACAGAGTGAAAAGCACCTGCGCTGCCCCGCCTCCGCTGGCCCACCCCACCGCGATGAGGGCGATGCCAAGAATCAGAGGACTCTTCCTCATGTATGCGAGCCCCTCACGATACTCATGCCACGGTCGGGCGACTTTCGTCTCGTTCAAGCTCCGGTTCTCCGCGCGGAAATGGCCGCGAGGCGTACGCAGCCGTCCAATACAGAAAGCCGATACGAAAAACGAAAGCGAATTGAACAAGAAACCCACGTGATAGCCGAACTTCGCCACCATCGTTCCGCCCAGGAAAGCGCCAATCACCAGCGTCAGCCAGCCGGTGGTTTGCGTCAGGGAATTCGCCGTATGGAGTTCGTCGTCGGTCGCGATCGACGGGAGAATCGCCGAGCGTCCGCTCGTGAAGAACGGCGAAGCCAGCATCAGAAGCGCGCTGAGCACATAGAGCAACCAGGCCTTTTCGTAGCCAATGGCAAGAATGAATCCCAGCGCCACGACTCCGCGGATCAGATCGCTCGTGATCATCAGCCGCTGGCGGTCAAAGCGGTCGAGCGAAACGCCGGCAAGTGGACCAGCGAGTACGGCCGGAATGGCCCGCGATAGCATGATGGCAGCGACCACGCTTCCGCTATGGGTTTTTGCGATCGCAAGGCTTAAGACAGCAACATTGTTGAAGTTGTCGCCTACTTCGCTCACAATCTGGCCGATCCACGTATACCGATAATTCCGGTTACGGGCCAACAGGCGGGTGAAATCAGACATCAACTCATGTGCTTCAAAAACTTCGCCGTTGTAATGGCCTGTCCCAAATGCCTCTGCGTATGCTCGGCCAGATGGATCAGCAAGCCCACTACCGTTGTGGGCAACTTGCGCCGCCCCACGGAGCGCGCATCGTAGACGGTTTGGGGATTGATGTTTCGAACCCGAGCCTCTGCCACATCCAGGCTTGCGTCGACGGCCCGCAAGAGCTCCTGTAGGGTAGCGCCTGCGGTTGCTTCCTGTCGCAGAAAGAGCAACTGCTGTTCGCTTAGCTGCTCTCCCGACAAATAGGTCACCAGGCGATCGACACTGCCCGCGATGTGTCGCAAATGAAAGCCGAGCGGCGGCAACCCGTCCAACTGCCTCCACACTTGTTCGTCCGTGAGGTCGCCTGTGTAGGTTCGTATGTCCTCACGCACCTGCTGAAAGCTGAAGAGCACCGGCATGATCAGCGGATGAACATCGCTCAAGGCCCCGCGAAGCCAAGGTTCCGGAAGTTTTTCTGTCACGATGAAACCATCCCCCGGCCGGCGCCCCTAGCGCATGTTACCGGTATGTCCCAATGAGTACCGTCCGGCCTGCGGGTACACACAAAGTCCGTGCGGCCCTCGCCCCACCTTGATACGCGCCTTCAGGGTTCCCGTGGCTGTATCAAAGGCGTACACTTCGCCGTTATAACGGCCAGAAAGCCAGAGCGTTTTTCCGTCGGCCGAGACATCGCCCATATCGGGACTCCCGCCGCCCGGAATGCTCCAGTTCGTTACCACTTTCCGCGTTTTCATATCGACCAGCGACACCGAACCATCGCCGGAAACACGGTTCGCCGTATTCACCGGGCCGCGATTGGTCACATACATATACTTCGCATCGCGGCTGAAATAAAGACCGTGCGCGCCCGTGCCTGTCTTGATAAAGCCAACCTGTTTGAAGGCCTCGCCATCAATCACATGGACCCCATCGGCGTCCATATTGGCGACATAGAAAACTTTTCCATCCGGCGACAGCCTGCAATCCTGCGGCATCCCCTTCGGAGTTAGCGGAAGGTGACCCAACACCTGCTGTTTTGCCACGTCCACCTTGATCAGCTCACTGGAAAACTCGCACGTAGCGATCATGTACCGGCCATCTATCGAGAAGTCCGCATGGTTCACCCCGGCGCATCCCACTGGCACCCGGTTCACCACTTTCATCGTCTGTGCATCCCGGAAGTCGATACGTTTTTCGCGCTCCGCCATGACGATGGCATACTTGCCGTCGGGCGTGTAGTACATGTTATATGGATCGTCGACGTGAACGGTCTCGCCCTCTTTGCCGGTGGACGGATCGATCATCGTTAACTGGTCGCCAAGATCTTGCGCGACCCATAACTTCTTTAAATCCCAGGAGGGCACGACGTGCTGCGGCTCCAGCGCATGCTTTGGATGCCGCGGATCCTTAGGCAGGGCAAAGTGGCCAACAATTTTATATGTCTTTGGATCGATAACATCCACCGTATCGCTCTTTGAGTTCGGCACATACACGCGCTCCGGAAACCCTGCCGCTACCGGACTCACCATCCCGGGCCCATCCGCGGAATAAACATTGTTCGGATCTAAAACCGGCGGCATTCCAGGAAGAACGCTGATCTTTTCGGCCGACCCGTTCCCCGCTGCCTGTACAACCAGTACTCCAAGATTTGCCGTGAAGCCAACAGCCAAACCCAAGCCCACCAAGACATACCAAGCCCTGGCAGGCACTGACCTGAACGAAAAACACATATCTTATATGTAAGAGTACCGTGACTAATAGCAAACTCAAACTGAATTCACTCGTTACTTTCAACTCCTCACGGTTCATTCACAAAGTGAGAGGGCAGCGCATTTCAGTACACTCTTAGAGGAGAGATGGTGAAGGAAACCGATCACGAGACGGAGATTCTGCTAGGCAATAAGCAGCTTCTCGGCATCTTTTTTGTCGTTGCCGTACTGCTCGGGGTAGCATTCGCGGGTGGATACCTGATTGGGCATGGTTCCAGCAAGAAATCGGTCGCCACGGCAGCTACGCCTGCGCCTGCCGATGCTGCGGCCTCGCCTTCTGCGCCGGGGACGGCCGGTGGAGAAACACACTCTGTCGGAGCAGACCCGTCCGCAGCTGAGGACAAGCAAGCGGGCGATCCGTCTCCAGACGCGGTCTTTGCTCCAACGGAGCCAGCCACCACCAATCGCCAGAAGGCAATCGCCCCGTCCAACACTCGAGGCCATAAGCGCGAGGAGCGGACCAGCACGTCGGAAGAAATCAAGCCCACACCTGCTCCTGCCAGTGGGACCTTTACTCCACAGGCGGGACAAACCTTTCTGCAGGTAGCCGCTGTAGCCCGCGACGAAGCCGAGGCAGTAGCGGACGTGCTGCACAAAAAGGGCTTCCGCGCCCACGCCATTCCGAAACCGGGCAACCCCAAGATCTACCGTGTGCTCATCGGCCCCATTCGCGATACCGGCGACCTCTCCTCCACACGCGACTCATTGCGCCACGCCGGCTTTCGCGAAGTAATCGTACAGCGGTACTAGCCGCGGCGATTATCAGCGCAAGCCTGCAACCTTTACCGTCCTCGGCGGCACGTTAATGCCGTCTCCAACTTTCGCTAAGCCCGGGATCGAAACCGGCATCTTGCCGGTGATCGGGATGTCTCCGAGGATCGCTTTCGCAGCGGCCTGCTCCGATGTCGTGGTCGTACTGAACGTGGCAGCATACGCCGCTACGCCAGGAAAGTCCCGCAACAGGTACGGATTGCCCAACGATACGAGTGCCACCGGAGCCGGCCCATGCACGAGCGCGTTCATAAAGGCCCCCAGGCCGCCCTCCAGACCGACACTGCCCCGATAAGCCGCTACCGTGATGAACGCTGCCACATAGATTTGCTTGCACTGACCGGTACCGGTCGCAATCGCCGTTAATTCGTCCACCGGAGTTGATGGGTGCGTGACATAGATCTTGAGCTGAGGTACGCGCTGCAGCAGGTCGCGGGCCAGTATCTGACCATGTTGAGAAAACAGATCCTCGCTCATAACGACCAGGCACGATCCATCCGGTGGGGCTGGCATCGGAAACAAATGCTTATCGTCCTTTACCAGGGTGATGGCGTGGTCCGCCACGTCTTGCGCAAGCTTACCGAATGCAGGATCCTCCAGATTGTCCGAGATCTGATCCAGGCTTGTAAAGCGTCCGCGGAATAAGCCCACGCGTTGTTTCGCCGCCAAAATCTTCGCCGCGCTTGCATCGATGCGCTTCCGGGAGATACGTCCGCTCTTCACCGCTTGCATCAGGGCCCGGATGCAAGCCTCGGGATCGGACGGCATCAGCAGTACATCTGCCCCCGCCTCAATGGCGCGCACTGCCGCCTCGCCTTGCGAATATAAGGCTGCCAGCCCTTGCATGTCCATCGCGTCAGTGACAATAATGCCCCTGAAGTCGAGTTCGTCGCGCAAAAGCCCGGTAAGGACATTGCGGGAAACAGTGGAGGGAATGCCCGCAGGCTCGAATGCCGGTACTGACATGTGGGCGGTCATGATCGAATCCACGCCGCTCTTGATAGCAGCGCGAAAGGGTGCCAGCTCAACAGACTCGATCCGGTCCTTCGGCTGGTCGAGCTTTGCCATCTGCATGTGGCTGTCTTCCGCTGTATCCCCATGTCCGGGGAAATGTTTGGCCGTTACGAGAACGTAAGACCGGGAATCGGAGTGTGCGCCCTCGATGAATGCCGAAACTGCGCCGGCCACCGCCTGCGGATCTTCTCCGTAGGAACGCACATTGATGATCGGATTCTCGGGATTATTATTCACGTCCGCATCCGGAGCGAACAACCAGTTCACGCCGAGTGAACGCGCCTCCCGGGCGGTCGTCGCACCCAACTCACGAACTGCGCTCAAGTCACGCCCGGCGCCAAAGGCCATCAGATAAGGAAGTTTGGCCGTACTTGCAACGCGCATCGAGGCGCCGTGCTCAAAATCAGATGCCACTAACAACGGTGTCTTTGCCACGCGCTGCATATGGTTGACGAAGGACACCATCTCGAACGGCTGCGCATTGATCACGGTCCCATTGCGGATTCGATTGGCCACAATAAGACCGCCTACATGATCGTCGCGAATCCAGCGCGTTAGCGTTTTGTACTCGGCGTCTGCAGTCCGCGGATAATCGCCATAAGCCCGTACAACGATCAATTGAGCAATTCGGTCGTGCAGCGTAAGCCCGCGCAGCAAAGCCACGCCGCTGGTTGGCCTTTGCGTTCCCTCTGTACGGGCCTTACGGGTGTGAACGGCAGCAACGGAACGATGACTGCCGGATCTGGTTTGCGGGGAGTGAGACGAGGCGAAAAGGCAGGCTGCGCAACAGGCGCAAGCTGCCATCAATTTCAGAAAATCCACTTCCCCCAATATAGATGGAACAACGCCGGGAGACGACTATTGGCCGGATTGAGCGCCCGCTGCCCGCTTGCGTACATCGCCGCCCTTCGCCGTACGTTGAGAAGCGGCGGGTTTCTTCGGAGCGGTTAGTAAACGCTTCGTGGATCTCACCAGGTGCGTGATCTCATTGGCGCTCTTTTGAATAACTACGTTCGCTCCGGTCAGTTCCTCTCGCAGTCCGAGACTGTCGGCAAATCCACTCAGCAGAATAATCGGCTTCTGAAACTCGTTCTTCCTCAAATGGGAAATCAGTTCCAGCCCATCCATTGGCTCCATTTTGTAGTCGGTAATAATCAGGTCGAATTCTTGCTGTTCGACATGAATGAGGGCATCGGCACCTGAACAGGCCGGGACCACGCTATAGCCGAGCTCTTCAAGCACCGAACGGCGTGCGACGACGCCGTCGTGATTATCGTCAACCAGGAGGATAAGGGCGGGGCTTTGCGCTCGGTAAGAAGGAGCAATTCGCATTCGGACCAAGTGAAATTAGCAGACACTCCCGAACACTGTCAATCACCTGCTATCCACATCAATCGGCAAGAGATCGAGCTCTTGACATCAAAAAGCTCTGAGCGGGAAAAATCAATCCACGGCCTTGGGCGCGTTATACCCAGCCTTCGCAATCACCGAATACTTCACCGGCTTGTTTTTCTGATTAAGTATTCGAAGCGGTTCGTTTGTGGCTGGATTCACCAACTCTACTTTGATTCGCCGGTACTTTCCATCGCGAGCAACATTGGTGGGATGGTAAGAAAGTGAGTATTGATTGCGGAGCGCGTCTTCGATCTCCCGAAACACGGACGGATATTCTCCAAGGAAACGGGGAAAGAAGGCTTGCCCGCCCGTCTCTCTGGCAAACGTTCTCATCTCGTTGTCGGCCTGAAGAAAATCCATTTCCTGGATGGGCCCCATTCCGTTCGATTCGGCCATGAGACGTGCTACCTGTAAAATACTGATCGTGTAAATGGGAACACCGGATTCTTGCAGCGACTTTCTCGCCTTGTCAAAGGTCAGTTTACTGAAGGTGTCGAGACCACTGGCAAGAACGACAATCGCTTTGCGGCCTTCAATGCCCGACATACGATCCGCCATATCGGTCAGGGCGTCGAACAAATTCGATTCACTAAAGCCAGGGATCCGCAGCCGGGACATTGCCTCCTGAGCTTTGCTTTTATCCGGTGAAAAGTCGGACAGAATCGTCGGGTGAAGATCGAAAGCAACGATGGCCACATTGTCGTCGGGCTTCAGGGTGTCCAGGAACCCATACGACGCCTGCAGGGTCTCCTGCCAACCCCAGCTCCAAAACGCCTGGAATCGACCGCTAAACTCGATCAACATACAGATGGTCATGGGCGCCTCACTCTGTCCAAAGGCAGATATCTGCTGAGGAACGCCATCCTCCAGCACTCGAAAAGCACTCTGCGGAATCTTAGGAATAAAGCGGCCTTTATCGTCTAGAACCGAAACATCCACCGAAACTGTTGTAGCGTTCGCGCTAAAGGTGGGCGCGTTCGGCGCGGCTTCCTTCTGCCGTTTATATTCGGAAGGAATCTTTTGCTGATCCACCGGCGGCGGAGCATCCGGACTCTTTTCGGGCTGCGCTACCGATTCATTATTCTGGGAGGGCTGGGCTTCTGTCTGGTCGTCCGGCGGCAGCGCCTCCGAGGAAGGCTTATGCCTGGGACGGGACACGGATTCGCCGCTGGACGACTGTGGCCCTTCCTGCGCAAACAGATTACCGGGCGTAAAGCTGGCAATCACGACAAGCAACGATAAAAGGGCGGGCGATATAAAACGGAACTTCATGGATGTTAATACCTCCGCGGGGCGGACGCTTCTTTCTTTATATCGAAAGCTTAACGGACCCGGCGGTCACGGTCTGAACTGTTCTTACGAAGATAAACCTCAAACTTCTTTTTTGCTCGGCGGAGCTTCCACTGTTTGTAGCTCATATCTAGTGGATGGACGAGCTGCGTGCGCAATCGTCTTCCCCGGAGTAGAAGATAACCGGTAACCAGACCACCCAAATGGGCAAGTACCGCAATGCTGCTGCCCCGGCTGCCGCCAACGGTTACCATGTACGACTGGAGGAATACGATCGCGCCAATGATCATTACGAAATACTTCGATTTGATCGGTATAAGAAAGCTAAACAGAATAGTCTGTTCGGGGAACATCAGGCCGTACGCCACCAGAAGGCCATAAATGGCACCGGAGGAGCCGACGGTCCTCACTCCTGTACCGCCGAAAATATAGGCGCAAACCACTACCGTCAAGGCCGCGCAGATCCCGCAGATAAAGTAAAAGCGAAGAAACTTCGAGGTACCCCAGAGCCGCTCCATCTCCGCGCCGAATAGCCACAGGGCCAGCATGTTCCACAGAATGTGTCCGAACCCGGCATGGATAAACATGTAGGTCACCAGCTGCCAGACGGCGAGCTTCTGCACGACTTGGGCGGGAACCAGAGCAAAACTATCGAGGAAGGGCGCGGCTAGATGGTCGGAGAGAATCGCCAAAACGAATACGGATATGTTTGCGATCAACAACCATCTCACGCCCACAGGGAAGCGATTCGACGGGACGTACCGATTCACGTAGGAACGCGAACTAAAAGGCATCGGCGGAAGTGCTTTCTTTCACCTGAATATAACAGAACAAATCGCCTTGCCGGGCAATTATTCTTCGGGCCGCGTATGGCGCCGTAAAATCTCAGAGGCCACGTTGACGAGCACGGCCACCCCGAACCAAACGAACGAGTTTGACAACGGACCGGACTCGAAGATAAAGGAGTCTGTCCATCCCAAATTCGCCGCCAAACTCCAGACCGCGAACGCATAGGCCGACACGATCGCGGGTCCCATTAAAGCGGACATGAGCGAGCCAAACTGCTGGGCTGTATCGGCAAACCAAGCGCCGACGCGCCAAAGACCCTGTCCCGTCGCTTGCACAGCGTTAATGGACCAGATGCGAACCAACTCCGCCCGTGTAGGAACAGCTGCCGCTATCGTACGAGACTCCGACATTCTTTATGGTGAACCCCCGCCACTTATTCCTGATGCACACGAAATTCCAAAAGTTTCCCGAGCTGCCTGACATCCGCAAAAATGCGCATTTCTCAAGCCTTACTCATAAGTGCCTTGGCGGAAATCGCCCAATAACTGGAACTATCCACCAATTTCCGTATTTGTCTCTCGCGTTCTACTGAAATCGGGACATCGGCTCCCGATCATTGCGGCCGTATTCGTCCCCGTTCGCTCCATACCGGTTCAGCAGTCGCGCTGCCAGCAAAAGAACCGCTGCAATACAGAACCAGATCTGCCAGTGCGAAAGCAGGCCCCGCGAAACAATAAACTCACTAGTCCAGCGGAGATCGGCGGCAATATTCCAAATGGCTAAGGTGAAGGCCAACAGGGCGGAAGGCACGAGTAAAGAAGCGCACGCAAGCGCCATCTCTTGAGAATGTGGCGCATAGCCTCCTGGCGGCTTGCTCCAGCGGATGCGGACTACCATGCACGACCTCGTTGTCATCAGCGTATCAGGCAGCTGACGCTCTGTCATGATATACAGTGTCGTTTCGGAAAAGTTTTTGCCGGAACCCGCCAGAATTGGCGCTACGAGCGAGAAATTATTGCTGTGGGTATAAACCTTGCGGAAATTTTCGCCGAAGGTATCGTAGGAAGCGTGTCTACGTCATCGAGGAGCAGACTTAACTGATGAGAAAGATTAAGACGGCAATTGTAGGGACAGGATTCATGGGCAAAGTCCATACCGAAAATGTGCGCCGCCTGGGAAATGTTGAGGTAGCCGCGGTTGTGGGAAGCCGGCCGGAGAGGGCGCAAAAGTTTGCCGAGAACATGAGCATTCCGTTCGCAACGGCCAATTTATCCGACGTCCTGAATAATAAGGAGATCGCAGCCGTGCACATCTGCACGCCGAACGTGCAACATTTCCCGATGTCGCTTGCCGCGCTCAACGCTGGGAAGGCAGTACTTTGCGAAAAGCCCTTGGCCATGACCGTAGATGAAGGGAAGCGTTTGGTGGAAGCGGCCAAAGCAAAGAATGCCATTAATGCCGTGCAGCACAATCTCCGCTACTACCCGGTCGTGCAGCAGGCTCGTGAGATGATCGCCGCGGGTGAACTCGGCGAAATCCTCATCGCGCAGGGGACCTATTCGCAAGACTGGTTGCTCTACGAAACCGACTGGAACTGGCGGCTCGATGCCGGAGAAAATGGCAAGCTTCGGGCAATGGCTGACATTGGCTCACACTGGATGGACACCGTTCAGCACCTTACAGGCTTGCCCATCACTGCGGTTTGTGCCGACCTGGCCACCTTCTACAAGACACGCAAACGTCCGAAAGGCTCCGTCGAGTCCTTTTCGGCCAAAAAAGGGACGGCGGGCGAGTCCGAAGACGTGGAGATGGCGGGAGATGATTTTGGCGTGGTCATGTTCCACCTTGGCACCCGCGCCCGCGGCGCATTTACCGTCAGCCAAATGTCTGCCGGCCGCAAGAACAATTTCGCCATCGAGATCTTCGGCACCAAAGCCGGTATCGCATGGAATCAGGAAGAACCGGACAAATTATGGATAGGGCATCGAAACGAGCCGAATCAAATCATCATTAAGGATGCCGCCCTGTTCCTGCCGGGTGCCGTGAGCTTCGCCGATCTGCCCGGAGGTCACAGTGAAGGCTATGACGATTCGCACAAGCAACTGTTTAAGCGCTTTTACGCGAGGGTTGCCGACCCGTCACTCCCGGTCGAGTATCCTACGTTCGAGGACGGCCTTCGGGGCATGGTGCTTCTCGAGAAGGTGGGCGCCAGCGACGACAAGAAGGCTTGGGTCAACGTCTAAAATCACCTGTTCAGCTTAGTACTGAAGTATGAAACCCTTCGCATGCGTTCTGGCGGTCATGGGACTTTTGTCGCCGCCAGCGCATGCGCTCGGACACTCGAAGCAAATAAAAGCGATCCAGAACTACTGCGACGGGCTCGATTCCGAGTTTGCGGGCGCATCGCCTGACGTCTTCTCTGGCCCTGACCCGTGGACGGAGTTGGACGAGGTGCCACCCGGCATGATCGATCAGGCGCTGGCGTTGGTGTATTCAGAAGGCAAACAACCGCGCTGGGTCTTTCTGCGCATCAAAGGCCCGGAAAAGGACGGGTGGTGGGAGGATATCAACTACTACTTCCGGGCAGATGGCACCATCGCCAAACGCGAACGGTATTTTCAGATCCTCAGCGCCAACATTACTCTCAGCGAGACAACATTTTACGACCATGGGAAGGTCATCCAGGACCGCACTCATCATCAGGCGCTTGGCCCAGGAAAGCAGAACACTTCTGTCTTCGTCGATGAGCCTGCGCCGGATTACATGACAGTAGACGATCTCCCGTTTCGGGACGATTCCGACTCACCGGCGCGGCTCGTAAACTCACGCCAGGGCCTGATCCAAATCCCAAAGCAGGTCTTCCACGTCTTCTAGACCGATAGAAAGCCGGACCAATTCTGGACGAACACCAGCGGCTTCCTGTTCAGCCAGGCCCAACTGCTGGTGCGTAGTGGACGCAGGATGAATCACCAGGCTCCTCGCATCCCCGACGTTCGCCAGGTGCGAGAAGATTTTCAGCTTGTTAATAAAGGCCTTTCCAGCCTCGTAGCCACCTTTTACACCAAACGAGAATACGGCACCAGCCCCTTTGGGGGTATAGGTCTGGGCTAAAGAGTAGTATTTGCTCGAAGGCAGCGAAGCATATTGGACCCAGTCCACTGACTTATGTCCTTCCAGATGCCGGGCAACGGCCAAGGCATTTTGAAGATGCCTGTCCATCCGCATTCCAAGCGTCTCGATGCCTTGCAGAAAGAGAAAAGAGTTAAAAGGACTGACACAAGGCCCCAAATCGCGCAACCCTTCCACTCGCGTCTTAATGATGAAGCTGATCTTGCCGAACGTTTCCCAGAATTTTAAGCCGTGGTAGGCAGGCGCGGGCTCTGTGAACTGAGGGAAGTTGCCGTTATCCCAGGGGAAATTGCCGCCGTCCACGATGATTCCTCCGATAGATGTCCCGTGGCCGCCCATAAACTTCGTGAGCGAGTGGAGAACAATGTCAGCACCGTGATCGATCGGACGGGTGACATACGGAGTTGCGAAGGTGTTGTCGACGATAAGGGGAATGCCGCGCTCATGGGCAATATTTGCCACCGCTCGAATATCGAGAATGTTTGAGCGCGGATTGCTGATCGTCTCGCCAAAGACGAGCTTTGTTTTCGGGGTAATTGCTTTACGGAAATTCTCGGGATCGTCCGGCTCGACAAACGAGAAATCGTACCCGAGGCGCCGCATGGTCACATCGAACTGGGTGAATGTACCACCGTAGAGGGTGCTTGCCGAGACGATGTGATCGCCGGGCGCAGCGAGAGTTGTCAAAGCGAGAAACTGCGCCGCTTGTCCGCTGGAGAGAGCCAGAGCCGCTACACCGTTTTCAAGAGAGGCCACGCGCGTTTCGAGAACCGCCGTGGTGGGGTTCATGATGCGCGTATAGATATTGCCGAACTCCTGGAGTCCAAACAAACGTGCGGCATGATCCGTGTCGTCAAACGTAAAAGAGGTCGTCTGGTAAATCGGTACGGCCCGCGCATGAGTGGTGGGATCGGGATCGTAACCGGAGTGAAGAGCTCGTGTATTAAATCCTAGAGTACGTTCAAGTTTGTTGGCGCTGGACATAGGCGAAAGCTGACAATCCTAACCCGATGATAAGGCACACCCAGGCGAACCAGTCCCCGTGACGGGTATAAAAGGTGGTTCCTTCAACTGCGCCATAGCGTATAGGTGCGGCGATTTGCTGGTAGGGAGGGAATTCCTTGATGATGCGTCCGGATGGATCCACAACGGCGGTCAGTCCATCGTTTGTGGCGCGGATGATAAAACGGCGATTCTCCACAGCACGCATTTGGACCAGCAGGAGATGCTGTTCGCGGGCGTAGGTATGGCCGAAGTAGCCGTCGTTCGAGATGTTCACCAGCACGTCGGCGCCGGCCTTCGAAAATTGCCGGACCAGGTGCGGGAAGGCAGATTCGTAACAGATAAATACACCGAGCCGGTGATTGGCGGCGGGAAGAACTTTGATCTGCCGTCCAGGAGCGAAATCGCCAGCCTCCTGTGTGATGCGATTGACGAAGGAGAAGAGCGGCGGAACGAATTCGCCGAACGGCACGAGATAGATTTTGTCGTAGCGGCCAATCTCATTGCCGGTTGGCCCCAGGAGCACGGCTGAGTTGAGCGGTGCGCCCTTTGTGTTGTAGGCGACTGTGCCGAACAAGAAATAGCCGTGACGAATCGCAATCCGCTGGGCATCCTGGTGAAACTGAGGATCGTTGAAGTAGTAAAGTGGAGCCGGTAATTCCGGCCAGATAACGAGTGGCGCAGGTATTGCCAGCGACAGAAGGTTCAGTTGTGCTTCGGTTTCGTGCTGTCGGGCCTCGGTCCATTCCGTTTCGGTGTCGATGTCAGGCTGTACTACCAGCGCCTTCTCGGGGGCGGGCGTCCCTTCCCGAATGGGCGGCAACAGCCACAGGAGCGGCAATGCCAGAAGGGGCGCCAGATAAATTCTCGGATGGCGCAGGAGAACGGAGGCAATCGCGGCGGCCAGCATGCAAAAGACGAATGACAGACCGTACACTCCAACGAATGGAGCCAGGCGCAGCGGAACCGACATATCGATTCCGGCATTTCCGAGTTGCAGCCAGGCGAAACCAAACGTGCCGTGTGTTCGCTCCAAGCCCGCCCAAAGAGCTGCTACTGCGGGCAAAGCGTACCGGCGGTTCATCAGTGGGCCGGCGAGCAGGCCAAAAACCGCCAGGTGCAGGCCCTTCAAGATGCAGAAAAGAAGAAAAGCGCCCCAACCGCCCCAGCGCCCCATGCCGCCGTGGTCTTCGAGCACGAACTGAATCCAGTTACACAAGCCAAACCAAAAGACGATACCCGCGACCCAACCATATAGAAAACGTTGCCACCAGAGCGGAGTCCGTGCTAATGCAAAAAGAAGCGGCGTGAGGGCAACCGGTGCCAGAAAATGGAAGCTGACGCCGGGGAAGAGGAGCAATAGCAGAATGGCGGAGAGAATCGCCAGCGCTGCGTTCAAGGCGGTCCTAGGCATGTGCCTGGGCGGCGGCTTCTTCGCTTACGCGATCGGCCATGTAGGAACTGCGGACAAAAGGACCGCTAAAAACCATTTTGAATCCGATGGAGAGTCCGTAGTCACGGTAAGCATCAAACTGCACCGGCGTGACGAATTCAGCAACCTGAAGGTTGCGGCGTGTCGGCTGAAGATACTGACCGATGGTGGCCACGTCCACATCGGCGGCCAGGAGGTCACGGAGAAGGTACTCGACCTCTTCGATTCGCTCCCCGAGCCCGACCATCAGGCCCGATTTGGTCAGAGCGTCGGGGCGGTACGCTTTTGCAAACTGCAGGACTTCAAGCGACTGACGGTAGTTAGCCTGCGGGCGGACCCGGCGATACAGGCGGCTGACCGTTTCCATGTTGTGATTGAAGACGTGCGGCCCCGCATCGAGTACCCTGGCCACCGCGTCCAGATTGCCGTCAAAATCCGGGGTGAGCACTTCGACGCGCGCTTCCGGCAGCGCAAAGCGAACCTGACGTACGGTTTCGGCAAAGTGATGGGAGCCCCCGTCGGGCAGGTCGTCACGGTTTACGGACGTAATGACCACATAACGGAGCTTGAGCTGAGCGGCCATCTCGGCGACCTGCCAAGGTTCGTCCGGATCCAGGGTGAACTCCTTTTTTGCCGGAGAACCCTTGGGGACCGAGCAGAAGCCGCAGCCGCGCGTGCACAGATTTCCCAGAATCATGAACGTCGCCGCGCCCCGGTGGAAGCATTCGTGGATGTTCGGGCAGCGTGCGGACTCGCAGACGGTATGGAGTTTGCGCCGGCGCAGGTCGGTTTTCAAGATCTGGACGGACTCGAAATGAGTCCGGCTCTTGCGCAGCCAGTCCGGCAAACGCGGAGAGGCTACCGGCCCGGAAGAGGTACCAATCTGAACAAGGGAATCGGAGACCACGAACTTTCAGTTTGGCATAGCGCTCCCATTACGCCGCGGCACCATTGACCCGCGGACGGCCACGACGGGAACTCAGCGCGGAGTTGCCGAGATCCAGGACAACTTGCTGGGCCATCTCGATCAGTGGCTTTCCGTGTTCCTCGCTGGCGCGCAGAAGTATCTCTTCGGCAGATGCTGGTGAGATACGGCGTTTGGCAACCAGCAGGCTTACGGCGCGGTCGAGTAGTTTGCCAAGCGTGATTGTTTCGTTAAGTTCTTTGATCTCAGCTTCCAGAGATGAATTTGCGAAACGAACCGTCTCGGCATGAACCAGTTGCGCTATTTGTTGCGAAACGAACCCAAGAAGTTGAGTGTCAGCCTCCTTCTGATTCTCGGCTTTTCCGGGAGGTGCCGCGAGGATGCTGACCGCGACCTCGCCAAGCGCCTAGTCCAGCAGGTGTCCACCATCACCTGTCCATAGGCTGAAGATTCGAGTCCTGCTTTTATCCTGTACTTGCCCGCATCGGACAGATCCTCCGCGGTCATATTCGAAACAGCCGCGCTTCTGACGTACTCCGAGAAGAGGGCTTCGAGGTGATGCCGGTAGTCGCTTGGGCTCCGGTAGAGTCTCAATGACCGTTCGTGATCGGTGTATTGACCACCCTCCCTCAATACGTACCGAGCTTTCAGGGCGCCGGAACTGGCGAGTTCCGCATCGATGGTGAGATCGGGGGTGTTCGCTTCCGGCGGGAGCCCGGCATTCGCAGCATGTCGCCCTCGTCACCCGCCATGAGCAAGGCAAAACTTCCTTGCTCATACCAGGGAAGGTCACCCAGAGGAGTGGCTTCGCTGGTCGGGTCGAAGATCAGCAGATGCTGTTTCAGGGTGGGTGCATTGATCACCGTGGGAGCAGCCACTGTGTCCGCAACGTGCACCGCGACAATCATGTGATTGAATTGGGTAGGCGACGGCCATTCCGGGCACGCGGAGGTACGCCTTCCTCGCGCCAGGAGAACACCCCAGGAGGAAGATTGCGGCTGGCAACGTCATAAAATTTCCATTTCCGTTCATCTTAACGGCAATATCGAAAGCGTTCAGGAGGTAGGCAGACGGAACATCCGGATTGAAAAAGAAGGTGCCTCGATCGGACAAGCGGGCGACGCGCGCCTCAAACCCGGCCGCTGTAGCCAACGCAGCAAAGGCGTAGGCAATTTCCTGAGGAGTCCCGCTTCCCTGCTTCAACGTGTCTACCGTGGTCCGGTTCTCCTTCGAGGAGCCCCGCTGACGCTCCATGATTTCCTCCGTATTGGTGTTATGGAGGTTCTTGCGACAGTGTGCGAGCAGATTGGCGATTCTTTCTTCGTCCGTTTTTGCGTCCCCGATGGCGGTGACCGCGATCTGCTTTACATCTTTGTTAATCCTTATTTTTTGGCTGTAATTCTGATAGAGCTCGTGCCCATAAGCCTTCCAATACTGCTCCGGGCGGGACGACTTGGTGTTTTCTTCGTAGTACACGAGCACCCATTCCTTCGCGCTGTACTCGGGAAGCATGAGAGGCTCCTCGTGGAAGGCGGGCACATTGCGCACCGTCAGCACGGAAAAGCCTTACATATCGGCCGCGCCACGCTCCACGGTGCAGTTAAACGGAAGGTACCGCATGGTAGGCCAGGCAACATAGTCTGAACTCACCGGCTTGATGTGCAAGGTGACCTCGTCGGTCGGGAACTCACTTTGAACATCCAGGGGGACGTAACGCGAGATGAACTCGCCGACGTTGAGATCCCACTTGTATTCGATGACCGCTCCTGGCTCCACGGCAGGCATCACGAAGGATTTCACTTTCACCTTGTTGCCGCTTCCCTTCGCGATTACTTTGTCGAAGATGGCGTCTTTTCCGAGTTCGACAACACTGCCGTCCCTTCTAACTGACTGCTTCAGAATAGTCGAGCAGCGAGGGTTCCTCAATTCAGAAATTTCCGGCGAGAACTATTCCGAACTAAGGGTCTGCAGGCGGCAACACGTCCTTCGCGATAACCGCTAGGATTTCGGCCTGCGGGCAACAACTTCGGCGACCGAGCGGCGATGGCTCGGGTCGTTCGGTTTGCCTTCGAAGTAGTGCAGGACTTCCCAGCCTTGAAAATATGCTCCGAGTTGACCGCGTTCGAGGCGGGTAGGTCTTGGCTCATCGCCGGGCTCGGAGATGTGGACAATGACCAATAAAGTTCCACCCGGGGCTACTCCTCGCTTTGCGTGTTCGATGAGGTCGCGTTGCAGGTAGTAGCAGATGGCAATGAAATCCCAGGCCGCTTCAGCGATTTGATATTCTCCCGCCTGAAGGTCGGCGACGTGAGCGTCGACCGTGAGTGCGCGTCGGGCAGCTTCTTCGCGCAGGATTTCGATAGCAGCGGCGGATCCATCCACGGCGGTCACCTGCCAGCCGTTTGCAGCCAGCCATAGCGCATTGCGGCCGGTTCCGCAGGCGAGGTCGAGTGCCTTGCCGGGGGGTAACTGTCGTGCAGTCTCGGCGAGAAGCGGGGTAGGCGAGGTGATTTCGGCACGGGCCGCCTCCGTCTG
>DATIMM010000141.1:0-8934 GCA_035475295.1 Bryobacteraceae bacterium
CCATCTGCGCGTGGAAAATGAACCCTTGAGCATCTTCGATGAAGCCGGAAAGCACATCAATCACCTGCACTTTGCTCATCCCGCCGGCCGGCTCTGGCCGAAATCTCCTGACGAAGACCCCGTCTATTCCGCCTTCTTCGCTACCTTGAAGCGACTGAACTGGAGGGGCGGCATCTCCGTGGAGGGGAAAGGATCGCCGGAGCAGGATGGCCAGCAGGCGGTGGCGTTTTTTCGCACGGAGCTTCAGGCCTGAAGAACGAACCGCGGGTGGTGCCCTAAGGTGCGTCGGTCAGTTTCCAATGACCGGGTTATCGGACAGCGTACTAGAGATCCAATTTCCGGATTGCCGACCATGCTGGAAGTTGATTCGGACATGATCAGGACGAGTGGTTCGTCTCGAGCACGTGTACGACAACGGAGTTTGTAGGGGCTGAGTCAAAGACCAAGAGAGATCGCACCGCATTAGAACGTAAAACCGACCAGAAAATCAGCTTGGTTACTGGTTGTTGTCGCCAAGTTGTCGAGATTGCTATCGCTAAACCACCGCGTGTAGCGGATTTCTGGCGACACTCGCAACACAAGGAGCTTGAACGTAGCTCCTCCCCCTACCGTGAACCCGGCAGCATCGGGAGAGAACACAGAACTGCCAGAAACATGTCGGTATGACACGCCAGCATCTAGGAAGGGACGAAACCTTCCTCCTGACATCTCGTACTTGGCAAGAAAAGGGAACTGCCAATCGTTGAAAGTCTCATGATAAGGGGATTGTCCAACCGAGCCAGTGCTGGTAGGAAACACGAAGACCTGTTGTTGGCGATAAAGCGCGTCTACTTCGAGCGATAGTCGAAAGGGAAGGTGAATTTCTGCCGTGGGACCGACCAGCCAGCGCTGCGGCTCACTGTCAACGCCACCCCGAATGGGTTGGGAGAATCATTCAACGGGACCCCTGCCTTTACGCCCACGGAAAACACCTGTGAGTATCCGGGAATTACTGACACTAATAGAAAAAGAAGAGCTGCTACAGTTTTTTGATTCATTGAATTTTGCGCGATAAGACATCAACAGATGCTTACGCAGTATCACCTACTGTGCACTCGGCCGCAATATGTCTGCGGCCGAGGCGGACTAAGGGAACCGCATCCCGAACGACGGGCAACCTGGAAGTTGGCACGGCTGGGCGTTGATCCCTGAGGTATCAGGTCGGCACAACGAAGGATGGCCGACAACTCAGCAGCAACTCGGAAGCTAAACACTACGCTGTTGCTCGACTCCGGGTGACTCATGTAAACGCGAGGCTTCAAAGTCTGACACCGGGCTTCGGCGTTGACGAGCGACGCACGCTGCGTGGCGATTCGTTTTGATAGCCTAACGCGCATGCGAGTACTTCGCGGAACGCTCGTAGCTGGCGTCGGCGACTTCGGCATCTGGATTGAGCGGGTCGCAGGCTTGTACGAGCGGCGGATAGGGTCAGGAATATGCGCCAAAAGCGAGTTGTCATCGCTCAGTACGGTGGCCCGGAAGTGATCACCCTTATCGAAGAAGAACTCCCCACCCCAAAGCCGGGCGAGGTGCGGGTGAAGGTGTTGGCGGCTGGGGTCAGTCTGCCCGACCTCCTGGCGCGCGAGGGCGTACATCCCGAAACGCCGCGTGTTCCCTATACGCCGGGTTGGGATCTCGTCGGAACCGTCGATCAACTCGGCGAGGGCGTGACTGGCTTCGAACTGGGCCAGACAGTCGCCGCTATGCCCATTCATGGGTGCTACGCGCAGTACCTGTGCGTGGCCCGAGGCAAGCTTGTCCCCGTGCCTGCGGGATTGGACGCGGCGGAGGCCGTAGCGGTGGTGTTGAATTACATCACGGCGTACCAGATGCTGCATCGATCGGCCAAGGCCCGGCCCGGACAACGTATGCTGATCCACGGGGCCTCGGGTGGCGTAGGCTCCGCGATGTTGCAGTTGGCGAGGCTTGCCGGCGTCGAGATGTACGGAACGTGCTCGGCGCAGGGAGCCGCCGTAGTCCGGGAACTGGGCGGCATCCCCATCGACTACAAGAACGCCGATTTCGTGAAGGAGATTCATCGCCTTACCGGGGACGGCGTCGACGCAGTTTTCGACGGCATCGGGGGAAACAATCTTTGGCGCTCGCGCGATGCCCTGCGCGAGGGTGGCCGCGTGGTGACTTACGGCTTCCAATCGAAAATGCGTGGGGGACGCATGGCTTCCCGCAGCGAAGGGCGTCATCCGATTCGCGAGTCCGCTGAATTGGGTTGGTTCATCTTCCGGAATTGGTTCAAGCCCGGCCGAAAGCGCATGGTGCCCTACAGCATTCAGTGGTTGATGCGGTTCAAACCGGCGTGGTTCCGCCATGACCTGGTAATGCTGCTGGACCTGCTCAAACAAGGCAAGATCAAGCCCCTGATCGCGCAACGGTTGCCCCTCGAAGAGGCACGCCGCGCACATGAGATGTTGGGCGAAGGCGGAGTGCTCGGCAAGATCGTGCTGTTGCCGAACGGATAACAGAACGGGGCTCCCGATCACCGCGCCTCCGGGTCAGCTTGTCCGCCCGGTCGGTCGTTGAACCGAAAGTCGAGCGGATCGAAGGGTCGCGATAGTCACGCATTACAGCGGCGAGCTGCGCCAGGAGTAGACGGCATGACGTGGCGAGAGTACGAAACCGGATTGGAAGATCGTCTTGTCGATCTACACAATCGGGTACATCGGAGAGCGTACCGGGCACAATCGTCAAGGCGAGTCTACATTCCGAAGGCTGATGGGCGGCAACGTCCCTTAGGCATTGCAGCGCTGGAGGACAAGATTGTTCAACAGACGGTCGTGAGGATCCTCGACCAGATCTACGAGGTCGACTTCAAAGGCTTTTCTTACGGATTCCGTCCGGGACGCAACCCGCATCAGGCGCTGGACGCGCTGTATGTGGGGCTTCAGCGGAAGCGAGTGAACAGGGTGCTCGATGCAGACATTCGTGGGTTCTTCGACAACATGAGCCACGAGTGGACTGTGAAGTTCATCGAGCATCGAGTGGCTGATCGACGAATACTTCGCCTCATCCAGAAATGGCTCAAGGCTGGAGTTTCGGAAAATGGCCAATGGTCGGAAACGAATCTGGGTACGCCGCAGGGGGCAGTGGTTTCACCGTTGCCCGCGAATGTGTGCCTGCATTACGTATTCGATCTGTGGGTAGAAGCTTGGCGCAGGAAAGAGGCGGCGGGCGATGTCATAGTTCTCCGATATGCCGATGATCTTGTGTTGAGCTTTCAGTACCGCACTGACGCCGAGCGGTTCCTGCGTGATGTTCAGCAGCGCCTGGTGAAGTTCGGTTTGGAATTACATCCGGACAAGACGCGGCTGATTGAGTTCGGGAGGTACGCCTACGAGACCGAAAACGGCGTGGCGAGGGAAAACCAGAAACCTTCGTGTTCTTGGGATTCACACATGATTGTGGGCATCTCAGGAGTAGTGGGGCCTTTACCGTCTGGGGAATCACGGCGACGAAGCGGAGGGTTGCGAAGCTCAAAGCCATTAGGGCCGAGCTTCAACGCCGGAAGCACCACCGTACCAGCGAGGTCGGCGAATGGCGTCGGAAGGTCGTCGTGGGCTACCACCAAACCGTCCGGTGCCCGGTAACTCGTCTCAGTTGCGTCTCTTCCGGCGTCGCGTTTGCCGTTTGTGGCGGAGTGTCTTGATCCGTCGTAGCGAGCGCGCGCAAGTGGGATGGAATCGTCTCGCCTCACTGATAGACCGTTGGATTCCGCCGCCCCGCATCCTTCATCCCCATCCCGGCGAGCGCTTCAATACCACTCATCCTTTGTAAGACCCGTCTGCGTAAACGCGCACGTACGGATCTGAGCGGCGGGCGATCGGCGATGGTCGTCCCTACCGCGACAACTATCTTCTTGGGTGCGGAATATCCGGCCACGAAAACTGAGCAATGGCCTCTATGGACGCCTCATTACATCAACGCACCGCTAGGGCATTACCTGCCGCTAGCAATATCGCCGGATATACGCTAAACTGAAATTGTCTTTATCCGCATCCGTATTCAAATTCGCTCGCTCTTCGGTTGCGGCATTGACCGCCCACGGGGGGCGTGCTGATCACAATATTCAATACATCGGCTAAATTTACAACCCATTACTCGGGCCGCCTCAGATTTTGGTCTGCTGGCGGCCCCTTCATTTGGAGGAGCAGTTATGCCTGGTCGTGGACCACAAACATTCAAAAAACGGCAGAAGGAACAGCAGCGCAAGGAGAAACAGCAGGAAAAACTTGCTAAACGCTTGCAGCGAAAGGATCAACCTCTCACCTCTCAGTCCGGAAGCGATATCGCCTCGCCGGAAGAAGTCCGGGAACTTATCGGATTGGCCAACGACGTGGTCGATCACCCGGACCGCTAGTTATAGGGAGACTCCACAAGGTCTCCTTGTGACCTCCGAAGCGGCCGTATTACGATCCAAACGTTACCTATGCGTTATCTCAACCAGGTGGAGTATGCGGACCGCCGCAAGCTGCGGGACCGCAATACTGTTCTATATCGTTTTGCGCATTGGCCCATTTGGATCTGGGTATTTTTCATTTCTCCCGGGCCTTTGACGTTCCGGCTGTTTGCCCGGGGCCCGAACCTTCAGAATGGGGCCTGGCTCGCCGCCGTCATGGCGGGAACCGGAATCGCCGGGCTCTTCGGGCAATTGCCCGGTGTGGAGCCCCGGCCCTACATTCTCCGCTTTACCGAAGACCGGCCCAATCCGCTCTACCGCAGAATTTGCTATACATTCGCCTGGAACGCCGCCCTCACCTATGCGCTTTTGAATCTGGCTGGCCTTCTGGACGCGGCAAGAACCGGCCTCTGGCGCATGGACCGGATTCATGGCAAAGCCTATTTCCCCTTATCCGCCGTTGTCCTTTCTCTGGGCGTGCTCGGCCAACTGCCGCGCGTGAAAGCCTCCACCCAGGGCGAAGGAACCGAGCGCCGTTATTTCTATGGCACCGTCTGGGCCGTGACCGTTTCACAAAGCCTGCTTTGGGCCGGCTGGAAAGCCCTGCCGTCAAACCGCGCTACGAATCGCTGGAAGCTGGCCGGATTCCTCGGAGCGCTTTGCGTTACCGGTGCCGCCGCCATGTTCGGCCTTTTCCCACGAACCCGCCGCATCCTTCCCGGCTCCCTGGTAGTCGCTGACTGATATTACGCCCGTCGTGATCCTGTTTCTGTCGCTGCTTGGATTGCTGGGGTTAGCTCTTTCCTATCAGGCCCTCGCCACCGCTTACGACAACCGCCGCTATCCCGCGCCCGGGCGCCTCATCGACATCGGAGGGTACCGTCTCCATCTGCGGGAGGCAGGCACCGGCTCGCCGGCCGTAGTTCTGGAATCGGGGCTCGCGGCCAGCTCGCTCAGTTGGTCGTTTGTTCAACCCGAAGTAGCTAAGTTCACCACTGCGCTCAGCTATGACCGCGCCGGGTTTGCCTGGAGCGCCCCATCTTCCACACCTTGCACCGCCCACTCCATGGCGGCTGATCTAAAGACCCTGCTAGAGCGTGCGGGCCATGCCGGCCCTTTCATTCTCGTTGGACACTCCTTCGGCGGCCTGCTGGTTCGCGCCTACGCGGCCCTTTACCCGGAAGACGTCGCCGCGCTGGTGTTTGTCGATCCCGTTTCTCTGGAACACTGGGCCGGATGTTCGCCACGGGACAGGCAGCGGCTTGCCACCGGAACGAAACTTTCACGCCGCGGAGCTGCCTTGGCCACACTGGGCGTTGTCCGCTTCGCTCTGGCGCTCGCATCTGCCGGGCGCCGCACGCTTCCTAAGCTGATCGGCCGAACCGCTGCCGGTCCAGGCGCCGCGTTCATGGAACGGCTGCTGGGCGAGATCCGGAAGCTCCCCTTGGAGGCACTGCCGGTCATCCGCTCTCACTGGAGCCGGCCCGAATCCTTTCGCGCCATGGCCAGCACCCTCGCCTCACTCCCCGAAAACGCGCAGGCCGTTCTGCAAATGCCCATTCCGCCCCACATCCCTTTCATCATCCTGTCGGCCGCCAGCGCCACGGAAGAGGAATTAAAGGAACGCGACTCCTGGGTCGAGGGCTGTCCATGGGGAAAACACATACGGCTGAACCGGTGCGGACACTGGCTGCAATTGGAGCAACCCGGCGCAATCGTCGACGCCATCCGCGAGATAATGAAAGAGCGGCTTTAACCACGTTTGATAAAGTCGAATCGACCAGAGGAGGCATGAAGTGCAAGACAAAGTGAGCGAGCCAGGACGCCGCACATTTTTAAAGACAACCGCGGTAGCGGCCGCTACGGTCGCAACGGCATCTTCGGCGAATAAGGTACTCGGCGCTAACGACCGGGTTCGTGTAGCCGTAATTGGAGTGCGGGGCCGCGGTTGGGACCACGTGAAGGGCTACCGTCCCATCCCGAACGTCGAAATCTCCCATTTCTGCGATGTAGACGAGAACGTGCTGCGTAAGCGGTGTGACGATGCGGAAAAGCTCGGTATACCGAAGCCGCAGACCGTCGTCGATGTCCGTAAGCTGCTCGAAGACAAGAATGTGGATGCCGTCTCGATTGCCACCCCAAACCATTGGCACTCGCTCATTGGCATCTGGGCCGCGCAGGCCGGCAAGGACATCTACATCGAGAAGCCCTGCTCCCATAACTGGTGGGAGGGCCGTCAGCTGGTGAACGCAATAAACAAATACAAGGTTATCTGCCAACACGGCAGCCAGTGCCGCTCCAGCGCCGCCATCCTCGAAGCAATGAATAAAATGCGCTCCGGTCTGATCGGCGATGTCTACATGTCGCGTGGGCTCTGCTACAAGTGGCGCGATACCATCGGCCACGCCAATCCCGAACCCGTTCCCGCTGGAGTGCATTACGATCTCTGGACCGGCCCTGCTCCGCTGAAGCCGTTCACCAGGAACCGCTTCCACTACAACTGGCATTGGATCTGGGACACCGGCAATGGCGATCTCGGAAACCAGGGAATCCACGAACTCGACCTCGCGCGCTGGGGCCTGGGTGTGGGTCTGCCGACCAAGATTACTGCAGCGGGCGGTCACTTCCTCTTCGACGACGATCAACAGACACCCAACATGCTGACAGTCGCCTACGAGTTCCGGACCCCCGAAGGCAAAACCAAGATGATGACCTTTGAAGTGCGCGGCTGGATGACCAATCATGAAGCCGGCATAGGGACATCAGAATTCGGAGGTGGCGACGTCCCCGCGGCAGGCTTGAAGGCAGGCGCGGGCGCCAAGACTCTTGGTCCCGCATCGAACAAGCCGTCCACCATCGGCAACCTCTACTACGGCCAGAAAGGCTATCTGGCTATTTCGAACTACGACTCCTATAAGTCGTTCCTGGGGCCGTCCGATGAGCCCGGACCCGAAAAGCGCGCGCCTGTCAAGAACGAGCACTTCGTCAACTTCATCGATTGCGTCCGCAGCCGCAAGGCGGAAAACATCCACGCGCCCATCTATGAAGGCTACGTGTCCACCACGCTGGTGCACCTGGCGAACGCCTCGTACCGCCTCGGCCGGACCATCAACTTCGACCCGCAAAGCGAAACGGTCCTCAACGATCCTGAGGCAACAACAATGCTGAAGGGTACCTACCGGGCTCCCTACGTCGTCCCCGAGCAGGTCTGACGCGCTAATATCCCCGCTCTGGCACAAAGAGCTGAGGATTACAATCTGTTGTGATGAGCAACGGTGTGGCCGGTTCCGAACCCGAAATCGTCATCCGCAGGATGGCTCCGTCGGACGCAATCGCCGCCGCGGAGCTTAGTTCGGAACTTGGCTACCCCGTTGCTCCCGACGTCATGGAGGCGCGGCTGAGACAGTTTTCCGGTATGAAGGACCACGCCGTGTTCGCTGCCTGCCGGGACGGTCGCGTGGTGGGTTGGGTGGACGTCGGCATTGTCCATCATCTGCAGTCTGGTTCGTCGGGTGAAATCGGGGGACTCATCGTTGCTCGTGCCCACCAAGGCCGCGGAATTGGCGGCAAGCTCGTAAAAGCGGCAGAGGATTGGATTCGTGGTCAGAACATTACAAACGTCGTCGTGCGGTCTCGAACAACACGCGAGGCCGCGCACGCTTTCTATCTTCGGCTGAAATTCTCCCGCCTGAAAACTTCCGCGGTTTTCAACAAAACTCTCGAACAGCCCGGCGCCTGATCACGGCATTTTTACGGAACGAAGCCAAATTCCGTTTCGTAATTTGCTCGTCCGAAACCCGGAATCACGATTTGCGCCAGGTTTATATTTCGGCTGCTATCAATCACTTAGCTCCCGTTTTTCAGCCTCGCCGCACACCCCATGCCCGATACTCACGGCCGGACTGCCCGAAAGGAGTGCAGAGAGTAATTGCGGCCGATTGCGCGCACTGTCTTGATTTCTCCGAGCGCATTGGCTACACTCCAAATCACGGGCCATCGACTGTCCCGTATGTTGGGTTTTCCCCGTTCGATCCACATTTCGCGCCGTAGCGAAGCAAATTTACTGATTTACTTCAGCACTGAGGCGCGAGCATGTCATTACGTGGATTCCGAAAGGCGGGCCATCCGCCAACACTTTTATCGGCATTTCTTTACTTCGATGTAAGCTTCATGGTGTGGGTCATTCTTGGCCCGCTCGGTCCTTTTATTGGCGAAGCTTACAAACTCTCCGCTACCCAAAAAGGCCTGCTCACAGCCATCCCGCTGCTCGGTGGCTCCTTCTTTCGTCCCATCTTGGGCTGGATGACCGAACGCTTCGGCGGCCGGACCACGGGCCTGGTCGGACTGAGTCTGACCCTGCTGCCGCTCCTCTGGGCCTGGAAATTCGCGCACAGTTTTGACAGCTTTCTCGGCGTCGGCCTGCTGCTCGGTATCGCCGGTGCAAGCTTCGCCGCTGCCCTGCCGTTAGCCAGCGCCTGGTATCC
>DATIMM010000142.1:0-14190 GCA_035475295.1 Bryobacteraceae bacterium
CGCTGAAAATCCACCGTTCCTGGAAAAGGAGTAAGCATGACGAACTGCGCAAATGTCAGACCGGCCTCCTGCGCTAATGTCGCCGTGGCATCGAATGTATCCGGTCCATCGCTAGGCAAGCCAAAAATGAATGAGCCTAATACATGAATCCCGTGTTCGCGGAACGTTTGAAGCCTTTGGACGAGACTCGCCCCCGAGGCGTTAAAATCCTTGAAAACCGTTTTGAGGCCTTCGGGCGTCACCGTCTCCACGCCCACCAGCGCGCCCTTGATTCTGGCTTTTCTCATTGCATCCAGGAAGTCCGTATCCTCTGCCGCCTCCATCGTGATTTGGGTAAAGAAGACGGTGTCTGAGGGCAGGTCCGCCAAACGCTCCATCAATTCGAAGCGTTCGGTACGAATTGTTTGTAATTGGTCTAATTTTTGCGTGTTGCCCTGACGTTCCGCCAGCTGCAAGTCGGTCAATGACACTGGGTAGAAGTTATCGTCGGCCAACGCGATAAAGCGGAATCCTTTACGGCGTAGTTGTACGACCTCTTGAATGACACTGTCAGAAGCTCGTTGTCTTGGACGCTGGCCATCGGTGCGCCATACCGAACAAAACGAGCAGTGCTTTGAACACCCTCGGACCGTTTGAACGGAGGCCCACATATAACTGTTCTCCGGAAGCAAATCCCATCGAGCAGGCAAGAATTGGCCCGGCTCGGCCCGGCCGCCCTCGTAGATTCGTTCCGGCGACCCGTTTACACAGTCTTTCAACACTTTCGACCAGATGACATCGCCATCGCCTTTTACGGCAGAATGGGCAGCACCGAATTCAAAGGCCTCTTCTGGATAGAGCGTGGCGTGGATACCGCCAAACACCACCCATGCACCGCGCTCGCGCGCGATCCTTCCTACTGCATAGCCCCGGAATGCATTTCCGGTATGAATGCCAATGCCCACTACATCGCCGGCTGCAATGCGCGAAGGATCTAACTGCTCAAGCGTCTCATCACAGATTGCAGCGTTGCCAAACGACTCTGGCGTAGCAGCTGCGAGCACATATAGCCAGCGCGGCGTGATTACTGCTGTGCCAAAGCTCATGTCACTCGGATTTATCAGATGAACGTTCATCGATGTGTAGCCCTTCCTTGTTTCTGGCGTATGCTCGACATGCCCTCAACGAACGTTGACGAGTGGACGCGGGTGCGTGGACAGCCAGACGTAGAGTCGCTTGCTTTTCTACCTTGTGAAAGCGCGAGCCTGTGACGGTATGTCGATACTTGAGGATCATTCGTGCGGCTATTCCTTGGAACAGAGGCATGGGGAGCTATCGCTACCCTTAGCGACAACACAGTAGCCAAGCGCCGCCTCTACCGTAAGACGAGCAACGGACACTTTCGCTACATTAAAAAGTACTGTGCCCGAGTTGCGATAGCTGTCCTTTTCATCGCAAGACTTTGGTTGGGAGGCTATAGACCTTGACCTCGAATCCGTTCATCGGCCCATTTGGATGCACATCCAGAGAACCGAATCCGGAGTGCTGGGCTCTGGAGTGAGCGTGTTCTTCCGTATGGAAAACCGTTCTGCGGACTCCAGATAATCGAGAAAAAATGTGCCTCTTGGGCAGTTGCTTTCACGCGCAGCAAGTCAAGGTCGACGTCAGGCATATTTGCAGAAATATCTCCCAGCTTCGGATTGGCGCAGGTATCGAGAAATCATGTGGGCCTCGCCACTCGGCCAAATCGATCCCAGTTGCTTAACCTTAGCCGACTAATTGTCGAAGGGGAGTCAGAGATCAATCCGAAGACTGGAAGCGACAATGGAGAACTGGAAGGGCGATACCCGCCTAAAATTGCTACAGCGCCAACAGGTCAGAACTGGTTCGGGGCCACGCAGCTCGAGTGTGTCCATAGGTGAATTTCACAATTCTTACCGGAGCCTTTGCTCTGCTAATGTGGTCGGGTGAAACTCGATCGTTGTGGTGGCATCCTGCTACACCCCACCTCCTTGCCGTCTCCGTTCGGCATCGGGGACTTCGGCGAAGAGGCATTTCGTTTCCTCCGGCAACTGTCCGACGCGGGACAAAGCCTTTGGCAGATGCTACCGTTGGGACCTCCTGGAGCTGGCAATTCTCCTTATGCGCTGTATTCGGCTTTTGCCGGAAATCCTCTTCTGATCAGCCCCGAAATTTTGGCAAGGCACGGCCTACTGAACCACAAGGGGGTCGATAGATCTCCCGATTTTCCCTCACGTTCGGTCGATTACGAGCGTGTTGCCGAGTGGAAGCTGCCCTTACTAAAGCAAGCACATCGGATCTTCCGGGAAAAAGCCACAGGTGAACAGAGGCAGGCGTTTGAGCAGTTCTGCACGGTTCACCGGGCCTGGCTGGAAGACTACACGCTGTTTATCGCGCTGAAGGAACACTTCGGCTTCGATAAGAATTGGACTGAGTGGGACAAGAACCTGGTCCAGCGCAAGCCACAAGCACTGCGAGAATGGCGAGAGAAGCTTCGGGCGGAGATCGATTGCCAGCAGTACTGCCAATTTGAGTTTTACCGGCAATGGGATACGCTTCGGGCCGAGGCACGGCGTCGCGGCATCAAGATTATGGGCGACATTCCCATTTACGTTTCCCATGACAGCGCCGATGTATGGGCGCATCCCGAGCAGTTCTGTCTCGACCAGGATGGACACGCCACTCTCGTCGCAGGCGTTCCTCCCGACTACTTCAGCAAGACCGGCCAGCTTTGGGGAAATCCAATTTATCGTTGGGAGGAGATGGAACGCACCGGATTTCCATGGTGGATCGAGCGTTTCCGCGCTACATTTCGCCTCTTCGATCTGGTGCGGCTGGACCACTTTCGCGGATTCCAGGCTTATTGGGCGGTTCCGGCGTCCGAGAAGACGGCAGAAAATGGAAAGTGGGTGAAAGCACCCGGTGCGGCTTTGTTCGAGGAGGCCAGAAAACAATTAGGCGAGTTGGAGATGGTAGCTGAAAACCTGGGCGACATCACTCCGGAGGTGGAACAGCTTCGCCGTGATGTTCATTTCCCCGGCATGGCCGTCCTTCAGTTTGCGTTTGGTACGGACCCGCAGGCGCGGACGTTTCTCCCCTACAACTACGAGCGCAATCTGTTCGCTTACACGGGCACGCACGATAACGATACGGTGGTTGGCTGGTGGAACAGCGATGGCGGAGACAGCACGAGAAGCGCGGAAGACATTCTCAGGGAAAGAGCCTTCGCGCTGCAGTATCTCGGCGATGACAATGAAGGAATTCATTGGAAGTTGATTCGCACGTTGTATTCTTCTGTCGCGCGGGTCGCTGTTGTTCCCATGCAGGACGTTCTCGGGCTTTCGAGCGAGAGCCGCATGAACAAGCCAGGCGCGGCGGAGGGCAACTGGGGGTGGCGAATGGAGCAGGGCGAGTTCTCGGCCGCCCTGCAGACTCGCCTGAAGGAGTTCGCTGTGGTCTATGGCAGGGCGCCAGACCCAAAGGCAAAATGACAGAGGAGACGTTTGACAACGGCCTGCTCGTCCGGCAGTTCAGTATCCAGCGGGTGGATGGCCTTCAGCGAAGGCGCCTGTTGGACCACGTGGCCGTGGAAGAACCGCTGGAGATTCGGATTCGCTACTGGTTCAAGGATGCGCAGCTTTCAGACAGCCTGGCTGTCACGATGCGCACCCCGGGCCATGACCGCGAACTCGCCGCGGGATTTCTGTTGTCGGAGGGAATCATCAGAGATCGCGAGCAACTCCTGGAGCTGCGCTCCCTTGGCGGCAGAGATTCCAACGAGGTCCTGGCGGAACTGTCCAAAGATGTCGACGTGGAATCCTGGAGGATTGCCCGCAACAGCTTTGTGAGTTCGAGCTGCGGGCTCTGCGGAAAGCGCAGTCGTGAAGCCATTGCGCAGAGCCTGCCGGGTCTGCCGCCCGACGGCACGCATTTTCCCGCATCCGCGATCGAAAAATTATCTGACCAGCTGAGCGATCACCAACGGGGTTTTTCCCAAACCGGAGGGCTTCATGCCGCTGCTCTTTTTACAAGCGACGGCACGGTGGAGGCCGTCTTCGAGGACGTCGGGCGTCATAACGCTTTGGACAAGCTGGTTGGCCACTGCGTGCTGCGGGGCCAAGTTCCACTGCGGCAGTATCTGCTGTTTATGAGCAGCCGCAGCAGCTTCGAACTCGTCCAGAAAGCCGTTGCGGCGGGCGCTCCAATTCTTGCGACAGTCGGCAGTTCCTCCAGCCTGGCCGTCGAAACAGCTCGCGACCAGGGCTTGACCCTGATTGGATTTGTCAGGGGTTCTCACTTCAACGTCTACTCCGGCGAGTGGCGGATAGACTTGTAGTAGATGAAACTGCGCTTTCGAAAGAATAGCCTCCGGCTGCGAGTGAATCAGAGCGAAGTAGGCGCTCTAGCCACGGGCGCTCCCTTGAAGGAAGAGGTTCATTTCCCGGGCGGAACTTCTCTCGCGTATGTTTTGCAGGCCGTGCCGGAGCCTTCGCCGCGCGCGGATTTCCAGAGTGGAACCATTCGCGTCACCGCTCCCTCGAACGAAGTCGCGGAATGGGCCAGCACCGATACTATCGGACTTTATTTCGAACTGAACGCAAGCGGGGAGCCGTTGAAGATCGCTATCGAGAAGGATCTGGTTTGCATTGATGGCCCTCCCGAGGAGAGAGATCCCGACGCGTTTCCACGTGCCGAACCTTCGCTCTGCTAGCCTTCCGGCGGGCATATAGCCCGAGTGTGACGCAGCGCGTACGTCTCTACTGCTTGTTCATATCGCGGTGGCTTTCCTTCACCGTGAAGCCCGCCTTGGCCAGCCTTTTTTGTATCTCATGCGCGATCATCACGGAACGATGCTGTCCGCCGGTGCATCCGAACGAAATCGTCAGATAGCTTTTCCCTTCGCGAATGTAATGGGGCAGGAGATAGATCAGCAGCTCTGAGATGCGATTTATAAATTCGACGGTCTGCGGGAAGGAGCGGATGTAGCGCGCGACCGCGGGTTGCCGCCCGCTCAACTTCTTAAACTCCGGAATGTAATTTGGATTCGGCAGAAATCGGACGTCGAACACAAGATCGCTGTCCGGAGGAACGCCGTTTCTGAATCCGAAGCTGTTGACGTAGACCAGGATCTTGTTTTCTTCTTTTGCATCCTGGAATTTACCGTTGATGATCCTGCGAAGCTCATGAACGTTCAGCTTCGAGGTGTCGATGCATAGATCCGCCAGATCCTGAATCGGCCTCAACTTTGCCCGTTCTTCCTCAATGCTCTTCAGCACCGTGGACTTCGCGCCAAGCGGATGCGGCCGCCTCGTCTCGCTGAATCTTCGCTGAAGCACTTCATCATCCGCGTCCAGAAAAATCAAGGTGGCGCTTACATGCTTTTTCAATTCGCGGTACATCTGCGGAAAGTTTTCCAGCATTCCGCCTTCGCGAATGTCGATAATCAAGGCCGCCCGCTGACCGCTTTTCGAATCGCGAATCAGGTCGGCAAACTTCGGAACAAGCGCTATGGGGAGGTTGTCCACGGCGTAGAAGCCTAAATCCTCAAACGACTTCAACGCCGTCAGCTTACCGGAGCCGCTAAGCCCGGTAATGATGACGAGATCCGACGTGAGTACCGGCTCGATCGGCGACGACTCCGGAACAGGCTGCTCCTTCGGTTTAGGCTTCGCCATGGAACACTGAGAATATCCTACGATTGGATGAGATCGTAATGCCCATCGGGGCGGCGAACCAAAACCGACACGCAACTGGCGTCGATGTCGCGGTAAACCACGTAGTTCTCGCCGTTCTCCATTTCGATGAGCGCTTCTTCCAATGTCATTGGCTTGCGCCCGTCGTCGTAGTTCACTTTGAAGATTTTAGGCCTTCCATTTCCGGACCTGCCGTTTACCAGGCCGGGAGGAGTGGAGGGCTGTTTGGAAGCAGAGAGCGACGGCTCCGCCGAGGTTTCTTCGGTCCAGTTCTCTTTCGAGTCACGGACGCTCTTGGCATCCCGATGCGTATCGCGCCAACGGTTCCGGAGCTTGACGATTTGCTTCTCGATATTCTCGACAGCACAGGCCAGCGAAGCCGCCAGATCGGGATCGGCTCCCTCCCCGATCAGCGAATGATCATAGAACTTGAGAATAATCTCCGTCTTGTGAAGATGCCTCTCCATGTGGTGGGCCACATACGCTTCGCGTTCACCGCGTTGCTCAATCAACTTACCCATCTTGGCAAGCTTCGCTTCGATCTTCTCTTCCAGTTCCGGGGTAAAATCCTTGGTCTTGCCGGAATAGATCAGTTTCATCGTTCCTCCGATACCAACACACCATGATCGTACGCCAAAAGGGTGTGCGGTGAATGCGTGCACAGGCGAGCTCTCCTGCCGCTGTGGTTGTTCAAGATAATTAGGCGCGGACGCGGCGCTGATGTGTCGAGGGAATTTTCATGTCCTCGCGATACTTTGCTACCGTGCGGCGGGTTACATCGATCCCTTCGGATTGCAATCGTGCGGTGATCTGTTCGTCTGTCAAAGGGTGGGACGTATCCTCCTCGTCGATCATTTTCTTCACGCGGCGCTTCACAATCAGCAGGGGAGTCGCGCTGCCCAAAGGTCCTTGCACGGCTTCGGAGAAGAAGTAACGCAGTTCAAAGACTCCCTGCGGCGTGTGGGCGTATTTATTGGCGACGGCCCGGCTCACCGTAGAAGGGTGGACGCCAATCTCCTCGGCCACTTCCTTAATCATCATCGGCTTCAGGGAATCGATACCGGACTCCAGAAACTCCGTTTGGCGGCGGATGATTGTCTGGCAGACGCGGAGAATGGTGTGCTTGCGCTGCTCGATATTTTTAATCAGCTGCAAGGCCGAGGCGTAACGCTCTTTTACGTAATTGCGCACGTCCTTATTCGGCTCCTGCTCACGATCGATCATGCGCTTGTACTCACCATTGAGCCGAAGCTGCGGCACATCGTCCTCATTCAATGTGATGAGGTAATCGTCGCCATCTTTGGATATGTAAACGTCGGGCTCTACTTGCCGCGGTCCCATGCTCGAATAGCGGAGTCCCGGGGCGGGATCAAGGTGCCGGATTACAGAAAGGGCAATCTGGATGTGCTCGGGAGGACGTCCCAGCACTTTGGCCAACTGAGCAGTCTGGCGCGTCTCCAGAAGCCGCAGATGATCGTGAACGATCTTCCAGGCTACTCCGCCGCGTCCGCCGCGCGCTTCCAACTGCAGCAGCAGGCATTCCGGCAGACTTATTGCCGCCACACCCGTAGGTTCGAGGGATTGCACCGCTCTGAGCCCCGCGTGCATGTCTGCCAGACTCAGCCCGTCGGCGACCGCGATCTCCTCCAAGGGCGTTGTCAGGTATCCCGCTTCGTCCAGGTTTCCGATGATACAGTTCGCTGCCTGCCGCACGCGATCGGTCAGAATCAGAACACTCAGTTGTTCCTGAAGATGGTCGCTTAATGTGACGGGCGCCGATAGAAACGTTTCAAACGACGGTTTTTCGACCGACTCAGAACCCGGATTTTTAAAACCAGGATCCAGATAATCATCGAAGAAGCTTCCAAAATCAATTTCGTCAAAAGGATCCGTCTCGGTTTTAACGGTCTCCTCGGCCACGGCGCTGGCGGGACTTTCGCCAGTCGTGCTCGCGTCCAGGACCACGCCGTTCGGCGCGAACTCCCCTTCGCCCGAAGCCTCATATACCTGCGAAAGCTCTTGTGCGTCGACGTTCTCCAGAACGGCCTTATCTGCCGGATCGGCTGTGCGCTCACGCTCCAGCAGGGACTGCACTTCGCCAGGAGTCAACTCTTCGCCCGCTTCGCTTGCTTCCTCCAACACCGGATTCTCTGCAATCTCGTTCACGATCATGTCCTTCAGTTCCAGCCGGTTAAGGGCGAGAACCGTGACCATCTGAACAAGTCCGGGCGTGAGTATCTGCTTCTGCTGGACTCCGAGATGTAGCCGTTGCGAAAGCGAACTCATTTTGCTTAAGTGTAGCACCGCACAGGGCGATTGCCACCCACTAAAAAGGTAGAATTTTGGGCGATTTATCGCAAGAAAATCTTCGTTTGGAGGGCGAAATCAGCCCGAGGAACAGGGACTTCAGGAGCCCATCAAAACCGGTGGGAAGTAGAAATTGTCGCCCAGATAAATGCGCTTCACTTCCGGATCGTTGCCGAGCGACTCCGGCGACCCCGCACGAAAAATGCGTCCGCTGTTGATGATATAGGCCCGGTCCGTAACCGCCAGAGTCTCGCGAACATTATGGTCGGTAATCAGGATGCCGATGCCCTTATCCTTCAGGTCGCCGATGATTCGCTGCAGCTCCAGAACCTGAATCGGATCGATGCCGGAAAACGGCTCATCCAGCAAAATAAAATCTGGCTGCAGTACGAGCGATCTGGCGATCTCGCATCGCCGCCTCTCGCCGCCCGACAACATGTATCCTTTGCTGTGACGGACGGTTTCCAGGCCGAGATCGGAGATCAGGCTCTTCATCCGGTCACGGCGTTCCTGCCCACTGATAGGCAGCGTCTGCAGGATGGCCATCAGGTTATCCTCCACGCTCAGTTTTCGAAACACTGAGGGCTCCTGCGGCAGGTAACTCACGCCGCGGCGCGCCCGTAGATACATGGGTAGTTGGGTGACCGGCTGGTTATCGAGCAGCACGTCGCCGGAATCGGGGCTGATCAATCCGACGATCATGTAAAACGAAGTGGTCTTGCCCGCGCCGTTTGGGCCGAGCAAGCCGACCACCTCACCCTGCTCGACGCGAACCGACACATTATCGACGACCCTGCGGCCGTTATAGGATTTGGCGATCTCGACTGTCTGCAGGGTCCTCATTGGCTTCGAAGATGGCACGCTTGAAGAATGTGGTCCTTCAAAGGATGCATATCTTATGATACGCGGTGAGTGGAGACTCCTATTCCGACCAGCCGCGAATCCCGATGGATTCTCCGCGCAGTCCTGATTCTCGTTCCCCTGTTCGCACTATTGCGGCTGGCCCACTGGAATCTACTGTGGGCGGATGAAGATTATCACGTTGCCGCCGCCGTTAACATTCTGCATGGCCGCGTGCCCTATCGTGACTTCTGGTATGACAAGCCTCCTCTGAACGCGGTCTTTTACCTACTGATCGGCGGCCACGCCGGAGTAGCGCTTCGTCTGCTGGATGCCGGATACGTACTGCTGGCCTGCTATCTTGCCTACCGGCTGGCGCGTACCTGGTGGAGTCCAAAGGAAGGCTACGCCGCAGCGTTTCTTCTTGCGTTTTTCACGACCTTTTATCTGCCCTCGGCAGTGATCCCGTTTGCGGCGGACGCTTTGATGATTGTGCCTCATCTGGCGGCCATCTATTATGCACGGCAGCGCCGGCCCGTGTGGGCGGGACTCTTTGCCGGTGTCGGATTTCTGTTCAACATCAAGGCCTTGTTCGTGCTTGCGGCATGTGGGGTGTTTCTCATTTCCCAACTACTTCCATTGCTGCTTGGCTTCGCGCTTCCCGTCGTCGCGGGACTCGGGTGGGCAGCCGCTTCCGGCGCATGGCCCGGCTACTGTGAGCAAGTCTGGCGCTGGGGACTGCTGTACGCGAGGAATTCGCCCGTTGCCCATCCGCTGCTGACCGGCGTCTCGCGCACGGCGAACTGGCTGGGATTTCACGCAGCTCTCGCGGTCGCTACCGCCGTATGCCTGGTCAAAACCGATGCTCGCGACCGAATAAGACTAGGTGCATGGATCGCTCTGTCCTTCGTGGCGGTGTGCTTAGGGACGCGCTTTGCCCCGCATTACTTTTTGCAACTCCTGCCGCCTCTTGTCATTGCTGCCTCGCGCGGGATCGTGCTCGCTTTCCAGGCGCGCCGTACGCTTACTTCCGTCTCTCTGGGCGTGCTATTGCTCGTCCCGCTGATTCGCTTCAGTCCCCATTACGTCACGTTGGCCTTCAACGCCGCGATTCACCGCCAGCCGCAGTGGTCTGACGTAGTGATGGACTTGGACAGTCAGCGCGCCGCGGCCCAGATACGCGATTTGGCCCGTCCCGGGGACACGCTGTTCGTTTGGGGCTACCGTCCCGACCTCTATGTCTACACACATATGAGTTCAGATAACCGCTTCTGGGATTCACAGCCGCTCACCGGCGTTCCCGCGGACCGTCACCTGTCGGCTACCAATGCTATTTACGGAGGTCCGGCCGCCGCGAACCGGGTACAGCTTGCCCGCTCGCATCCCACCTTTATCGTGGACGGACTTTCGCTGCTGAACCCCCGTTTAAGCCCCCAGGTTTATCCGGAACTTCGTCGTTGGCTCAAACAGTACCACCTGGTTTCAAGAACAAAACTCTCCCTCATCTACAAGAGATCGGAGTAGTTAATCCGTGACTTGAGCACGCCGGTACTCGGGCCTGGGACTTACTTCTTTTTCATCTGCGTGTACGCGAGCTGTTTTTGCTGTCCTTCCGCAATCACGCGATCTTCGTCACTGAAATAAGTAAGCTGCCGGCCCTTGATGATGCCTTTATAGCTGTCCACAACCTGCGGATTGCCTCCGTTCAGAACTACCTTGTTGTCCTTGGGATAGTATTCGCAGTGTTCCGATGTGCCGGTGCGCGTCCTGTCGTTGTCCATTGCCTGCACCACATCGACATTCCCATCGGCGAAGGCATGGTCCAGCGAAGAGGTGCCGTTGTCGTTGCTGTTTTTCGGAGACAAGAACGCCCGCAGCTCCTTCGAATCCACCGTGGTTTTATCGCGCACCAGCTTTGCGCCTCCGGTATAGTGGGCGAGTCGCGTGTCATCGCGATAAAACAACTCTGGCGCCCGCACAATTGTAAATATCGGAACACTGGTCTGGATACTCGTTGCGTCCTGTGCCGTCGCGCTCTTTTGCGGATTGTCTGAGGTGGATTTTTTATCCACCAACTCACTGACGACGTCGCCCACCGCATGCAAGGTCTGGTTGTCGCGGTCGATATCGATCTCGTTTGCAGAAATGCGGTTCGCCCCCTGCCACATCACTGCATGGCCTTCGTAAAAAATCCTTGCGTTGTCCTGGCGGGTTCGCATTTTGTCGGCCTTCGCCTGCATGGTTTCGGTTACGTCGAGCATCGACGTGCCGGGCTTCTGACTTTTATCGGGATCGTGGGTGGAGACAACCTTGCCGGTAGCGTCCATATCGCCGTTTTCCTGATTCATCACGATGACGTGCGCCAGGGTTGAGCCGGTATCGTCGGAAACGTGGGCATCACCGGTCAGCGTGATGCGATTGATGTCTTGCTCAAGATAGGCCTTTTGCGCATGAGCCTGGCGCACGCCTTCCCGGTAGCGGAAATTGCCGGTCTGCTCAATGGTGCCGATCTCGTTCGAGTTCGCCTTAAATTTAGCCACCATCTGATCGCTCCAGGTCAGCGCGGGTGCAGCCGTTCCCTTACCGTTCTTCGCGGAAGCGGTCTTGGAAGCGGCCACCGGCCTCTCGGTATGCGTCGCCACATTCCAAGCCAGGAACGTATCGACGTAGCTTCCCTCCCCATAGAGAATGCGTAAACGGGAGGCATCCAAAATTCGATGCGACTGATCGGGGCGGTTCGGTTTAAACTCGAGCTCGCCTTGCGTGGGCGTCCGTATCTCTTGCAGGTCCTTGCCATCGAGCTTCATCTCCAGCTCGATGTGTTCACTGCGCAGAATTCGCGTTTCCGGCAGCTGCACCCCTGGCTGCGCGACCGGTACAGATTCCGCTTGCGCGTGCCCGTCTGCCAGCACCAGATGAAGCACGCTATCGTTCCGGAGCGCTCCATTGGGCTGCCGCTCCTGGTTAGCCGTAAACCGCAGGTCGGCGCGATTGCCCGTCACGGTGGTCCGTGCCGCGGCATCGTTGGACACAATCTTCGCGTCCTTGTCCCCGATGATGTTTACCAGGGTGCCGTTCTCATCGAACAGCCCCGTCATCTTGTCGGCTGAATAGACCACACGGCGTCCGTTCCGATCATCCGTCCCGAGCGCATGGTCGGATTCCACCTGATGCAACACACCATCCACCAGCGTCACGACGGAATTTTTTGCGTTGATCGTAGTACTCTGGCGCTGCAGCTTCGACCACGGCGACAGGTAGATTTTCTGTTCCTGCTCCTTGTACACCAGGTCGCCCGCTTCCACGTGCAGTTTGTTTTCCGGCGGCCCATTCCCAATCCAGTCCAGAGCTACCTGGGACTTCAGATGCAGCATGTGGGTGTTCGGGTTGTACTCCAGTCCAACACCCCGACCGCCGCCCGCCGAAAACTTGAACGTGGCTGGTTGATCCGTCGTCGCGACACCCGTCTTCGTCTGGTAGGTGATGCCGGAGGTTTCCACGTGCACCCGGTTCGCCACCAGCTTGCTGTTCTCCGCATCCTGATCCGAGGGCACATGCATGATGATCAAGACCGGATCTTGGGATCTCATCACGCCCGAACCTTCATCGAACAGCGCCTTGTCCGTCTTGATAAACGTATACGAGGCTCCGTCCTTTGCGTAAAGCCGCAAGGTCATGCCGCGAAGCTCGAATGTATAAGGGTCTTTTACAATCTGGGCGGACCTGGCTTTTACGTCAGAGATTAACTTGTTGGTATCGGGATCGTGCTTCCACCAGTGCCAACCCTTATTTGCCACGGCTTCCAGAGCTGCCGCAATTTCAGGGGTCGGAATCGCTTTCCGCTTCGCATCCGCGTCGAGCCTCAGCTTGTAGGTGTAAGCAACGACAATGGCAATCAGAATGGCTGCGACCGCAAGGAAACCGGAAATGCGTCGCATATCTCTGAGGACAAAACCCGCCTTTCAAATGATAACAGGCTGTTTCGCCCTTCCGGCACGCCAATAATGGAATCAAAAAATCTGAGTCTGATCCAATAAAGAAGCAGAGTGCTACACCAGTAACTCCAGCATTTTCAATTGATTAAAATTCACTCTTGTCACTCTTCGGGGCAGTGTGCTAAAACTCTCAGTGGGCAGTCGAGTTACTGGTAAGCCCAAATCTCAAAGATTAATTTAGCTCTAGCTCGTACAACTCATTGGAGGTTTTGAGTATGGATATTCGTCCGCTGCACGACCGTGTCGTGGTCAAACGGATCGAAGATACGGAGACCATGCGTGGCGGTCTCTACATTCCGGATTCTGCGAAGGAAAAGCCGCAAGAAGGCGAAGTGGTTGCCGTGGGTAAAGGAAAGCGCACCGACGATGGCAAGTTGCTCACCCTGGATGTCCAGGTAGGCGACCGCATCCTCTTCGGCAAATACTCTGGTAGCGATATCAAGATTGATGGCAACGAATACCTGATCATGCGCGAGGACGAGATCCTCGGCGTGTTGGATAACGCTGCTGTTTCCGCAAAGGCGTAAGGAGGCAAAAAGGAAAAAATGGCTGCAAAACAGATTGTTTACAGCGAAAATTCGCGACAAGCGATTCTTCGCGGCGTGAATCAGCTTGCTGATGCCGTAAAAGTCACGCTCGGCCCGAAAGGCCGTAATGTAGTTCTGGAAAAGAAGTTCGGTGGCCCCACCATCACCAAAGACGGTGTGACGGTTGCCAAGGAAATTGAGCTGAAGGACCCGCTCGAAAACATGGGCGCGCAGATGGTGCGCGAAGTGGCTTCGAAGACGTCCGACATCGCTGGCGACGGCACCACCACCGCCACCATCCTGGCCCAGGCGATCTTCCGCGAGGGCGTGAAGCACGTCGCGGCCGGTGCAAATCCGATGGCGCTGAAGCGCGGCATCGAGAAGGCCGTGGAAGCGGTGGTCGAGGAAGTCAAGAAGTTCTCGAAGCCCGTTTCCGGCGATGCAATTGCTCAGGTTGGCACCATTTCCGCCAACGGTGACGCCACCATCGGCAACATCATTGCTGAGTCCATGCAGAAGGTCGGCAAGGATGGCGTGATTACGGTGGAAGAGTCAAAGACCATGATCACCGAGTTGCAGACCGTAGACGGTATGCAGTTCGACCGTGGCTATCTCTCTCCCTATTTCATCAGCGATCCGGATCGCATGGAAGCTGTTCTCGAGGATCCCTACATTCTGATCCACGAAAAGAAGATCAGCAACATGAAGGACCTGCTGCCGCTGCTCGAGCAGATTGCACGCTCCGGCAAGCCGCTCCTCATCATCGCTGAGGAAGTGGAAGGCGAAGCGCTCGCTACTCTCGTCGTCAACAAGCTCCGTGGCACCCTC
>DATIMM010000143.1:0-6070 GCA_035475295.1 Bryobacteraceae bacterium
ATGTGATCTGGAAATAGCATGTTCGCCATCGAGGCGACCGCGATGCCTAGCCACTCACCCGCTTCGCGCAGGACTGCAATCGCGGCCGGGTTTCCGGCCTCTGCGGCTTCGATGACATCGCGCAAGGATTGCTCGCTTTCAATTCCTGCGTTCGTCCTGTAGCGTTCCGCAACTACGGGAGCGGACACCATGATCTCGGCGCAGCCCCGGCCTCCGCAGGTGCAGAGTGGCCCATCGCGCAGCACAATCACGTGCCCGATGTCTCCCATGCAGCCGTAAGCGAAGCGCAGCGGCACGCCATCGACGGTCATTCCAACACCGAGCCCGGTTCCCGAAGTGAGGCACAAAAAACGCCTGCTGTTCTGCGCGGTGCCAAACCGGTATTCGGCCATTGTTGCGGCGTTTGAGTCAACCTCAAGCTCGATAGCGAAAGCGGGAAACCGCTCCGCCAACGTGTTGCGCAACGGGAAGCCTTCGAGCCAGGGCAAGTTCGAGTTATAGACCAAGTGATCGCGCGCGGAATCGAGGAAGCCTGCCACGGCCACTCCCATTTGCCGCATTCCCTGATGCTGCGATTTTGCAGTCTCGATGGTTTGTTCGATCAGGGCCACCAGATTCCGGACGTAAGACTCCACATCGGGCTTCGTCGGAATCGAGTTCAGGAACTGCATTTCTCCGCTCGTGTTCAGCACGCCGGCTTTGGTGGAGGTGCCACCGATATCGACACACAACACCGGCGATTTTGGGCTGTCCGGGGACGGCATGTTAGCTTGCCCCTCCAATAGCGAAGCCGGTCTCCGAGGTCGTGATGGCGGGAGCCCAGCGAAAGGATCCGGGTGTGATTCCCTGCAGTTCGGCTTTCCGGTAAGCGGCCAACTGCAGGGGGAGTATTTCGAAGGCCGCCGCGAACCGCCGAGGCAAGTCCGCGGGCCAGCGGATCAACGGGACCACGCGTGCTCCGTCGACCTCGGGCCCGATCCAGCGGACCTGCCCGCCCATCTTGCTCAGGTCCTCCGCCAACGCGGCGTCCAGTTGCGCTGTCGGGGGCTGTGTCCCGATCACAATGCCTCGAAATGTTCGGTCGGTCACTTCTACAGGACCGTGACGGAACTGGGCCGCCGACATGCCAACGGCCGGGCTCTTCGCAATCTCGTGCATCAGCAGCACGCCTTCAGAGACCGCGCCCATTGCCGGGCCTCGGCCCAACAGATACACCGGATGATCGCCCTGCAGAAATTCTGTCCATTGCTCGCTCGCCTTGACGCATTCCGGAACCAACCCGGCGAGCAGGCCCGCTGTCTTTTCGAGGTCGGCTTTCGCCAGTTCCAGCTCGCCAAACATCGCCGCCTCAAGCAGTGCAAAGACAACGAGCGTGGCGATGTAGGTTTGAATTGCGACCAGTTGATCCGCCGGGCTATTCATCAGGATTTTGTGGCTGGCCGCTGCCGCGAGAGTGCTATTCGCCGCGTTTACGATACCGAGGATCTCCGCGCCGGACGCCTTCAGCTTCGAGAGGAGCCGTACCACTTCCACGCTTTCGCCCGAGCGGGAAACGAGCACGACCGCCGTGTCGCTGTCTGCCAACTGTGGCAGGAAGTACAGCAGCTCCGATGTCTCGACAGACGTGACCGAACACCCGCGCCCGGCGAGGCCGTAATAGAACGGAGTGCAGGCAGAATGGGACGCGCCCATGCCGGTCAGCAGAATACGCTTCTTCGTGCGCAAGAACTTCGCGGCTTTTTGCAAGTCGTGGGAGCCTTTCCCGAACTGGTACTTCCCGATCGCACGAATCGCCTCCGGCTGGTTGAGAATGTTTTCGAGAAGTGGCGTACTCACTTCAGATTCTTCCCCAGCCATTCTTCAATCGGGCGGCTGGTCTTCGGCTTGTACGGCATTTTGATTTTTTGCCCGGCGCCGGCCGACGCATACGCGGCATAGAGCGCCTGCATGACCACGCGCCCATCCTCGCCGGAGGCCTGCAGCGTTTCTTTCCCGCGAACCACTCTGGCGAAGTGGCGCATTTCTTGCGGTATGCCATAGTTCCAGTGCTCCTCAAACACCGGATAGCTCCAGCCCTGCGTGGTAGGCGCCTTCTCTACCGCGTAGCCGAACCCGTACTCGCTGTAGGTCGGCAGCGCATTTCCCATGTGCAGGTCCGCGTAGGTGACACCGCCCTCGCCGTAGATCTCGGTGCGATCCGTCATGCCGCCGCGCTTGGCCCAACTGCATTCCACGACTCCCACGGCACCGTTATCGAACTCTAGGATGCAGATGGCATCGTCGTCGCCCTTCGTCTTGTCGCGATGCACGTAGGTTCCTAGTTGCGCATAGACGGTCTTGATCGCAGGCCGCCCCAGAAACCAATAGCAGAAGGCAATGCCGTGGCAGCCCAAGTCCATCAACGCGCCACCGCCCGCCTGTTCCATATCCCAGAACCACGGGCTGTGCGGGCCGAAGTGTTTTTCACTCTGCTTCACCAGGTGCACCTTGCCGAATCCGCCCTGGTCCGCCATTTCTTTGGCCTTTACGTATTTGGGTGTGAAGAAGAGCTCTTCAGCATAGCCGAGCATCACGCCTTTTCGCTGGCAGGTGTCGATCATCTCATCGGCTTCCGCCAGCGTCATGCAAAGGGGCTTTTCACAGACCACATGCTTGCCGGCGTTCGCTATGTCGATCGTCATCTGCGCGTGGAGACGGTTGGGCGCCGTGATCGTCACCATCTCGATGTCGGGCTCCTTCAACATCTCGCGATAGTCAAGGAAGACTCGCGGGATACCGTACTTCTTCGCCAGCCGCTCGGCATTCCCGGGAGTCGGAGATGCAACCGCCACGACTTCGGCTTCCTCCGGCATCATCTGAAAAGAGACCGCGTGAATGTCGGCCTCGAACTGGGATCCAATGATCCCGACCTTTACTTTCCCTTTATCAGCCATTCGCCCTCGTCAATATTAATCTTCCGCGCTGGCACCTTCTGGATTGCCGCTGTACCGGTGGACTGCTACAGAGCAAGCTGGGTTTCCAAGCAAGTTCGCTGACAGGTGGGCAGATAGTTTTTGGAAAGGTCCAGGTCGGAGGAGGTTCGGGGAGGCCCGATGTGCGTTAATTTACGCGAGGAAGGAGGAAGTTGGCCTGGTTCTCACTTTCGGTCACGCCAGGCCAAAACTCGTTTGCGTCGCGAGGAAACGCTGGCGTTCTGGCATGAGCAGAAGCGCGGCGAAGTTTTGCAGCGGATCAGTCCAGCTTCTTCTCTGACAGGAACTTCGACACCTGATCCGCAATTTGCAGGTTGTTCGTATCCGACATCAGAAAGTGGGTGTTGCCGCGGATTCCTATTTCCGGCAGATGCACGAGGGCGACGTTCCCGCCGCGACGGTTCACAACATCCTTCCACCTCCGGGCCATTTCGAGAAAGATGCGCCATTGCTCCTGGCCCGGATTCACGCTTGGCTTATCGGGGATGTTGTCGCCGTAATAGACGACGATCGGTATCTTCGTAAGCAGCATGAACTCCGACTGAGACACGGTAATGGCGCTCAGCGCTCTGCCGCCGAGAGTCATGGGAGGCGGCACGTCGCCCTTGGGAAAAGGAAAGTCGAAGCCCGGCTCGAAGGAGACAATGGCGCGGACATTTCTGTTTTTGATGGCCGTGCGCCAGCCCAGGCCGCCGCTCTGTGAGTGAGTGACGAGAATGCCTGGCCCGATCTTATTGAATAGGGCCGAAACAGCCTCCGTATTCACCTGGGCGTCGTACGGTCCGGTGTTGGGGACCATTTGCCGGAAGAACTGGTTGAGCGCCTCGGGGTCGCGCGAGAACTGCACGCCCGGATAGAAGTTCGGCCAGGCTCCGAGCCGGAAGATGCCGAACCAGAGCTGCTCGTCGGGCGTAGCCGCGATGGTGATCGGTTGCGTGCTGCGCGCCGCGCGGCCGCGACGCGGCTGGTCAATCAGGTAGACCGGGAAGCGGCGGCGCAGAAAAATATTTTGGAACCCCTCGCGCCCGTCCGGGGTGGTCTCCCACGTCTTGCCGGATTGCCCGTGGCCGTGCCAGAAGACGAGTGGAAGTTTTCTGGCATTTACCGGAACCTGATAGAAGGCGTAAGCGTGGTCGCCGTGCAATGTCTGCCCTGCGGGATCGGTGCCGGCGGGGTTGTATGCGCCCTGTTTAATGGGATCGAAGGTGCCACGAGCGGTAGTGACGGAGCCACCGACAGCGAAGCTGCCTTGCTGCTCGATCATCAAAGGCTCTCGATTGCTCTTTCTAACGTCCTGTGTACTTGCTGAAGTAAAAACGCCGGCTGCCATCAACCACAGCGCGACGAGAGATACTTGGTGCTTGCTGCTCATAGATTTTGCTCCGGTTTACTTGAGCGGACGGGTCAGCCCTTGCGCTTCCAGCCAGTAATAGAACTCGTCGATCCAGTGATCGCTCGTTGTACCTTGTTTGCGCATTCCCCAGCCATGACCGCCGGAGTTATAGATGTGAAACTCCGGTTTGTATCCGGCCACCTTGAGCGCGTCGTAGAAGTGGACAATGTAGGTGCCAGCGAGATTGTCGTCTTGCGCCATGGCCATGAAGAACGGCGGCAGTCCTTGTGGTATCGGAGGCACGCCGGGAAAAGGGGCGCCGTAAATCGGAGCCGCGTAGTTGGGGCGCGCATCGGGCTGTATGGCCGTGAACTCAGTAATCATCCCGCCAGCAGAAAATCCTGTGAAGACGATGCGACTCGGAGCGATGCCCCATTCGGGGGGGCGTGCGCACGCACCACTTTCACAGCCTGGATGCCGTCGGCGATACCGTACTTACCGTCCTCGGCAATCAAGGCGTGATTGCGAAGCTGAGCTTCGAAACGTGCGCCGCCGGACTGGTTTAACTGCGCTTTGTCGTGACCTTCGAGCTGAACCGTTCGGTACTTCAAAACGAATGCTGCGATGCCTCGGGCCACAAGCCATTTCGCGACATCGTGACCTTCCGAGTTAATGCCAAGGAAAACAAAGCCACCGCCTGGGGCGATGATTACGGCAGTGCCGGTCGCAGTGGACGGGTCCGGCAGGTAGGCTGTCAGGGTCGGTGTGGTGACGTTGACAATGCGCTCCAGGTGGCCGGAACCGAGCGTGGTCTCCGGTTGGTTCCATTGTTCGGAGCCGGGCGCGACACCAGGCCAAAGCTTGATGACCGTCTGCTTCACTTCCTGTGCGCTTGCTGAAGTGAAAGAGATGGCTGCCATCAGCCAGAAGGCGATGGAATACTTCCGATGTTTTCTCTGCATGATTTCTCCTGCGCTAAACGCTTTGTGATCTATTTGTTTTGACGAACACGCGCAAGACGGGCACGGTATCGAGCGCCCGGCCCTACGGCCGTGGTGTTCCTTTGCCGATTGGGGGCTCGAAATCCGCGCCCTTTGCTCCCTCGACTGATGTCTTCTTTCAGCGTCCGGTCAAACACCCGCAGCCTTTAGGGCCGCAAGCACTCGGTCATTACGGAAGGGAACCCTGCGGATGCGAACGCCGGTCGCGTCGTAGATGGCGTTCCCGATAGCGGCAAGCATCGGTTTCAGAGATGCCTCACCGGCTCCGTAGGGAGGCAGATCCGGACGGTTCGGATTGGGATCGCCATTCACCAGCACGATATCGATGCGCTCGGGAACGTCAACATGCCGGAGCGTCTGATACGAGAACCAGTCGCGGCTCGTCACTTTTTCGGTATCGAATCGGACTTCCTCGCGAAGCGCGCGACTTAGGCCGTGAAGCGTACAACACTCCACCGTGTGCCGCAAGCTCGCGGGATTGACCACAAAACCGCAGTCATGTGCGCACACGAGGCGCTTCGCCCAGACATGACCCGTTTGGCGATTCACTTCGACCTCTGCAATCTCAGCCACAACGGTCTGCCCACGGAACGAATAAGCGATGCCGCGCCCCGTCAGGATGCTCTCGTTGCCGATCGGTTTCGGGGATGGTCGCGAATCCCAGCCATAGGCTTCCGCAGCAGCTTGGATTACCGCTATGGAACGCGCGCGGCGGAACCCGCTGTCATCGTGCGTGCCGGCCTTCAGCATCTTCAAGCGGAACT
>DATIMM010000144.1:0-4695 GCA_035475295.1 Bryobacteraceae bacterium
GTTCACCTATCGCGATGCCGTGGTCGTGGACACACCAATATTGCTGAGAGCCTATCGAGATCGGATTCGCGAGGCTCATTCCCTCGAAGATCGACTGCAGAGGGCGATGGTCTTCACAGAGTACCTCGATACTTGCGCAACGGAACTCGGGGACGACGTAGACATCGCTTGGGAGGAGAGGTCGGGTTCGGCAAAGCGTTTGATGGAGCGCCTGCACTCCAAAGAACTCGCCCAGCGGACCGCAAATTCCCAGTAGACGTCGGCGACTCAACTACATCGTATTTGTTGTCTGGCCGCAATTTGCCTGGAAACGTCATCCACGGCATAACTCCCGAGATGTCGGCTTCTAGTCTCGGATCGTCTAAAGATCCGCTATGATCGCGTCGCGGTGTACGCCCTTGTTGTGGGCTACGGCGCGCAGGATGATTTCGATGCTCTAATTTGGCCCCATTCGATACTCTGATTTGGCCCCACCCACAAACGCCGAAGCGATGATGTTTGTCACGCTTTGGGCGATGGAGAGGAGAGCCAAGTTGGAGCTATTTGAGATGATCCGCCGTGGCCACGCGGCGGGCGAGACGATACGGCAGCTTGCAAGGAAGCATAATGTACATCGCCGCATGGTGCGGCAGGCGCTGGCGGACGCGATTCCGCCGGAACGGAAGAAGTTCGATCGAGACCGGCCGAAAATAGGGCCGGTAAAAGACTTCATTGATCGGATTCTCGAGGACGATCAGCGCGCACCGCGCAAGCAGCGGCACACGGCACATCGCATCTGGATGCGGTTGCGCGAGGAGAATGCAGATCATCTCATCGGGGAGCCCACCATCCGGCAGTATGTCCGGGAACGCAAGCGGCAGATGGGGATCACCGGACGTGAGATATTCGTGCCGCAATCTTATGAACTCGGGCAGGAAGCGCAGGTCGATTGGTTTGAAGCCGACGCTCGGCTAGATGGACAGCAGCGTACGTTGCAGTTCTTCGCCATGCGGAGTATGGCGAGCGGAGGAGCCTTTCACCGGGCTTACACGAATGCCACTCAACAGGCGTTCCTGGAAGCGCACGAGCTTGGCTTCGCATATTTCGGCGGCGTATTCCAGACGTTGCGCTATGACAATCTCACGTTGGCGGTCAAGAAGATTCTGCAGGGCCGCCAACGCGAAGAGACTGAGCGCGTGATTGCTTTCCGATCGCACTGGGGCTTCCGAAGCGAGTACTGCAATCCGGCAAAAGGGAACGAAAAGGGTGGCGTAGAAGGTGAACTGGGATGGTATCGGCGTAACTTCCTGGTGCCGATTCCGGAAGCCGGCGATCTGGCTGGATTGAACGCTCTGCTTCTGGACAAGTGCCGAACCAGCCAACAACACACGATCAGTGGTCGCACGATGACGATCGGGGCGGCGATGACGCAAGAGGCGCCGCATCTAATGCCGCTCGCCGAAGAGCGATTTGCGCTGGAAGAGATTCTGTTTCCAGTGGTGGATGGCAAAGGGTGCGTTCGCGTGAAGACGAACTGGTACTCCGCACCATTACGCGCCGGCGAACGAGCAATGGTGAAGCTGTGGCCAGCCCAAGTCGAAATCTATCGCGACTTCGAATGCGTTGCGCGTCATCAGCGTTGCTATGGGAGAGGCTATCAGTTGCTGAATCTGGAGCACTATCTCGACGTGCTGGAGAGGAAGCCAGGCGCAATGGCGGGGTCGACACCGCTTCAGCAATGGCGGGCAGCTGGCCGATGGCCGGATTGCCTGGATCATATCTGGAGGCAACTCGAGGATCGTCACGGGAAGAGCGGCGGCACACGGGAGATGATCGCACTGATACGCGCCGGATTGTCGGATGGTTGGGAAAAACTGATCGCCGCGGTCGAGGAGGCTTTGCGACTGGGGGTTACTGATGCAGGTGCGGTGATGCACATCCTGCGGATGCCGGATCCGGAGGATCGGCGGCTCTACGCAATGCGATTGGCCGAAGAACTCGAGCAGTTCGAGCGACCGATGCCGGTGATGGATGAATACGACCGACTGCTCAGCAGGGCGGGGGTGATTCAATGAGGAACCAGACCCAAGCATTAGAGCACGCCAGCATCAAACAATATTGCAAGTCCGTACGAGTGCCAGTGATCGCAGGTAACTTCGTCACGCTCGCCGAACAAGCGGTGAAGGAGAACCACAGTCACATCCGTTACCTGGAAGCGCTGCTCGCGATGGAATGCGAAGAGCGCGACCGGCATGCCATTCAGAACCGGATTCGGGAGGCGCAGCTACCGCGAATGAAGACACTTGAAGAATTCGATTTTGCGCAAGCGCCGCAGATCCCGGCGGCAAAGATACGGGAACTGGCGGAGGGAGGATACATCGAGCGTTCCGAGCCCGTGGTGTTGATCGGAGAATGTGGCACTGGCAAGAGTCACTTGGCGAGCGGGCTGTGCCTGGCAGCGTGCCGGCAGAAGCGGCGGGCTCGGTTCATCACGGCGGCCGCGCTGGTCAATGAACTGGTGGAAGCGAAGCAGAATGGTCAAGTCAAACGTCTGATCGCGAGATGGATGAAGTACGATTTGATCGCGCTGGACGAGGTCGGCTACATACCGCTGGCTGATGTCGGAGCAGAGTTTCTCTTCCAGGTGATTGCCGACCGGGCGGAAAGAGCGGCGCTGATCGTGACGACAAACCTGCCGTTTTCGGAATGGACGACCGTGTTTCCGAATCCACGATTATGTAAGGCGTTGCTGGACAGGATAACGGATCGGGCTCACATTATCGAAACCGGGACGGAATCGTTCCGATTCAAACGAACGATGGAAGGGAGGAAGAAACGCTGAAAAGTGTCCACCCCTATTTCTCCGAGAAATAGATCAGGGCCCCGCGTCGGGGGCGGCGCTGTCTTTTGCCACCCCGGCGTTCGTTACGCCTAAACGGCGCCCCACAAGGCGGGGCGCCAGGCTTCACTTCCGCCGGGGCGGCAAAAGACGTTACCCGGCTGAATGAGGCAAACTATAACTGCTGGGTGGGGCCAAAAGAGAGCATCGAGGTGGGGCCAGACCGGACCATCGAAATCACGTCACATTTTTCGAGCTCGCGTCGCGTTTCCAAGCGCTGCTACCCACTTCATTTCTCGATCAAACGCAAACCGAAGCCGGCGTAAAACGCAACAACAGCGTGTACTCGGCGCTGGTGGTGCTGTGGCTTTTGGTGCGGCAACGCATCCAGGGCGGGGCCTCGCTCGAAACTGCCGTGCTCGACTTACTCCAGGGCCTTCCCGCCACCTTTTGGCCCCATCCATGCAAACGCATCCGTGACTGGCGCGCGGGCGGTTCCTCGCCTTCGAGCAATACCGGGGCGTATAATCAGGCGCGGCAGGCTCTGCCGCTTTCTGTCGTGCAAAAAAGCTGCGACCACATCTTTGATCAACTGCTCGCGCGGATGGCTCCGCCGCCGGCGAAGGATGAACCGCGCACCTTTGTTCTGGATGGCTCAACAATGCGCGCGGCACACACTCCCGAGCTATGTAAAACCTATCCTCCAGGATCGAACTAACACGGCGAATCGCACTGGCCCGTGATTCAAGTCGTGGTTGCCCACGATCTACTAACCGGGTTGGCCATGCGGCCGGAATCGGGAGCGATGTACGGGCCAGAGGCGGTGAGCGAACAAGCATTGCTGGAGAGAGCGATTGACCGGCTGCCGCCGGGCGCGAGAGTGATTGGCGACGCCAACTTTGGCGTGTTCTCCGTGGCATACGCCGCGGCGCAACGCGGCTATTCTGTCTTGCTACGACTAACGGTGGGTCGAGCGCAGCGGTTCGCCGGGGGCGATCTACACGACGGCATCGACCGTGAGTTGGAGTGGAAACCCAGCAAATGGGAACGCCGTACGCATCCGGAGTTGCCTCCCGACGCCTGCGTCCGGGGACGCTTGCTAGTACGAAAAGTCAAGCCCGACAACGGCGGACCAGCGTTCCTGCTCGCCCTGTTCACCACGTTGTCGTCGACAGTGAAGGACTCATTCGAGCTGTATGGAAAACGTTGGGCGATCGAAACGGACCTGCGAACGCTGAAAAGCACGCTACGTCTGGATCAACTCACCTGCGCAACCTCAGACATGGTGGCCAAAGAAATCGATATGGGGATCACCGCTTACAATCTGGTGCGAGCCCTCATCGGCTTCGCCTCTGAGCAGAGCGGCATTCCGCCGCGCGGCTATAGCTTCACCAAAGTACGGCTCATTCTGCAAACCTTCGGGCCCGCCCTCGCCAACGCGCCTGACGAGAGGACCGCACAGCGAATCATGGACCAGATCATGACGTACGTTCAACAGTCCAAATTGCCACGACGCAAGCGAAAGCGCCCTTCCTATCCCAGGGAAGTCTGGCAACGAGGAGCCTACTTCCCGAGCCGCAACAAATGACTACCCTGGAAAACTATGTGGCATTGGGCTTTAGCCCCTCCAACGGCCTACGACTTATTTAATATATTTCTAACTCAGGACACTAGGTGGGCGGGCTGTTCTTTTGCGGGGGCAGCCGAAATCTCAACCAGAAGCCCGTCCGGCAGCGAAGCTCTGGCGCCGCCAGCAGCTCGCAGCTCGCCGCGGCGTGGGATGTTTTATGCCCGATGTGGGCCTGAATTCACCCCTGCCTCCGCCAGCTTCGCGCACGTCGCGCAGTGAGCCTCCCAAGGAGTCTTGAGCAAACGCT
>DATIMM010000145.1:0-35354 GCA_035475295.1 Bryobacteraceae bacterium
TCGCACGTTTGTTCCATGCTTCTTTCAGACCCCGCCTCGCAGCGGTAGCCCTTGCATCATCACTAGTCCTTCACCTCCATCAGGTTGGACAGGGGCTTTCACCCTTAAGCTGCTGAACATGCTCAGCACACAACATAGCCGACGTCGTCGGCCAAGCCCGATTTTTAAATCGAGTTCTCGGCCTGTCTCTACGCTTCTTCGCGCCCGCGCTCGCCTATTCGCGACATAAACTAATTCCTCTCCTCACCAGTGTTACTTGTCTTAATTTCTCGCTCTGCGAAGCTTCGCAACAAAATCTTGCCCCTTGACTCTCGAGCAGGTGCGTTTCATCATCGTTGATATTGCCAAACACGCCCTTAAGAAATATTTCTCGGCGGAGTCTTCTCGCTGCCTCCCTCGTTGCTCCGCTCTTGAACACCCGAGCGTGGCCGCAGGCCGGCCGTCCAGAGCTATCCGGATTCCCCGGAACGCATTTCCGGGATTACTCCAAATGCCTCCCGGAGTATCTGCAGATACTCGCCCAAGAAGCGGTTCAGATTCGGACCACAGCGCTGGAGAAACTTTCTTCACGTGCGGAAATAGCGGTTCGTCAGACACGTGTACGAGAACTGCTGTGGGGTCTTATAGGTGGCCCTGAAACACAGACTCCGCTGAATCCTCGGACCACCGGCGAGGTGAAACGCCTACATTACCGTGTGGAGAAGCTCGTTTATGAAAGTCAGCCACGCCTGTTGGTTTCGGCCAACCTATATATCCCTTCAGGCTCTGGACCTTTCCCGGCCGTGCTCTTTCAGAGTGGTCACTACTGGGAAGGAAAGGCATATCCGAGTTATCAGCGCTGCTGCCAGGGGCTGGTGCAGCTAGGGTTTGTTGTTCTGGCCTTTGACCCGATTGGCCAGGGAGAACGGATCAATTACCTGAGTGCGTCCGGAAGCAGCAGCCGCCTGCCAAGCTGTGACGCCGAGCATACAGTTCCCGGTAAACAGCTGATCCTCTTCGGCGACTCCATGACAAGGTTGCAGTTGTGGGATGCCAAGCGCAGCCTGGATTACTTGTTCTCACTTCCGTTCGTCGACCCCAAACGGGTCGCCTCGGTGGGGCATTCCGGGGGCGGTACGTTGACCATGTTGCTTGCTGGCGCGGATGAACGACTTGCTGCCGCCGCGGTGTGTATGGGCAACACCGAAAACATCATTCAGATCCCGTTTCGATCTCCGGGTGCGACGGACGATGCGGAACAGGATTTCGTTTATTCAGGGCCGGCCGGGTTCGATCGTTGGGATCTGTTCTACCCGTTTGCACCGAAGCCAATGTTGCTCTGGCCGAGTGATCGAGACTTTTTCGCCACCTACTCACCCGACTACGTAAAGAACGGATGGCAAGAGTTTCAGCACCTGAGGCGGATTTACGAAACGCTTGATGCTTCCGACCACATTGCTTGGGCGGACACGCCGCTGCCCCATGCGCTCGCCTACGACAGCCGGATGCTGATCTATAAATGGTTCTCGCGGTGGCTACAGGGCCAGAGTTCGGTACCAGAGGAACCGCCGGGAGAGCCAGAGTTACCGCAAGTGCTGTGGGCGACTCCAAACGGCAGCGTCGTTCGATCACTGGGCAGTGTGACCCCCCACACGCTAATCAGGGCCAGAAAAGTTGAGCGGAGCCCCGCGCCGTTGACAGCACTGCTGAAGATCAGCGCACCAGAGCCGCGGACGAGGCCGGCAAAAATCGGGCAGGTCAGATCGCGTGACATCAATGTCGAGGTCCTCGAAGTCACGTCAGATCAGGCAGTGTGGCTGCCTGCCTTCCTGATGACTGGGCAGAAGACGCGTGAAACGAGTCCAGTCCTGTTGGTATTAGACGAACGAGATAACGACCGCCTTTGGTTCGCACCTGAAGTTGATCGAGTTCTAGCAGACGACACTCCCGTAATTTGCGCAGCTGGCTTAAGAGGCGTAGGCGCCGTGAGTCCGGAGTTCAGCCCGGGCGCCGCCGAATACGAGACCTGGCATGAACAAGAGGAAAACTACGCCTGGGCCTCGCTTGCTTTGGGTAAGCCGCTAGTGGGCCAACGCGTTCAGGACATCCTTGCCTTTGTAAATGCCTTGCGTGTACATCCGACAACCAAGTCTAGGCGTATCTACGTTGCGGCACTCGGCAAGCTGACGGTACCTGCCCTTTTTGCCGCAGCAATTGAACCTGAGATCAGGGGTTTGTATCTAGCTGGCGGACTCGTCTCGTTTGGTAATCTAGTGCAAACCGAAGTCCCCCAATATACGTTTGCCAATTACGTTCCCAGCCTGCTAAATCATATCGATTTGCCGGACGTGACCGCATCGCTTGCACCCCGCAAGGTAATCCTCGCGGGTACAATTGATGCCAGCGGCAGGACAATAGATTTGGCCGGCGTTCGAAAGTTATATGCGCCGGCTGTAAATGCCGGAAATGTCGTGCTCACGCCAGATAGGGCTTGGTCGGCTAAGAGTCTGGTCGCATATATTTCAAGCGAGGCAGGTTCGCAAAGTTGACGAGAATTTCGTCACGCGCCTCACTTGGCAGCGTTTTGTTCGAGGTACTTAACTCGCTCAAACTGCTGCCGCGCAAGATCAGTCTTTCCAAGCCTTTGGTAAACACGTGCGAGTTGATAGTAAGCGCTCGGCTCAGTAGGCCGCAGTCCAATAGATCGCTCAAGAACGGACGCTGCCTGCTCATAACGGCCCAGGGCAACATATGCCTTGCCTTGAAGAAGATAGACCTCCGGATCATTCGGAGCGGCCGTTGCCGCCAGCGCCAACTCTTCAAGGATCTTTGTATATTCGGCTGGTCGCTGGTTCGACATGGCCCGTGCTAGCAATACATGGATCATTGGATAATCCGAATGTTGACGCTCCAGTTCGCGCAGGGCTTCGATCTCCTCAGCAGGATTAGCAGCCTTGCGGCCTGCATCAGCGATTGAGATGTACGCTTCGGACGTGTCGGGTGCTGTCTGCAGGACCTGCCGGAGAATTTTCACGCCCTGTTCGTAGTTTTCGGTCCGGACCATGTTGGTGCCCAGGGCTAGCAACAAGGCATTGGAATCGGGCAGATGTCTGCGCCCCTGCTCCAACACAGTGACGGCATCGGAATAGTTCTGCTCTTGTTCGAACAAATCCGCCAATGCTAAATACGAGTTTTCCTGAGAAGGATCCAACTGGATGGCTTCGCTCAGGTATTTACGGGCTTGGTCGCCCTGCCGTAAGCTCTCGTAGCTCAGCCCCACGATGCCGGCCGCGGTACCACGCACCGCCTCGGGAAGGGCATAATTACGCTCGACAGCAAGAGCGTTACGGATGGCGTCGGCGTAGGCGCCCACGGTATTCTCTAGAACCGAGAGCTGTATCTTTGCATTCCAATCGTCCGCACTCGACCCGGATCGTAGAGCCTCTGCCAGAGCCAGAACAAAAAGGTTGTGCTCCGCTAGGAAACGGGCCAGCACCGTGTGTGCGTCGGTGTCTTTAGGGAAACGCGACGCCAATTCCCGGAGATTTGATTTCAAAGACTCCAGGTCGCCGAGCGAGTAATTGACGCGAACCTGCATGACGAGCGGCATCGCTGTCGTCGGCTGCAGACGGTCCGCCGTGCGCAGAGCGTCGCGAGCGTCGACGAAGTGGCGAGCTGCCGCTTCCGCCATTCCTAAACCGTAATATGCGCGGGCGCTGTTCGGGAAAAGGCATACCGCTTGTTTGTACGCTGCTACAGCTTCTTCGGGCTGATGTCGCCCCATTGCGGCTTCAGCTTTGCCATCCAGCTGTTTAAATTGAGCGATTCTATCCTGAAGCCCCACTCCCGAGCCGCAGTCAGTCGCCTCGATATAGGTGCATGCGCAGATTCCAAGTGCCGCCAATACTGGGGTGCGCGACCTAACGAACGCTGCAATGAACCGGCGCGCACCAATTAAGTTCATATCCATCCTTACGAGCCGGATCTCGCGTGAGAGGCTGTGCAGTACCCCGTATGTCTTCCGCGCAACTCATCACAGCATAATCGCCCGGAACAGCATTCCACTCGTACCGCCATTGAACCCAGGCGTGCGGACTTGGCTGCGACTGTAGCCTAGCGGGACTCCATTGTTTCCCGCCGTTGATGCTAATCGAGAGCTTACGTATAGCGCCTCCGCCGGACCATGCAAAACCCCAAATAGAATAACGTCCGGCCGGTAGCTTCAACCCGTCCATGGGCCACGCCAGTACCGATTTCACTTGAACCGAAGAGACTCGGGTGATCTGCTTGGGCCCCTCGGCGTGTCGTACGCGATTGTACAACCGATTCATTCCACTGCGCTCGAAGGTTGTTCCTTGCTCATTTGCGCCTAGCACAGTAAGTCGCCGGAGCCATTTCACCGAGTTCATGCCATACAGTCCAGGGAAGACGGCACGTGCCGGAAATCCATTCCGCGGGGGCAGGGTGAGGTCGTTGTACTTATATGCGACCAGACTCGCCCTGTCCCGGCACTTTTCTATGGGAACTATCTGAGAATAGGGCAGTAGAGGGTGGTCAGGGTAAAGGCGTCCCGAATCAGCGCCTTCTAACTGGACACTTGCCGCATCTGCCACTGGCGCTGCAGCTTCGAGCAACGAGGATAGCGCCACTCCCTCCCACGAGCCATTGCTGACAGCCGATCCGTTTGCCGCATTTCCGGCGCACTCTAAAAACGCTTCCACCTTGATACTTGGCATTTCGACAAGATCGGAGAAGCCGATTTCATAGGGCCGCTGCACTTGACCGTCGACCTGCAGGCTCCATGCGTCGAGCGAGATTTCAGGTTCGTTGAAGTGGTCGCGAACAAACAGCAGATCAGGCGGCGTCACTGAGCCGTCGATCATGCGAAGCGCATACGACTGATTCTGCAGTTCGTACGACTTCAAGGCCGCTCCGGCGAAGAATCCGGAGCTCAACCGCAGTAAATTCCTTCTGGTCACCTTAAAAGACAAGTTTAAGCGCGCCCTGCACAATGCGAGGATCGCGCGCGGTTGTAATCCGCCCGAATGTGCTGTCCGACAGCACCGTATCCGGGTTATTGAACTGCGCATGATTGAGGACGTTGAAAAACTCTGCTCGAAACTGCAGGTTCATGCGCTCCGTCAGCGTAAACAATTTATGGGCCGAAAAATCGATGTTGAAGGTTCCCGGCCCAATCAGGATATTCCGCCCTGCGTTCCCGAATGTGTTCGGTGCCGGAGCGCCGAAGGAGTTCGTCGTGAACCATTCAGCAAGCCTGGCTGCCTTTGGACCGGTTGTGTATTGCGGAGGCGATAGAACCTGAGCCTGGTCATTGCCGACTTCGGGAAGGCTGTAGGAGTAGTCGCCTCCGGAAGAAATGTTCAAGGGAAATCCGCTCTGCCAGTTCAGGATGCCTGATGTCTGCCATCCGCCTAACATAGCTTTGGAGAGGCCATGCTTGGGCGACGGCAGCTGCCAAAGGTAGTTCAGCACGAAACGATGTGGCACATTGAAGTCAGAAACGCCGCGATACGCCCGGAGGTTGTATGGATTGATCACGTTGATGCCGCACAAATCCGTCTGATAGGAAACCTCGTCGATGCTTCTGGCCCACGTGTAGTTTGCACTCGCGGTTACCCCATGTGAAAAACGCTTTTCTACCTGGACCTGCAACGAGTTGTAACTGGAGTTGCCGTTGGAGGCGTCCTGCGTGATCTGCTGGAATTGCTGGTAAGGCCTTCGATCTTGTTCGTTGTCGGCCGTCGCATCGGGGCTCGGGAGCGGAGCGTTCACATCAGTGTTGTAGGAAAGATGGGTTCCTTTGGAAGCGACGTAACCGACGCTCAGAAGAGTATCTTTTGCAATCTGATGCTCAATCGTGAGGTTCCAATTCATTACCTCAGAGGGATGCCAGTTGGATTGATAAGAAACAGCGAGTGGCAGCGGAATCGGGAACGCCACATCTTTCGCCGGAGTGAACGGTGCAAACTGAGCCGGGAATGGATTGGGCGTACCCCGGTACGGGTTCATAAAAGGTGTGCCGATGAACTGGTATTGCGGGCTCCAGGGCGGGCTGTCAACCATGTTGTTGAACGCTTCGACGAATGGTGGTTGATAGAAGATGCCCCACCCGCCCCGGATGGTGGTCTTCCCTGCCCCTCCCACGTTATAAGCAAATCCGACTCGGGGAGCCACTAGTGCCCATCTGGAAGCAAATCCGCCGGAGGGACAGCCAGGATCGCCCGCGAACAGGTATCCGGTCGGAGAGTTCGGGAACTTTTGTGATTGGATACCTGGCACAAAGCATTCGGTTCGTCCGTTTGTATCGCTGTAGGGAACGAAGGGATCCCACCGCAGTCCCAGATTCAGTACCAAGTCACGCCGGACACGGTAATTGTCCTGAATAAACAAGCTGCCAAGATTAGCACGACGACCCGCGAACTCACCCCCACCCTGAACAAACTGGCGGGCGTAACCGAGCATGAAATCGGCAAGCTGATTGCCGCTGTAGTTCGTGCTGCTGAAGGTGAACGAGCCGTTTTGCCTGTAAGTATTAATCAGGTCTACGTTCTCTTTGAGGTAATCTCCTCCAAACGCAAGATCGTGACTGCCGACAACCCAATGAATGCTGTCGGAAATATGAAAGTCCTGGCGATTCACTTTTGTGGGATGTCCGGAACTGATCGCGAAGTATCCCGACACCGAAATGGCCAACTCCGGAGGCGTTGTGCTTGCGATCGGAATGCCCAGGCTGCTTAATCCAAAGGGAGCCCCACTGGTAACGGTACTGTAATTGCGGTTATAGGAGAAGATCAAGCTGTTCAGCAGGTTTGGCCTAATCGTGTAGGTGTCGCTGGCGGCGGCCCCCTGGTCGAACAGATCGAAACCTCGATTGGAGGTGAGAATGTTCGAACTGCCAATCACCGCATCTTTTCCATACCGCGAATAGAAGTACCTTCCGTAGATCCGATGTTTGGTGAGATCATAATCGCCGCGCGTCAGGAATTGATTTTCGTGTTCATTGTCGGGCAGAGAGTAGTAGGTAACTCCGCTCGCTGTGGGCGCCGGAAGCAGGCTGAGGATCTTGACGCTGGCAGGTGCGAACTCATTTGTCGGGATTTGGTTGTTCGCGAATGGGGTACGAGTAAACGGATTCACCAGCGGTCGGCCTACCGACGAGAAGTCCCCGTGCAGTTCAGCAGCCGTGGGCACGGTCGCTGAATTTCCATAGCTTACGTTTCTCGATTGCGTGCCTTGGTATGAACCGAAGAAGAACAACTTGTCTTTGACAATCGGGCCGCCCACACTACCCCCGAACTGGTTGCGCTTCAATTGATCCACCTGCGAAGCGAAGAAGTTGCGCGCGTTGAGGTCACCATTCCGGATGAAATCGAAAGCCGATCCATGGAACTGATTGGTTCCGGAGCGAGTTACCACGTTGACGATCGCACCCGAACCACGCCCGTACTCAGCACTGTAGCTGTTTGTTTGGACGCTGAATTCCTCGAGGGCGTCAGGATTTGGGAAGGGGTTGTTTACGTTCGTGTATGGGTCTTGGTTGCTACCCCCATCCAGGTTGTAGTTGACCATGTCCGTGCGGGCGCCGTTCGCACTGACGGACTGGGCTCCGGGATAAGACGTGCTTTGAATCGTGTCCTGGTTGCCTGAGAAGTTGCCGGTGTTCGTGTCTGCGGTGCCAGGAGTAAGCAGGACTAATGCCGCCGCGTTACGCCCATTCAGCGGAAGCTCAGCGATTTTTTGTCTCCCGATCACCTGATTGAGGGCTCCGGATTGCGTTTGGACCATCTCGGCGTTGGATTCGACGGTAACGGACTGCGTCGCGCTGCCGATCTTCAGCACCACTGGAACGGTAGAAGCCTGGTCGGTCTGTACCTCAATGCCACGCTGCTGATAGCCCTGAAAACCGGGCGCTTGCGTGTGGAGGTCATAAGATCCAACTGGAAGGAGCGGAAACACGAACCCGCCATCTGCAGCCGTAGTCGTATTCCTGGTCAACCCCGTACTGGGGTTCGTGACAGCCACTGTAGCCCCCACAACGGCCGCCCCGCTAGGGTCCGATACGGTACCGGCTACCCTTCCCGTGGGATCGACCGCCCAAAGAACGCCGATCAGAAAGGAATAAATCAGAACGCTCAGATTCAGACGCACAGCAAGTTTTCTCATCTATGGCCCAAGGTTTAGACCAGTGTGGGCGCGGCACTTGAAATTGTCAAGGACTTTGTGAAACAATTTCTGGCGATTACACAACAGTAGTTTGCTTCAGGTGGCCTGAAGAAGCTTGAACCTGCCGGACAACGGCGCTGGCGACAGCATGAACTGGCCCGCTGGAGAGCCAGATCGGCTTCTGACCCGGCGCAAGAAATATGCACATGGCCCGTGAAACATTTCTCAACAGAGCGAGTTCCTGTGTATAATGCCACCATGCAGAATGCAGCTGTGTCGCTGAACAATTTTCGATCAGGAGAAGCGGAGATTAGTATCTATGCTTCGAGCGAGGAGGCCGGAACCGCTGCTGCCGAGAAGGCTGCACAGGTTATAACGGCGGCGATCTCGAGAAATGGCAGGGCTCGCGTCATCGCGGCCACGGGCAATTCACAAATTCCAGTTGTAGAGGTGCTGGTGAAGCAGCGGATTGATTGGCAGTCCGTCGAGCTGTTCCACCTGGATGAGTACGCCGGAATTACGCCCGATCATCCGTCGAGCTTCCAATACTGGATCCGAACTCGCATCGCCGAAAAGGTGCGACCGCTAAAGACCCACTATCTCAAAGGGGATGCCCCCGATTTGCAAGCTGAAATGCGATCTTATGCGGAACTACTCAATGCCGCGCCAATTGACCTGGCCTTTGTGGGCTTTGGAGAGAATGGCCACATTGCATTCAACGATCCGCCCGTAGCCGATTTCAATGATCCGGAGATGGTGAAACTGATCACGCTCGACCCGGCGTGTCGTCGGCAGCAGGCCGGCGAGGGTCATTTCAAGGATGTGGACTCTGTACCGAAGGCAGCGCTCACGATTACCTGTAGCGGGCTTTTCCGCGCGAAGGCCTGGATCTGCAATGTGCCCGACCTGCGTAAGGCCGAGGCTGTCAAGAACGCCTTGGAGGGACCTGTTTCGGAGACATGCCCCGCGTCTCTGGTTCAGCGCCATCCCCACTCTTACGTATTTCTCGATTCGGATTCAGCCTCTCTGCTGTCGATTCCCGCCTCCGGCTCGCGCCCTTGAATCAGCCCATGAAACACATACCTGGATTTGGCGAGCTAACAGCCTTAGCAATTCTGACCTCCGCGTTCTGTGCGCAAGTGTCAGGCGCGCCGGTAAAGTTGGAGCGCTCTCCGGGCCAGATCGAAGTTCTTATCGATGGTCGGCCCTTTACGACGTACTACTTGTCCCCGGCGACCGCCAAGCCTTATCTAATGCCCATTCGTTCCGCATCAGGCGCAGTCGTAACGCGAGGCTTTCCTGTCGTGAACGATGTCTCTTCAGCAGATCCCAAGGCGTCGGGCTTCGAACCGCACCAGCGGCCACTTTATTTCGGTCACGGCGATTTCGACGGATTGGACTTTTGGCAGGAACCCGTGTTCGACAAGTATTACACCGATCACGGAAAACAGGCTTACGGGCACATGCGCCTGAAAGCCGTAGAGCAGGCGGCTGCAGGTACCATTCGTGCACGGTTTACCCTGAATAGTCCGAACAATCGAGTCATCGGTGAGGAAGCTCAGTCATTCACGTTTGGGGGCGATGGACAGAGCCGGGTCATCGACTGCGAATTCATTCTTTATGCCACTAACGGTCCGCTGGACATCGGGGACACCAAAGAAGGGACCTTCGCGATCCGTCTGGCGCCGGAACTGAGCGCGCCGCATGCGCACATGTTGAATTCCGCCGGTGCCACGGGCGAGAAAGCAATTTGGGGAAAGCCCGCGAATTGGGTAAGTTATTCCGGCACAGTAGACGGAAAGCATGTGACGGTCACCGTTTTTGATTCGCCGAAAAGCTTCCGTCACCCCACGACCTGGCATGCGCGGGCATATGGACTGTTTGCAGCGAATCCGTTCGGGATCCGCGAATTCACCGGAGATCCCAACAAAGACGGCAGTTGGACCATTCCGGAAGGCAAGTCACTGACATTCCGTTATCGGGTGATAATCCGTGAAGGTGACTTTCCATGGGCCCAAATCAAAGAGACATACCAGCGCTACGCGAGCGAACAGTGAGCCGACTCCGTTGGTGGATTGTCTGGACGCTGTTCTTGTCCACCACGATCAACTACATCAACCGGCAAACTTTATCCGTTCTCGCCCCTGTGATCTCGCGTGAGTTTCACCTTAGTCACACCGAACTGTCTAACATCTTCGGATCCTTCCAATTCGCCTACGCAGCGACATGGCTGGTAGGCGGAATCTTTCTTGATCTGCTGGGAACGCGGCTTGGATTATCAGTAGCCGTGATCTGGTGGTCGCTGGTCAGCATGTTGACCAGTTTCGCGAACTCGGCATTTTCATTCGGCGCACTCCGATTCCTGCTTGGCATTGGCGAGGGGTTCAATTGGCCGGGTGCCAGCAAAGCCGTTGCCGAACACTTCCCCGCTGAGGAGCGGAGCCTGGCGGTCGCAATCTTTGACAGCGGCTCGAGTGTCGGTGGCGCCATCGCGGCCATTGCCATCCCCTGGATCGCGCTGAAAATCGGCTGGAGATATGCGTTCGCGTTTTCCGGGGTTTTGGGTCTGATCTGGCTGGCGATTTGGCTCGCCGTCTATCCGCGTTCCTCAACTTCCTCTGCAGCAGTAAGCTCAAAATCGTTGAACTTGCGTCACATGGACAGTTGGCTCCCGCTGCTGAAACGGAGAGATACGTGGGGCGTCGTCATTGGTCGATCGCTAACTGATCCGATCTGGTGGTTCTACGTTTTTTGGCTACCGCAGTACTTCAGCGATACGCGCGGATTCAGCTTGAAGCAGATTGCTGTTTTTACGTGGATCCCGTTTGTGGCTGCTGATATCGGAAATTTTGCCGGAGGATTCATCTCCGGAGCACTGGTGAAGAATGGGATGCCAGTTCTGAAAGCGCGCAAGTGGGTGTGCGTGGTCTGTTGCATTCCTATGCTGGCGGGAATCCCTGCCGTGCTGACCAGGAGTCCATACGCATGCTTGGCCCTGATCTGCGTGGCACTTTTCGGGTATGCCGCGTGGTCGACAATGGGCCTGACTTTGCCTTCGGATCTGTTTCCGTCCGAGGTCGTGGGGAGCATCACAGGGTTAACCGGTCTGGCGGCGGGGTTGAGCGGCACTCTCTTCACCCTCGTCGTGGGCGCATTGGTGGACCATTTTTCCTACGTTCCTGCTTTTGTAACGGCTGCGCTCGCGCCTCTTGCGGCGACGCTTAGCATTGTCTTTCTCATTAGCAGCCAGCCTGCTACGGATACGAAGGTCCCGGAACCCGGGCCGATACTGGATAGGATTTGACGGATCGGGACAATGAGAATGCCAACATGTTCGAGACGCAAATGGCTTATTACAGCCGCTACGTGCGCAGCTGCAGCCAAGTTGCGGGGCGCCGCTCTTTCCGGTTTGTACTATCGCGACTACTCCAAGTGTCTGCCGGACTACTTGGCATCGCTGGCTCGCAATGCGTACGAAAAACGAAATGCGCAACTGAACCGGTTGACCACGGTTTCAGCGATTCAAGAACGGCAACAGTGGGTGCGGAAGAAGTTTTGGGAATTGATCGGCGGACAACCAGAGCGCACGCCGCTCAATCCGAGAATTACGGGGCAGTTTGATCGATCCGGCTACCGTGTCGAGAAGATTATCTACGAGAGCCGGCCCCGCGTATTCGTCAGTGCCAATCTGTACGTGCCTACTACGGCCAAACCGCCATTTCCGGGTGTTCTTTTTCAGATGGGCCATTCCATCACTGGCAAAGCCTACCCGAGCTACCAAAAGTGCTGCCAGGGACTGGCCCGGCTCGGCTATGTTGTCCTTGCGTTTGATCCCATGGGACAAGGCGAGCGGATTGCATATCCGGATGCGTCCGGCACAAATACGCGGTTGGGATCGGCTACGGACGAGCACGATGTGCCAGGGAAGCAATTGCTGTTGCTTGGCGATTCTGCCTCGCGCTACCAGGTTTGGGATGCGATTCGCAGCCTGGATTATCTTGCGTTACACGAGAGCGTGGACCCGAAAAGACTCGCTTCCGCGGGACAATCCGGCGGAGCTACGCTTACGATGATGCTCGCTTGCGTCGATGATCGCCTGAGCGCTGCGGCAGTTTCCTCCGGCAACACCGAGGACCTGGCGTGTGCCAACTTTATTGCTCCCGGCTCGACTGATGATGCGGAGCAGGATTTCATTGGGTCGGGTCTGATCGGTTTTGATCGCTGGGATCTTTTGTATCCGATTGCTCCGAAACCTTTATTGGTCGAGGTGAGCGCACATGACTTCTTCGGCACCTATTCGCCCAATTATCTGAATGACGGGCGTGAGCAGTATCAGCGGCTTGCGCGGGCTTACGCCACGCTCGGCGGATCGGAGAGCCTCGCTTGGCGTAGCACGCCGCTGACGCATGGCCTCACTTATTCCCTCCGACTCGGAATCTATAACTGGTTCGAGCGTTGGCTGATGAAATCAGGTCGGGTTATCGAAACAGAACCGGCCGTCTCTCCGGAAAGCGATCGACAACTCTGGGTCGGTCCCACCGGAAACGTCACACGTGATTTCGGCAGTTTGCGGCCCTTCGATCTGGTTCGTCGACGTGCAGCGGCGATCCAGCGTGACAGACCAGGAACTCAGTGGATGCGGGCCTTGCGCGTCTCTGTTCCTTCTACCAGCTTACGATTCGAGCAGCTTGCTACTGTTCCGATGGCACAGGCACAGGTCTCTGCGGCGGAGGTAAACACGGAGGCTGAGATCTGGCTTCCCGTTTGGCTGTTTGCGCCTGATAAGGGCAAGCCGATCAGATCGTCCCTGATCGTGCTAGATGATGCCGGCCGAAATGCCAATGCTCATGAAGATGGCTTGTACCATAGCCTTGCCCGCGAGGGTTTTCTGGTATGCGCGGTTGATCTTAGGGGTATCGGAGACAGTCGTCCCGAGGTGGGCCGGGGCAATCCGGGCTATCAGATTCCTCACGATGCGGAAGAAGAGTTCGCCTGGGCTTCTCTGATTTTAGGAACTCCATTGCTGGGACAGCGGATCAGGGACATTCTGGCGATAGTGGAAGCTGTAAAGAATAGCCCCGAAGCGGCACGTAAACCGGTCGCTCTGGCGGCCCGTGGCCGACTTACTGTTCCCGCGCTTTTTGCGTTTGCAGCTAACCAGGATCTAGGCTCTCTATACCTTGCAGGTGGCCTCACATCCTTCAAGAGTGTGCTCGAGACCGAGCAATATGCTCATCCTCTTGCCAACTTTGCCTGGGACGTGTTTCGATTCACAGACCTTCCCGAACTGGCTGCACAATCCGCACCTCGCCCGATTCACATAGCAGGTGCTGTCGACGGCGGCAATCGTCGGTTGAGCTTAGCGGAAATACAAGCTGATTACACATCAAGAAATCTCCGCTTTTCTTCTGAACCTAAATGGGAGGCGACGAGCCTTGCCTCTGTATGATGGGATAGAATGACCGGGAAAATTTCTCCGCGACGAGAAAATATCTCAAAGACGAGCGATCCGAAGAAGAAGTCGTTTAAGGAAGTTGCCAAGCTGGCAAAGGTTAGCCAGGCCACCGTTTCGCGAGTAGCGAAAGGTCAGGTCAACGTCGATGCGGCGATACGGGCGCGTGTCCGAAAAGCAGCGGAGACATTAGGGATCGACCTGGACCAAAAGAGGAACGAGAAAGCGAACATTGTCGCTTTCATGCTTGCGAACCGAGATCTACTGCACAACTTTCAGGCACGCATTCTGTTCGGATCTGAGACCTACTGCGCTTCGCAGGATCGGGAACTTCTATTCATGTCGTTCCGGTATTCCGCAAATACTCCTTCTAAAGAGCTGCATCTGCCCAAGATTCTGAATCACGGGGGGTTGGTGCGCGCGATGATCCTGGGCGGAACGAACTCCTCCAATTTGCTGAACGCGCTGCGCGAACGTGATATCCCCTTCGCCGTGCTGGGAAACAATGTGGTTGGGGACTGGAATCCGAGTGAGTTCGACGCCGTGTACTCGGACGATGTGCAGGGCGCCTTCGACCTGACATCGCACTTAATCGCCGAGGGCCACCGAGACATCTGGTTTATCGGCGATATCGAGTTCCCTTGGTATTCGCGCTGCGCCCAGGGTTATCGCCAAAGCATGATGGAGGCGGGCTTGCAACCCCGACTTAGCGAAATCCACTCGGACGATCGTCAACTCGGATACTTGAGCATGCGATCTATTCTGTCGCGACGCGATCCGGTTACGGCAGTTTTTGCTGGATCGGACCAAATCGCAAGTGGCGTTTACGAGGCGCTTCGCCAGTCGGGACTGAGGATACCCGAGGACGTGAGTGTTGCCGGGTTCAATGATAGTGAGGCGTCGCTGATGGATCCTCCGCTAACAAGCGTGCGCGAGTTCCCGGAGGAGTTAGGCAAGCATCTGGCGGAGTTCGTCCTGAGAAGAATACAAAATCCCGACCGCGAGCCGCAACACCTCACAATTCCGACTCGCGTGGTGCTGCGTCAATCCACTCGCGCGTTGGTGGGCGCGGTGCACACCGGATCCTGATCGTCAGACTTCTTCTGGTACCACGAACGGCGCTCGATATCCTCTGTCTCCGTCACGTAGAAGACTCGCCGCTTCTTCGTCTCCAATGACCTCTTGCGTCTCTGGATTAAAATTGATCGTCCGACGGAGACGATAGGACGCATTTGCCAGGTGCACCATTCCAGCCGAAATGTGCCCCTCTTCGATCGGCGCGTTCAAAGCCGACCTGTTGCGGGTAGTGACGCAATCGACAAAGTTTTGGAAATGGGCCAGTTCGCTCCCGCCGTGTACGGGGGCCTGTTGGTCCTGATCGCGCCCCATCCAGATCGCGTATGTATCCGCGTCTTCGTCTCCGGTGGCCAAGTAGCCTTTCGATCCATAGAAGATGTCTCCGACAGTGTTATGAGCGCCTGAAAGTGGGCCTAACTTGGCTTGGCCGGAAGATTTCTTCGGCTCGGGTGTGCCTAAAAAGTCGGTACCGATTTCTGCCTCGTGATTGGTGATCCAGTGCCGCACTTCGAAAGTAATCATGCGCCGTTTGCCATCGGGCAGGTCGAACTCAAAGCTGCAATTCAAGTCGTTCGGGGTCTGCTGATCGTCATCGAACATGAAATGGCCTCCCATGGCGCTTACCCTGTTCGGGAAACCGAGCCCCATGCCCCAGCGTGCGACGTCGACCTGATGTACTCCCTGATTCCCAAGGTCGCCGTTGCCGTACCACCAATTCCAATGCCAGTTGTAGTGGAACCGGTTTTTGGTGAACGCGTGCTCCGGAGCGGGCCCCATCCACAGGTTGTAATCGACTCCGGCCGGAACGGGCTGGACTGAGGCTCTTCCGATCGTGTCCCGCCACTTGTAGCAGAGTCCACGCGCCATATAGGTTTCCCCAATAACTCCGTTTTTCAGCTGCTCGACTGCTTGCCGCACCGCTGTGGCCGATCGAATCTGCGTCCCGTGCTGAACAACCCGGTTGTAGCGCTGCGCCGCCTTAACCAGTTGCCTACCTTCCCAAAGATTGTGGGAGCAGGGCTTCTCAACGTACACGTCCTTACCTGCCTGGCAGGCCCAAATCGCCATTAGCGAGTGCCAGTGATTCGGAGTGGCGATGGAAATTGCATCGATGGACTTATCCTCGAGCAGTTTCCGGATATCCGTGTACGTAGCCGGCTTCGGGAGGCCCATCTTTTCCATTTGCGCCAGCCGTTCCCGTAAGACGTTTTCATCTACGTCGCAAAACGCTGCAATCTGGGCGTTTTTGACTTGAGAGAAATTATGCAAATGGTCTTGACCTCTGCCATGCAATCCGCAAATGGCTACCCGAACCCGATCATTGGGTCCCATCGCTCTGGCTGAGCGAGTCAAGAGATTTAAACCGCCCAGAGCCGCTGCACTCGCCCCCGTACCGATAAAGTCCCTTCGATTTAATTCATTCCCTTGTGCCATCAAATCTCCCTAGCTCAGAAAGTGTAAAGTCTGTCGGACCAGGTTTTCTGTTCCTGCAATCGGATCGCCCGCACGTGTATCGAATTCCATCGAATAGTAACCCCGATAACCGCTTTGCCGCGCCAGGGCGAACATGTTTTTCAAATCTACGTGCTTGATACGACCATCTTCAGCCTGCACGGAATCCTTGACGTGACACATATTCCAGGCATGGCTCAGCATGGCTCTTACTCCGCGGGCGTTGTATCGCTCATCGTGAGATGCCAGCGTGTTGCCGAAATCCGGCAACGAGCGCAAATAGGGGTTGTTCACCTTTTCGATGATCGCCACGATCACGAATGGATCTTCTGACTTGGCGCTGTCATTCTCCACATTCACTACAATGTTTCGTTTTGCTCCGTATTCGGCGAGCGGGGCTAATGCCTCGGCTGCTACCGAGGCGTCTGGCTTTTGTCCCCCGGAAAGTCGGAGGTGTTGCCGCACGCTGGGCGCCCCTATTTTCCCAGCAATATCGATCCACTTGCGCCCATATGCAAGCGCGCTCTCCCGAGTTGCTGGATCGGGACTATAGAATTGCTGGCCGCCAAGTCCGAGATCTACCAAATGGGAGCCTGCCCGGGACACGGCGTCTCGAAATTCAGCAAAATAGTGATCCTCTGTAGAACTGAAGTGCGCGGCCAAGGGGTTGATGTTGTAAACCCCAAATCTGCGTGCTACAAAAGCAGGGAATTGTTTCAGATCCATCCGGCTCGCTACGGGCACTTTCGAGAGGTTGCCGGGCGAGGAGATGTAATCCCGGAAGGGCCATGAGGTCACCGCGAGACGATCCCGGCCATTGGTCGGAAAGTGAGTTGCTGGCAGCGACAGGCCTTCGGCCAGAGTGAGACCAGGCAAGAGTGTGAGCAGCGCCCGACGCGAAATAGTCAATGCAATCTCAGTCGATCATAAATATTTCTCAGTGTCAAGAAAGAGTTTCTTCGCCTCCTAGCCAAGCTGATATACGCCGGAACAGCGCCGTAAGGAAGTAGTTCTTATTGCGCTTCGAGAACCCGCCGCTCAGCTCCAATTCAAAATTCTTCTAGCGTTCCCGGCGTACAGTTTGTCGAGTACTGGCAAATTGACTTCGAGGCCGTACAATCGCCACCATTGTCGACTTGGCATAAACTCGTCTGGGCTTTCGAGTAGTCGCCACCAGCCCCGATACATGTTCCTGTCACGCCCCATATCTGTTCCAAATAGGACGCGATCTTGGTACCGATCAAGAAACTTCAGAGCGAAACGTGGTTGGCGGCCCAGTTCATAATCTCTCGCCGAAATATCAACAAAAAGGTTCGGATAACGATCAAGCACTCGCGCGAGCGCCCCAAGGTCATTTCCCTGATTACCGAGATGCGCGGCGATGAAAGTAGTTTGTGGGTGCTTGGCAACCATCCGATCACGGTGGTCTAGCAATTCCGCATAAGAAGGCACGTCCTTCTCATAGAGGTTAAATACCTGAAAATCAGGTGTTCGTTCCTGATGTGAGTCTAAGGGCTGCCAACAGGAAGGATGATCAGCGACATGGACATTCACCGGTATGTTCAAGTCCGCGCATTTATTCCACAACGCGTCCAACCGACTGTCGTCCGGGTGCATGCGTTTTTGGCGAGGCAATGCCGACTGTTCTTCTGCGTCCATGCCCCAACCCTTATCGTGCAGTTCTCCCAGCCCGCGTGCCCCGGCTCGAACACAGCGCTCCAACTCGCGTACTGCTCGATCACTATAGTCCGGTGCTGATACGTCCTGAGTATCCAGCCCACAAAAGACGATGAAACGTTTCCCGAACGGCTTGAACAATCTGGCCTGAGCGTCAAATTTCTGACCAATGGCATCCGTGAAAACAACTGACGTTTCAATACCAACCTCATCCATTGTGCGGACCCAGGAAACAACATCTTCGTGTGTCTGAATTTGGCACATGTTTGAATGTGAATGAACGTCCACTGCAGGAGACCGTGCTTGATCAACTGTCGTTGTTGGTACCACCAGTGTGGATTTCGGCTCGTACTCTTTGAGAAGAATGGAATCCATCGGGCCCGAGACCACCGGGACGCCATATTTGGTATCCCTCGGCTTCATCTGGCCGGGAAGAGAACGTGCCCCCGCTAGCGACGTCGCCGTCACGTCTACAGCCGCAGCCACTATGGAACCTTGTAAAAAAAGCCTTCGATTCATATGCAAAACTCTCCGGGGTTACGGTCAACTTATAACAACTCATACTCAATGTCGCAGCAAACTGCGTTAGATGGAGGCCAGCAGCACAAATCGCCTAATCCAGACTAAAGTTAATGCCGTCTCTTGCTGCCCGCCAAGAGGAACTTTTCTACTGTGACTGGTTGCAGTATTGCCGATACGCTTCTCGTAGCTGGGTTGGTGACAACTGGCCATCATAGATTAGTACACGGTACTCGAATGTCAGAGATTCGCCCTCCGGTACCGTCCAGCTTCCGTCTTGTTTTGGATCCTTCGTGAATTCGCGAGCCCCGAAGGGATTGGCCGCTAGGAGACCGTAGGCACGCGCGTGCCAAGTGGTAGGATGCCGGAAGCTCTTTGGGCCTTCAAAAACGGCGATACTAACAGGCTTTCCCGAAACCATACCCGAGTAGGCTACCCAGTCAGCTCGCTTGCCCCAAATTGAGGGTTCGCCATGCGCGCCGCTGGAATTGATCATGTGATCGTGTGGTGCACTCAGTTCGGGCCCCAGTCGGACCGCGAAGGTACCCTCTTTGGTGTCTCCGAAAGTGACCGGGCCGTGAGTCGCAGACACGACAAACTTGCAATCAATGGTACGCGCTTGCCTGGTGCCGTGAAACTGAAAGTTCTGCGTTTCCTCAGCGATGACTCGGCGGCTGGGTGCGAGGAGATTGAATCGAGCACGAATCGTGCCGACCGCTGGACCGCTCGAGATATCGTCCACGTCCACTAGGGACATGCGTCCGTACGCTTGGCGAGAGTGGCCAGGGTAATACTTATCGAAGGCTTGTTCGGCCCAAAAGTTGAGTCCGTCGATATCGCCATGTGCGAAGTAGAGTCCTCTTTGATGAGGTTCGAAGGACGGGGTACTCTGATCCGTCGGCGCAACGGTATTCCCGACAGGGAAGCTTCTGGTAAGCACTATGCCGGCGGCGCTTCGTAGGGGCATCATATATGGCTTGGCCACGATGTCGCTGAAATAGTACGTAGTAAAAGGCTGCCCGTCGATCAACACGTCGATCTGGTTCCCAGTCCTCTTGAGTTGTACCGGGGCCGCTGCTACGACACCAGCGAACACACACCCGATTATGGCCGCAAATACTGGCCCTTTCCATCTCCCGACAGAGGGCCTGGCATGCGTACGCGATGAGGTTGTGCGTGACATCTCCTTTATTCTCCGGCAGCCACAATGATCCTGTTTATGCAAGGGCTTCCACTCCTTCGAGCGAAGACGAAAGCAGCGAGGCAGACTCAGTGTCAAGAAATACCTCGGCATTTGGGTGCCTGCGTACCCTGGAAGCGGGACAGGATTCAGAAACAACTCCCTCCAAAGCACGCCTAACTGCGGTCGCTTTGCGGAGTTCAGGGACGCAGCTAACCCAAGCGCTTATACGAAACAATCCCGAACAAGTCACTGTCACGGCCTCCCTGGGAACCGCCTCCGCATTGACGAAATGCCCCTCACCGGCCTGTTGTCTTCTACACGCTTCATCCAGCACTACCCGCTTGAGCACAACGGGATCGTCGAAATCCGCCACATGGGGATCGTTAAACGCAATGTGCCCATTCTCTCCAAATCCCACGAAACCCACATCAATCGCGGCGCCATTCAGGAGAGCTGAATATCTGCGTATCTCCCCCTCGAGATCCGCAGCGTCACCTTCGATGTAGTTCACCTGCCCGGGGTAGACTCTATCTGCCAGACGCGTCCGGATCCAGTGTCGGAAGCTGGCAGGGTGGTTTTCTGAAATACCCACATACTCGTCCATGTGGAAGACTTCCACCGCATGCCATGGGACGCCCTCTACACGGACGAGAGCGCCTATGGCATCTAGTTGAGAGTTTCCGGTTGCGACCATGATTCTCGCTCGCCCGTTCTTCTCGATTGCGCTCACGATCAACTCGGCCGCCCTTCGAGCGGCGGCCGCACCCAATGCTGCGCGTGAGTGGAAAACGTGAACGTCTGCAACTCCTGCATGGAACTGGCGTACTTCGTCTGGATAGCCCATAAAAGGAATATAAGGGCCAACCCCTGCCTTTGCAAGAAATATTTCTTCCCACTTCATCACTTATTTCTCAAAATCCTGCTGCAAAAACTGCAAATGCGGGAAATTTATCTTGACGCACCTCCAATCCTGCCGTACACTCGACTGACAAGCCGTGGCGGGTAGGAGGGTGAAAGACTCTTGGGATTTCCTCTGCCACTGGCTAGTGAAGGTCGGTCTTACCAGGAGGTTCTTCTTGTCATTCTTCAGCAGGAACTCGCTTCTTTCCGCTCTTGCGGCCATATCGCTCTTCGCTGGTGCCGCACGCGCCCAATTCACAAACGCAAACCTGGGTGGGACTGTTACCGATCCTTCCGATGCTCCAATAGCTCAGGCGACCGTTACGGCGATCAACACCGACACCGGCTTGCAAAAGACTACAACTACCGACAATAGGGGCGTTTATTCGTTTCTGGCGTTGCCAGTCGGGCAGTATCGATTGAATGTCGAGATGACCGGATTTTCCAGATACGCTCAGAGCGGGATCACACTCATGGCTGATCAGTCGGCGAGAGCGGACGTGAAACTCCAGATAGGTTCTGTATCGGAACAAGTTCACGTCTCTGCGAATGCCGATATGGTCACCACGGATACTGCAATGGTCGGGCAACCAATCGATCAGAAAAGGATCATTGATCTGCCATTGAACGGCCGGCAACCTCAAACGCTGCTGTTTCTCGCGCCAGGGACAGTGAATGAGACGGGAAAGTACTGCCTGGTCAATTGTCAAGGCGGCGTTTATCCTGGTGAGCAGGACGCCAATGTTGGTGGCGGTGGCCCGCGGTCAGTAAACTTTCAAATGGATGGTGCGGACCACAACGATACGTACATAAACACGAACCTTCCATTTCCAAATCCGGATGCCGTGCAGGAGTTCAATCTCCAGTCCGATAACCTGTCTGCACAATATGGGATGGGCGCTGGCGCCGTTGTCAATATCATCACAAAATCAGGCACCAATGAGTTACACGGCGGCCTATTCGAATTCGTGCGCAACGGCGCTCTGAACGCGCGCAATTTCTTCGCACCCACCCAAGACACGTTGAAGCGCAACCAATATGGCGGAAGCATTGGCGGACCAATCATCAAAAACAAGCTATTCTTTTTTGGAACGTATCAAGGCACACCGATTCGAAGCGCCGCTCAAGGTCGCGTGTCCTTTGTCCCTACGGCTGCGCAACGTGCCGGCGATTTCAGCGGGACGTCCATTATTGTGCGCGACCCAAACACCGGCGCGCCTTATCAAGGCGACCAGGTTCCAGCTAGTCAGATCAGTTCGGTCTCGCAAAATTTTCTTAAATATATTCCCCTGCCGAATGGCCCTAATGGCCAACTCACCTATGCAGGTCCGAGTTTGGTTCAGAACGATAACCAATATATGACCAAAATCAACTGGCTTCAAGGGAAGAACCAAGTTACCGGAAGCTACTTTATCACCAGGTTCAACGAGCCGCCCGACATCGCCATCGGAAAGCAGAATCTTCTCTCCGCGGACAATAACGGCAACCAAGTTCAAGTTCAAAATCTGGCAATCAACGATGTGTATTCATTTTCGGCCGGCCTGTTATCAAACACCTGGTTTGGATGGACCTCACAAACCGGCGGATCCTTGTCTGGAGCACCTTTTGGGTTTCCAAGCGCGGGCGTTCAGATCGCAGCTCCTAACCCTCCGGAACTGTACGTAAGCGTTCCAGGGTTTTTTACAGTTCAGACAAATCACCTGGGCGTATTCGACCGCGGTGATTACACCATTCGCGAGGACGTATCCCTGCAACACGGTGCACAAGAAATCCACATTGGGGGCGAGGCCGTACGAGTGACGAACGACCTCACGAACACGTATACAATGTCGGGGCAGTTTACGTTTGGTAACGCGCTAACCGGAAGCAACCTGTCTGACTTTCTCACTGGCCAGGCGTCGACATTCCTGCAAGGGGGAGGCGAATTCAAGAATATCGCCGGCACGCTTTGGAGCTTGTACGCGCAGGATAACATCCGGGTCAACTCCAAGCTCCATATCGAAATGGGCTTGCGCTGGGATCCATATTTCCCTTACACGGAAGAGAAGGGACGAGTGGTGTGTTACGCGCCCGGTCAAAAATCGTCACGTTTCCCGAACGCGCCGGTAGGCATGCTTTTTGGTGGTTCCAATGCCGATCCCGGGTGCCCGTCGGCCATGGGCTCAACAGCTGACTGGGCCAACTTTGCGCCGCGTTTCGGCTTTGCCTACCAATTTGGAGCAGCTGGCAAAACCGTCCTGCGCGGGGGCGCGGGAGTCTACTACACCCCGATGGGCACCCACGACACAAACGGTTTGGCCGACACGGCACCGTTTGGTCCGCGGATCAGCTATTCGGGGAACGTGCAGTTCGCTAATCCCTACGCGAGTATCGGTATTCCGAACCCATTCCCTGCTCAATACGGCCCAAATCTACCTGGCCCCAGCGCCACGTTCACGCTCCCCGTATCCATCTATGCAACGTTGCAGCATGATTGGCATATGCCGGAACTCGCCACCTGGAACCTTACCCTCGAACACCAGTTTTCCAACTCACTCATGATGAGAGCTTCGTACGCAGGCAATAAGGGGACATACCTATCGAGCGGCGTGCTTGGGTTTCAAGAGCAAAACCCAGCTGTATACATCCCGGGCGCTTCGACTACCAAAAACACACAGTCCCGACGACTTAATCCAAGCTTCGGGACGGTAGGACTGTTCGGGTCGAATGATAACTCCCACTATGAATCGGCAAGATTCGTCGTCGAGAAACGTCTGACTCACGGGTTTACCGTTCAGGGGAATTATACTTGGTCACGGATGATCGATGACTTCGGCCCGTCCGGCCTAACTGATCCATTCAACCGCCGTTTTGATTACGGTATTTCGAACGATGACGTGCCACACGTCGTAAATGTATCCGGTATTTGGCAGATACCGAATGCGCCACTGCATGGTGTCACCGGCAGGCTCTTGAATGGTTGGGAGCTTACTTCGCTACTGACCTGGCATGACGGCTTTCCATTCTCAATCATGAGCGGACGGGACAATTCGTTCAGCGGAGTTGGCGCAGACCGTGCTGACTACATTGGAGGAAATGCAACTTTGCCTACGGGCCGATCGCACGGCCAACTCATTGCTGAATACTTCAACGTTGCAGCCTTTGTACCGAATGCTGTTGGAACATTCGGTAATTCAGGAAAGAACATTCTTCGCGGGCCGCGCTTCTTCAATACAGACCTCAGTCTGATCAAAGATTTCCGAATAACCGAAAGGGCGGCTGTACAGTTCCGTTCTGAATTCTTCAACGTATTCAATAACGTAAACTTCAATCAGCCACAGAACATACTCACGTCTTCGTCCTTTGGAAAAATCACAGCTGCGAGCGACCCGCGCATTCTGCAGTTTGCGCTGAAACTGACTTTCTGAATGGATTCAGCGGGTGACTGGCATGCAGAGCGGGTGGGAAGGAACGGCCTTGTGGCGGGTGGCCTGCCTCCCGAGCACAAGATCGGAATAACGCGACTGATGACGATTGGAGCCTTTTATCTCTTATGAAACGGCGGACGTTTCTTCAGGCTGGTTCACTACTGGCTGCAACTCAGTTCTCCGGACCGGCTGGCCTCGCGCAGGAAGTCGTCGGCAACGAGCACCGTGGATCGATCGGCGATCTAAGGCGAGAATACTGGAACGACTTTCCAAACTATCTCAAAGCCACAGTTGACTCCGCCCGAGTCAGGCGAAAAGCTGCTTTGTCGAATATAAAAGCAGAAGGAGACGCCAAGGAGCGCGCTTCGCTCATTCGAAACACAATTTGGGATCTTATCGGAGGGCCTCTGGAGAGAAGTCCCTTGAACGCCACGACGACGGGAACGATTGACCGCGAGGGATACCGAATTGAAAAGCTCATTTTCGAAGCACAGCCACAGTTCTACGTTCCCGCACATCTGTATATTCCAACCTCTGGAAAAGGTCCATTCCCTGGTATCATTTCTCCGCTGGGACATACCCCTGACGGAAAGGCATTCAGAAGTTACCAGATCCTGTTTCAGAATCTCGCACGGAAGGGATTCGTGGTTCTTACATGGGATCCTCCCGGACAGGGCGAACGCTTACAGTACCTCATTCCTGGGACGACGCGCTCACGGCTTTCTCCCACGGGCGAGCACGACCAATTCGGATTTCCAGCCTTGCTCCTTGGGTCCACTGCGACGCAGTTCGAGGTTTGGGACGGCATACGGGCTCTGGATTATCTGTTAACGCGCAGTGAGGTCGACAGCTCGCGCATAGGATGCTGTGGGCACTCTGGCGGCGGCACGCAAACGATGTACCTCTGTGCACTCGAACCGCGCATTCACGCGGCAGTAGTAGTCGAAGGCCATACAGAGAACGTTGCCGGTGCGAACTACGAACCTCCAGGGGCGTATGCGGACGCCGAACAGAACATCATTGGAAGCCTAAAGCACGGTTTGGACCGGGGAGACCTGCTAGCCGCGTTTGCTCCGAAGCCGCTCCTGATCTGCTTTACGCATATGGATGTGGGCGCAACATACTCGCCGCACTACGAGCATGGGACGCGCGAAATCTTCCAAGAGGTTAAAGACCTGTGTTCCATTTATGGCGCGACTGACAAGGTCGAGCTATCTGCTTCCAATCTTCCCCACGACTACGATTTCTTCCATCGCCGCTCTACTTATGAATGGTTTAATAGGTGGCTCAAACATGGTCAGGGGGACAACGTGGAGGCTGATTTCGATTCAGTTCCGGAGTCGGCGCTGTTCTGCACGCCGACGGGCCAGATCCTGACATCGCTTGGTGGGCGCAGCGCCGTCCAAATCAACTGTGATCGTCTGCATTCGATTCAGTCCCGCCGGAGTTCGGGCGGCGAGCAGATCCAGAAGCTTCCCGAGGTCCTCCGCGAGATTCTTGCCCTGCCCGGCCAAACCCGAAGCGGACAAAGTTCTATTCTGTCCAAAAGCACTACGCCAAACTTCGTCATTGAGGAATTCGAGGTTTACTCCGAATCGACTGTACGAGTTCCAGGCTGGTTCGTAAAGCCCTCCGCGGCAACTTCACGGCTCCCAGTTGTCGTGATCCTGTCAAGCGCGGGGAAGAATCGGTTGTTCGATGATCTGAGCCTTCTTAGCGAAGTGACGCAGCAAAACGTCGCACTCTGCGCAATTGACACCCGCGCTACAGGACAAGCGACGCCGCGCTTTCCCGCTTCCGGACCGCTTTTTTATTCGCGCTCCGTCGCCATGGCGTACTCACTTGTGAGTCTTACCGCCGGTGCTCCGCTTATAGGTCAGAGAACAGCCGATCTCCTTTGCTGTATCGACTATCTGAGCAAGCGCGACGACGTCGATCCTTCGCGCATCGGGCTCTTCGGAAGCGGAGTCGCCGGCCTAATAGCGATCTTTGGTGCCGCGCTAGATCGTCGAATCAGAGCCCTCCTTCTCGACCGAACCTTGACCGACTTTGCATCGCTCGTTGCATCCGAAGAATACGTCTTGGGAGTAGATTCGATTGCTTTTGGACTCCTTCAACACTTTGACTTGCCGGAAATCTGCTCTGCTGTAGCGCCAAAACACGTCTGGGTGCAGAATCCAGTCGGACCGAACGGCGCGGCATTACCCCTGAGCTCGGCCCGGGATCGGTATGCGCATACCCTGAAGACGTACGCGAACGCACAGAGTGGAGATCGATTCACGTTAGGCGTCGAATTGGACGGGATGCGACAGACGTTTTCAAAGTGGGTCAAAGCGGCCCTGGTGTGAGCGCAGGATCGGGCCCATGCTCGCCGCGGCCAACTGGAAAAGAGGTCTCAAATTGGAGAAGGCCATCCAGATGCCACCCGTGTCGCTCGACTGGTTGAATGGGCGGCTATACAATACGAGACCAGCCGCACTCTGTATCTTTATCAAATCGGAATCAAGGAGAACTATTATGAATCGGCGACACTTTTTCATGAGTTCAGCAGTAGCGTTGGCAGGAGCGCATACGGTCCGGTCGAGCCCTAATGACACGGTTCGCGTTGCCTGTGTGGGTGTTCGAGGACAGGGACAAAACCACATCCGTGCTTATTCCAAAATGCAAGGTGTGGAGATTGCTGCAATATGCGATGTAGACGAGTCGGTGCTTCAGCAGCGGTTAGGCGATGCTGAAAAGCTTACGGGTAAACGCCCGGCAGCTTTTACTGACCTTCGGAAGCTGCTGGAAGACAAAGAGATCGACGCTATCTCGATTGCCACACCGAACCATTGGCACGCGCTGCAAACAATTTGGGGCTGTCAGGCCGGCAAAGACGTCTACGTGGAGAAGCCTTGCGCATACAACATCTTTGAGGCTCGCCAGATTATGGCTGCTGCTCAAAAATACAACCGCATGGTTCAGCACGGTACGAATGCTCGGTCTTCACCGACAATGCAGGAAGCCGTTCAGCATGTCAGGGCCGGCTTGCTCGGTGACGTATACATGTCGCGAGGGCTTTGTTACAAATGGCGCAACACGATAGGCCATACGCCGGCTGAACCCGTACCGCCGGGTGTGCACTACGATCTTTGGCTCGGTCCGGCACCGGAGCACGCTTTTACACGGAATAGATTTCACTACAATTTCCACTGGTTCTGGGATTACGGCAATGGTGACATCGGCAACCAGGGTGTTCATCAGATGGATGCGGCACGTTGGCTGCTTGGGGTAAAGTACCCGAACAAGGTTTCCGCAACCGGCGGTCACTTTATGTTCGACGATGATCAGGAAACGCCGAACACCATGGTCGCCACCTTCGAATTCAATGAAGCGGGACGCAAGCAGATGCTCGTATTCGAAGTACGCCACTGGATCACGAACAGTGAGGCGGATATCTTGACCGTTGCAGACAAAATGTCGGGTCCCGCGGCCGGTACCCACGCCAGCGTGGGCAATATCGTGTATGGATCGAAAGGATACTTGAGTACGGCGAACGGGTACGAAACGTTCTTAGGTAAGGAACAAGAGCCTGGCCCAAAAAGCAAGGACGAAGAGATCGGCAATAACTGGGCGAACTTTATCAAAGCCGTCCGCACTCGGAAACACTCTGATCTGAACGCACCTCTTGAAGAGGCTGTACCCTCGGTCTATCTCATCCACTTGGCGAACATCTCGTATCGGCTTGGTCGCACCCTCCATTTCAATCCTGAAACGCTTACCTGCCAGGATGATCACGAGGCGAATGCTATGTTCTCCAGGCAGCAGTATCGGGCGCCATTCGTGGTTCCGGAGACCGTATAGGGGATCTGTTTTCCTGATAAGGTCGAACACTCGCGCGCTCCGACGCATATGATTTGTAAAGGACGGGTTCGCTGGGTGGCAAAGAAAAACGCGTTGGCTGAGGCCCGATTTATAGCCAAGTGTTCCGTCTCGCCGCCCGACTCCCACCTAGTTCACCACCCACCGGATCCTATTTTGTGCATTGTCTAAACTTTGCAATAAAACCCTGGATTCTTCTGTAGAATCGAGTGAATGGCTCTCGAGTTTCCTTTGCTTCCCGTCAGTGTGCCTAGAGTCGAAACGCCACTCCGCCGCATCGTTACTGACTTGCCTGTTCCCGAATCGCTTCCCATTCTCCAGAAGCTGCGCCACTGGGAGCCGCGATCCATGAGCGGTCAACCGCCCATCGTGTGGAACCGGGCCGAGGGTTTCCAGGTCTACGATTCCTGGGGCAACTGCTGGATCGACTTGTCATCCGGTGTGCTAGTCGCCAACGCGGGCCATGGCCGGCCGGAGTTAATCGAAGCTATTACGGCGCAAGCACAGTCCGCTCTGCTCACGAATTATTGTTTCCCAAGCGAAATCCGCGCGCGGCTGGTGGAGCGGCTGGGTACGCTACTCCCCGAGCCACTCAAAAAAATTCTGCTGCTTACCACTGGATCGGAAACCGTTGAGTGTGCAATCAAGCTCTGCCGCACTTACGGTTTGAAAGTCGGAGGCCGGGACAAGCACATAATTCTTTCATTCCATAGCGCGTTTCACGGCCGCACGCTTGGCGCGCAACAAGCGGGCGGAATTGATTCTCTCAAGGATTGGATTGTGAATTTGGACAGCGGATTCTTACAGTTGCCATTCCCCGATGGTTACCGGACTCCAGACACATCGTTTGAAAGCTTTCTACGTTATCTGAAGGATTATGGAGTACGTGAAGAATCTATAGCCGGCGTCATTGTCGAAACCTATCAAGGAGGGAGCGCCGCTTTCGCCGACCCGGCCTACATCGTTAATCTGCGCGAATGGTGCATTCGAAATCACGCCCTATTGGTATTTGACGAAGTGCAGGCTGGCTTCGGCCGTACAGGAACGCTCTGGGGCTTTCAGCATTATGGCATTACTCCAGACTTAGCCTTGTTCGGTAAGGGCATTTCAAGTTCTCTACCACTTTCGGCCGTCGCCGGTCGGCCGGATGTGATGGACTTGCCCGGGGTAAATACGATGACTTCAACTCACACCGGTAATCCCGTCTGCTGCGCGGCCGCCTTGGCATCTATCGAAGTGATCATGGACCATGATCTGGTTGGTAATGCAAGGCGTACCGGCGATCTGTTGCATAGCTGCTTACACGAGATCCATCGTTCCTGCCCTAATATTGGGTTTGTGCATGGGCGAGGCTTGGTGGCTGGTCTCCTCTGCGTGCATCCAGGAACCAAAGATCCCGACGGCGCCTTGGCGTGGGACGTGGTCCGCCGTTGCTATGAGAAAGGAATCCTATTGTTTGCTCCGGTAGGAGTAGGCGGGGCCACTGTTAAACTCGCGCCGCCTCTGGTGATTACAGAAGAAGCAATCATGGAGAGCACGTGCGTTTTGGCCGAGGCGATCGAAGAAGCAACGGCCTCTTCTGCAACTGAGACAACACTTACAAGGAACGTGCTGCGAACCGCTTGATTGGTATTGACCAGTTAACGCCCGAGAGTAATCGAGTTTGCGAATCACCCGAGTTTGCCTGCACAGGATTGGCTGTGCAGTTATGATATTTCGAGCGCACAGGAAAATGTGGCCGTATTCCACCGGTGGAAACGTTGCTGGCGTGCCGCCCGGTAACGTTCACAGGTAGGCTGGTGGGAGTTTTCCGCTCTGTTGTTGTGCAGGTGTCCGCGCTTGTGTTTGATTTGGGCAGGAACGAAAACGGCATGGACAACAACGCTTCGCAGGTGGTACGATCCAAGACGAAAAAGTATCCATTTCGAGAGGCTTGCCGGAGTAACTTTCGCGGTTTTCCATCGAACTCAGCATCGGCTAATACCGGATCTTCAACGGCCTCCCAATTAGGCACGTGCGGAGGCGCTTGAAAATGCCACGAGAGCGTTCCCGTATCCGGATCGATGGCGACGATGGAGCAATTATAGAGATTGTCGCCTGGGCGTCCACCGCCATACATGGGGGATTCGATTCCGGATGCCCCCAAAATAAAATTGAGATCCGGATCGTAGGTGCCGCTCATCCAGGTCATGCCGCCTATACGAAGTCCTAGGCTAGGACCTCAATTCCTGGCCGCGCGGCAAGCTTCCGTACCGCGCCCACGATTTTCTGCACCCGGTTACCTCCGGTTTGTCGATTTACGGGAAGTAGCACTGCGCTTTGCCGAAACCTGGGCCGAGCGGACCGCGTCGCGTTTCTTAGTTGGTTTCGCATGTTTCGTTTCGTTGTGGGTTTACTGGTCCTCTCGTTCGGGGCACTCGCGGCCGACGACCCGGCTGTTTTTAAAAGCGAGATCGTCATGACGCGTGTGGACACGCAGGTTGTTGACGCAATGGGTAAAACCATTACTGGCCTACTGGCGAAGGATTTCGTGTTGCGCGTCGATGGGAAACCGCAGCCGATCCGCAGTTTCTTGAGCGAAAAAATGCCCGTCGATGTGCTTCTCTTGCTGGACGTAAGCGGCAGCATGCAGCCTTATATTGAACGGATTGCAGACGCCTCAGAAACCGCACTGCGCGTGCTGGCCCCGAGCGATCGTGTTGCCGTCATGGTGTTCGATACCCGGACCCGGCTGAAGCTCCCGTTTCGCTCGGATCACGGCCAGATCAGCGAGGAGATGCACGCCATTCTCCAATCGGAGTCCTTCAATGGCGGTACCCACATCACGCATGCTCTTCTGGACGCAGCAAGTTACATCAAAAAGCAGGGGCGACCCGATGCCCGTAGAGCCATCGTGGTGCTGACGGACGACGAAACACAGGACGGACAGAATCAACCGCGCGTCGAGGAAGCTCTTGACGAATCGAACGCTGTGCTGAGTTTTCTCCGCGCGCCCTACGACGAGAGTCTTGTGCGAGGCAGACGCGGACCGGGAGGTCGCGGGCCCTGGGGCGGATCCGGTCCAGTCGGCGGCGGAAACGGACCATGGGGCGGGGGTGGTGGCACGTGGCCCGGAGGTGGAATCCCGTGGCCCGGAGGAGGTTCGCGGTTACCCGGCGGCGTGACCATCGGTAGAGGCGATCCGTCTCATTCTGCCGGCACGGCTGACATCGCCGCAGATTCCGGTGGGGATGTTATGCCTGTAGGCGGGGCTTCCGCGTTCGAAGACACGCTCGCCAGGCTCCGGGAAAGATACGCGATTTACTTCTACTGGCCGACGGGAGCTGCAACACCGGAACAGCGTCTCGTTACAGTGGCCTTGAGCCGGTCCGCCGGAGCCGAATATCCGAACGCTGAAGTCCGCTACCGTCGCGCTTACGTCAGTGCCGGCACTGGGCGCAACAGTGGAAGGCTGCTGGAAGTGTCGCGTGAACCAGATTCGATAGATCCCCAGGGCACGGCTGTGGCGGCACCCGTCAAACTCAATCCAAAGGACTCGAAAACGCCCCCTGCGTCACGGCAACCCAGAATCGCTGTAAACGACGCCACGAGTTCGGGCCCGATGCCGTCTGAGGATCAGAGTGCGCCTGATCGGGATGGCGCGCCGGCCGCGCAGACGCCATCGCCCACCAAGGAACCGCAGCCTACCGCACCAGTGCATAAAGGCTGGCCCAGGGTGACCGACGACTCTCAGCGATTTCAGCCCTCGCCTTAGCTCGCCCCAACTCTGTACCCTCAACGAGAGTTTTCGGGCTCGGATTTATCATACGATCCCCGAACGTACATCAGGAGATCGGTCCCGACCACAGTTGAGCTCTTGTGCCACTCCGTCCTGAATGCTTCGGGCACGTTCAGATCAAAAATAAACGTGCCGCCGGGCTTGAGGGCGATAATGACATTGCCGAACACTGCTCCGAGATCTCTTGACGTGAGCATATGGTTCAGGCTATCGCCAACTGCGATCACCGCATCAAAGTTGTCCGAAAACTGAAAAGTGCGCGCATCGGCAACGACGAATTCCGCTTGAGGAGCGTTTTGCTTAGCAAAGCGCAGCATGTCGTACGATCCATCCAGCCCAACGACGTTCAATCTGCGGCGACAGAAGGCGGCTGATAGATGCCCTGTTCCACAGCACAGGTCAAGGATGCGGCACCCGGGTCGGAGTGCACTCAGAATCATACAGTCCAACGCTGGCAGAATTTTAACAGTCACATTCCGCCAGTACGTGTCATAGAATCATCCCAAACCATCGTAAGCGGTCGGAACATTCAGTGGAATTACCTCATTGTTGCCTGTCATCTCGCGATTGTTGCAGCGATCCAGTGCTCATTTAATATCGCTGGACTGTGAGCGCAGGCCTAATATATCCGCACACGTTGGAGGTCGGATCAGAAGGGCAGGGCCATAACAGAGCGCCTGCGGCGAGTTGGATACTTCGCTCGTAACGGGGTGCGGTACTCACGAATCGGGTCCACATGCCTGCATCGTCGGCGAGTCGGAGAAGGGGGTTGCAGACTACTCCGCTGTGGTCGTGAAGGGTTGATCAATCACACGCAGCGGGAACGATCTGAGGCGAATACGGCTCATAAGCCGGGAGGCTCATCGTCGTCGAAGCTCGGATCATAGCCAGCGAAGAGCTGACACTCCAGTCTGTCCGCCTCAAACAAGATATCTCCAGGGATTCGCTTTCGTTCCACTTCCAGGAACTCCCGCAAACCATTCACTGCCCGCACTACGCTCTTGTGAATCATCTGATCACCAGCAGTGATCTCGATGTAAGGCAGCGCGCCTTGAACTCCGCCACGGGATACTTCCGCCTGTTCGAAAGCGCGATGTCAAAGGCGACACGTAGGTCAACAGTCCGTCGCGCGATTCGACCCTTTTCCGATTCCGCCATCACGATCCTCACCAGATTGTACGGACAACAGATCCGAATGGAATTATAGACGAAAAGATGACTTGTCATCCCTAATCTGCAGCAAGTGGATCGCGTATATTGCCATGTATTTTTGGGGTGGAGCGGCCGAATGATGTCCACATAAACGGCGCCTGTTCATCTGGAATCATGCTAGCCAAGAGTTGCCTGTCCTCAACTCGCAGCGAGATTCTCTCAGTTGATTACATTCGAGTTGTAATGCGAGAACACCACCTGACAGTTGGCATCCCCGACGGTGTAGTTCCAAATTCCAATCGTCGGTCCGAACTCATCTACATGGCGATGTAGAGCCGTAATGAGTCTAGGCGGTAAGGCCTCCGTTGGCTGCCTGAGCAGAAGCCTGCCACCAGCAGGCCATGTACCGGTAGCGATGCTCCGCCAAGGTTCGCCCCGTGAAATTTGGACCTCCAAAAGCAGATCTGGCATGTGAGCACTCACCACGTTCGCATACAAAGAAGCGCGGCTCCAACCGTGAGCGTCGCGCCCGGTACGGCGAAAAGCTACTACATTCGATCTATGATCGCATTCAGTGTAGCGCTGGGCCGCATCGCTGCGACACACTTATCGTCGTCCGGGAAATAATACCCCCCGATGTCCACTTGTTTGCCCTGCGCCGCCAACAACTCCTGCGTGATCTTGTCCTCGGCCGCCGCCAGCGCGGCGGCTACCGGAATGAAGCGTTGCTTCAAATCCCCGTCCTCGTCCTGGGCGGCGAGTGCCTTTGCCCACGCCAACGCGAGATAGTACGTCGAACCGCGGTTGTCGATCTCGTTCACCTTCTGCGAGGGATAGCGGGCATCTTCGAGGTACCGGCCGATGGCCTCGTCCAGCGTCTTCGAAAGGAGGTTTGCGCGCGGGTTGCCGCCTTTTGTCCCCATCAGTTCCAGCGATGGCACCAACGCGCAGTACTCCCCGAGTGAGTCCCAGCGCAGATGACCTTCTTTCAACAATTGCTGCACGTGCTTGGGCGCCGAACCGCCGGCTCCGGTTTCGAACAACTGGCCCCCTTGGAGCAGCGGCACGATCGAGAGCATACGAGCGCTTGTCCCCAACTCGAGAATCGGGAACAAGTCGGTGAGATAGTCACGAAGGACGTTACCCGTGACGGAAATGGTGTCCTCGCCGCGGCGAATTCGCTCGAGCGAGAATTTCATCGCGTGTACGGGCTTCAGGATCTTGATTTCCAGACCGGAGAGGTCGTGGTCGGCCAGGTAGGTCTTCACCTTCTGAATGATTTGCGCATCGTGGCCGCGATCCGGGTCGAGCCAGAACACCGCGGGTATACCGGTTGCCCGCGCCCGTGTCACGCCCAGCTTCACCCAGTCGCGGACGGGCTCATCTTTCGTCTGGCAGGCGCGGAAGATATCGCCAGGCTCGACGCTCTGTTCCAGCAGGATCTTCCCGCCGTCGTCTACGATGCGAATTGTTCCGTTGCCGGGTGCGACAAACGTCTTGTCGTGCGAACCGTACTCTTCGGCCTTCTGAGCCATGAGCCCAACGTTAGACACGCTACCCATGGTCGCCGGATCGAACTGTCCGTTCTGCTTGCAGTCCTCGATCACGACTTGATACATCGTGGCGTAGCAGCGGTCCGGGATCACGGCAACAGTGTCTTGCAGCCCATCCTCTTTGTTCCACATCTTGCCGCCATCACGGATCACCACCGGCATCGATGCGTCGATGATCACGTCACTGGGAACATGCAGGTTTGTCTTGCCCGCACGCGAATCCACCATCGCCAAACCGGGACGCTCTTGATAGCAAGCTGCGATATCGGCTTCGATCTCAGCCTTTTTCTCGCCTGGAAGCTGGTGGATTTTGCTGAGCACGTCGGCCAGTCCGTTGTTTACGTTGGCGCCGATCTCCGCGAGGACCCCGGCATGTTTCTGCAGGGCATCGGCGAAATACTCTGCCACACAGTGCCCGAACATGATTGGGTCTGAGACCTTCATCATCGTGCACTTCAGATGCAGCGAGAACAGAGCATTATCAGCCTTGGCAGCAGTGATCTGCTCCGCATAGAATTTCCGCAGCGCCGCCACGTTCATCACCGCGCAGTCGACCACTTCGCCCTCGGTCAGAGGGATTCTTTGCTTGAGGACTTTCACCGCGCCGGCGGAATCCACGAATTCAACACGCGCCTCGCTGGCGGAGCTCACCGTCACGGATTTCTCGCTGCCAAAAAAGTCCTTGTTACTCATGTGGGCGACACGCGTCACCGAGCCGGATTTCGGCCAGGGCTTCATCATCTTATGTGGATGCTTCCGCGCGAACGCTTTCACGGACCCGGCAGCGCGCCGGTCGGAATTGCCTTCGCGCAACACGGGATTCACGGCCGAGCCCAGGACCCCGGCAAACCGGGCCTGCACCGCACGCTCCTTCTCCGTGGAGGGGACCTCTGGATAGTCGGGAATATTGTAGCCCTTCGCTTGAAGTTCCGCAATCGCGTCTCGTAGCTGTGGAATCGAGGCGCTGATGTTGGGCAGCTTGACGATGTTGGCCTCCGGTGTCTTGGCCAGCTCCCCAAGGCGCGTCAACTCGTCGGGGATTTTTTGGTCTTCCCTAAGATATTCAGGAAAGGTTGCGACAATACGGCCGGCGAGCGAGATGTCGGCCGTTTCGATCTCCACCCCTGTCCCTTTGAAGTACGCTCGCAGGATGGGCAGCAGCGCGTACGACGCGAGCGCC
>DATIMM010000146.1:0-8360 GCA_035475295.1 Bryobacteraceae bacterium
TCGTTTTCGCGCTCGTCATTCTGGCGACGTATTTGCCCCAAGGCCTTTGGGTCTCCTCGTTTCCCGATTCCTTTTTCAACCCGCCGCTGGGGCCCACTTTTTTCTTCTTCCACGGATTTCCCGGCGCACCATTCTTTTACGAGTTGAACGGCTTTCTCGTATTTGCCACGGTTTGTATGCTCTTCGGATGTTGGACCAGAATTGCATCCGTCGCTTTTAGCCTGGGATTTACATTCCTTCAAGCCTGGGAGTACTCGTTTGGAAAGATAAACCATGAATTTGTCATCGTTCCCATTCCGATCCTCTTCGCTTGGGCGGGATGGGGTATGGCCTGGTCCGTTGACGGCAGACGAAGGCAAAATACAGCGTCGCCTACTAAGGCGATGCCGATTGCCTTATTTGCCTTCATCCTGAGCATCATGATGCTATCGGCCGGGGCTCCCAAGGTTATTAGCGGTTGGCTTAATCCTTGGACGCACGCGGTACTCGCAAAGGTAGTCATCGCTCACTTCGTTATGGGGAGCGCAACCTGGTTTTCACACGAGGCGCTAAAGATTCGATCAGGGTGGTTCTGGGAGCCGCTCGATTGGTTTTCCTGCGCGCTCGAGATTGCTTTCATATGCCTCTTCTTTCGTCGATTTTTAATGAGGTTGGTGTGCGCACTCGCAACACTTTTTCACTTCGGCATTGTTCTTCTGATGAAAATCACTTCTTGGGGAAACGTGCTGTCTTACGGCGCGTTCGCGGATTGGGATGGAATGGTCAAATTCTTTCCATTCAGCCTGATTCGCAGCTTAGGCAACCTGGTTTGCGGTGCATCTCAGATTTCCGTCTTAACGATCGCGACAGTAACAACAGCGGTCTACTTGAGTTTCGGGAATCCCGTGGCAAAACTGGTGGCGAGAACACCACAAGAGGCAGATTTCCGCATCGGTACATTCCTGGTAATTTTGGCCGCCATCACGGGTGTAGTTTTCCTGGCCCGACTCGTCCTACGCATTCGAGCTGGCGCGCGCTCAGAATCCGTTCCCGAACTGCGTCCCGCGGGAATCCTTCAAAAGAAGCTTTGACCATCACGCTGCCGGAATCGAAGCCGCCGACCTGGTGTGCCGCCCACTGGCTACGTTCGAAACACGCCTGGAACGGACGAGATTCATACCAGCGTGGAAAAAAGACCGGGTGAACACGGTCCGCAGTACTGCATCCGGAGTGGCCAGCACAAAATAGGCGCGCAGAAACTTCCAAAAGTTAGCGTATTGGCGATGAAGGAGGACAGCCCCGATCGTGAACGGGAGAGACCAGAGAATTGATGCGCGCATTCGACGCCGGAGTTGCGCCGGCTTCATTTCATTGAGGGCGCGCTGGAACTCGGCAGAGCTTGCAAATGTATGCGGGGCATAACTGAACAGGTCGAACACTCGATGGAGAATACTGGTTTGATCTTCAGTAAGCTTAGTATTTCCTGCGGTTCGCGCCACCTCACCGGCGCGGCTGAGATCCTGCGCCGCCTGGTGCCACATCCCTTTTCGGGCCATGATGCACGACCGCTGCAGCAACGCGGTCAATTTCTGCCGTTCCGTCAGCTCCGCCGTGTACGATCCCGCCGGCAAAAAATCCCGCAAATCATGTGTCGCATAGATTTCGCCCATAATCTTCCGGTCACTCTTTACCCATCCATCAACGACGCGGGCGGCGAGAAGAGGAGAAGTCCCCGATCCCCTGATTCCGGCATGCTGACGCAGATGAAAAAGAATTCCTTCAACCTTCACGCCCTGGTAGCGGCGCGCAAGGCGCAGCATCATATCCAAATCTTGCGATCGGATCAGAGTTTCGTCAAAGTCCCCCACCACGTCATAGCAGGATCTTCTCACTAACAGGCCTTGCTGCAGGATAAATGAACGCTCCATCAGAGCCAGGTAAAGATCCTCTGGGTTGACATCCGGGAAGCTGGCCCGACTCATCTGAGTCCTGCCATTCTCAGCGGTCGTGAATATATCGAATTCTCCGAATGCAAAGCCGCAATGAGGATTGTCCGCCAGAGCCCGCACCAACTTTACGAGTGCATCGGGTTCAGCGATATCGTCGTCATCGAAAATCCAGATCAACTCCCCAATGGCGTGCTGCAATCCAAGATTCAGGGCCGAGGATTTGCCGCCGTTCGGCTTTGCCACATACTCGACGGCCGGGCCAAATCCGGCGACCACGTCTCGAGTTCCATCCGTTGAGCCGTCGTCGACCACGATGACCTGGGTTGGTGGAGACGTCTGCCCGAGAATGCTCGCGAGCGCCTCGCCGAGATAGTTGGCACGATTGTATGTGGGAATGATCGCGGTGACGGGCGCCGTATCGCTGTGGCGTGCCTCAGCAGACGGATTCATAAACACCATATTAGTTCTGAGGATTGCGCTTTACGCGGCCAGAAGTGTGACCCAACAATATCCGTCGCACTAGTGGAGCAAGGAGCGAGCGCATCGGACTACAGAGGATTGTCGACAAGCTGGAGCCGCAGAGGCGCCGATTCTTCGTTCAGTTAAGATGAGAGGTGCGTAGCTGAAATTTCGTCTTGATTCTTTGAATTTGTAGAAATCGTTTGCCTCAGGTGAACCTCAGTGCTCATCAGATCATCGAGGCACCACCGAGTACGTTAATGGCCAATTTCAATGTTTTGGTTACCGGCGCAGAGGGATTTATCGGCTCTCATTTGACGGAGATGCTGGCAGCAGAAGGTCAGAACGTCACCGCTTTGGTTCAATACAATTCCTTTAACTCCTGGGGTTGGCTTGAGGCGATTGACAGGCTCCCAAGCATTAACGTAGTCAGCGGGGATATCAGAGATGGGCACTTTTGCCTGGATCTCGTAAAGGGCATCGACGTGATCTTCAACCTTGCTGCATTGATTGCGATTCCGTATTCCTACAGAGCTCCCGATAGCTATGTCGATACAAATATTAAGGGCACAATGAACCTCTGTCAAGCGGCCCTTCGGCATGGCTCAAAGAAGTTCGTTCAGGCATCTACAAGCGAGGTTTATGGCACGGCTAAGTATGTTCCCATAGATGAGAATCATCCGCTCTGCGGGCAATCGCCTTATAGCGCATCTAAGATCGGCGCTGATGCCATGGCTTTGAGCTTTCATTACGCCTACGAACTCCCTGTTGTGATCGCCAGGCCCTTTAACACTTACGGGCCAAGGCAATCCGCCCGAGCCGTAATTCCCACCATCATTTCCCAGCTTCTTTCAGGGAAGGACTGCATAGAATTGGGTGATCTCTCGACGACGCGGGATTTCACTTACGTAGAGGATACGTGTCGAGGTCTGCTCGCAATCGCGGCCATGGAGGGCGGCTTTGGCGAAGCCTTTCACATTGGCTCTAACCATGAGATCAGCATTGGAGAGCTGTTAGAGTTAATCGCGGATGTTTTGGGAACCAAAGCATCCGCGCGGCGCGACGAGAGCCGGTTGCGTCCTGTTAACAGCGAGGTACGCCGTTTAGTTTGCGATAATCGAAAGCTCACACTCAGATCAGGGTTTCGACCGGCTGTGCCGCTTAGACAAGGGTTGGAACGCACCGCTACGTGGTTCCGAGATCGAACAAATCTCAGCAAGTATAAGTTTGAACTTTATAACGTCTAGCATGAATGTCAGTGGCGAAAACACTCGCAACGTGCTTATGATTGCGGGGGCCAACTGCGTCCATTCTGTCGTTTTTCGACAGGTCGAGCGCTTACGTAAATCGAACCAGTACACATTTTCTGGATTTGGCTTCGGAAGTCCTAATGGACGAGTGGGCCACACCGATCCAAGCGCGATCTTTGATCGCTTTGAAGAATGGCCTGAACCTCCTGGACGGCCGCGAGGCCTAAAATCGGCATTTCAACTCGTGCCGCATGTGGCCCACGGTCTGCTCGGACACCGCCCGCCGTGGGAAGCGCGCAACTGGAAGGAACGCGCTATTGACAGTGCGACAGACGCCTTCTGTAACACAGATCATCGAAAGTCACTTGACGGGTATGATCTTTATCACTGGCACTATTTCGCCCCCGATCGGCTGTCGTTATTAAAGCAGCTACGCCGAAATGCCAAAGTAGTGATTTCGTTGTGGGGCTCGGACTTGTATCGCACCGCCGGCATTCGCGAATATGCAAAACAGTTCGAAGCGTGTTCCCGCGCTACGGTTTTCACAGTAGCGACTCCCGAAATGCAGGCGACGTTCCTGGCCAAATTCGGACACCAATGGTCGGAAAAAGTTCGGCTGCTCAGTTATGGCGCACACAATCTGGAGAATATTGAAGCAGCACGTCCTAAATCGGAATCTGTCCTGAAGGAGTTAGGGATTCCTGCAAACAAAATTCTTGTCTCCGTTGGGAATAGCGCGGTTCCCGGAAATCAGCATCTCGCGGCTTTGGAAGCAATCAAGAAACTCAACCCAGAACTGCTACAGAGTTTAGCAATAGTAGTCCCTATGACCTATTCGGCGCCACCCGGATACACAGAGAAGGTTCGGGAAGCGGCATCGGAGATCGGAACAACGGTTTCCATCGTAGATCAGTTCTTGTCCGACGAAGCAGTGAGTGCTTTGCGCTGTTCCACAGCAATAGCAATTCACATACCCATTTCCGATCAATTCAGCGCCTCAATGTGTGAGGCTTTGTACGCCGGTGCTGTTCTGATTACCGGATCATGGCTTCCCTATAGTCGTCTGCGGTCCAACAAGATCGTGTTTCACGAAATTGCGGCCGTTTCCGATCTAACAGCGAAGCTCAACCAAGTAGTTTCGGATTTTCCTTCTGAGAGATCACGCGCAGCCCAAAATGCCAAGCCAATTTGGGATTTAATGGCATGGGAAAGAGTGACTCCGAAGTGGCTCGCTTTATATGAGGAGGTCCTGAGCGGGTGAGGTCAAGAGAATGGACGCGGTGATATTGGCTGGTGGGCTGGGGACCCGGCTTCGTCCTTTCACGGAAGTACTTCCGAAACCCTTGCTCCCACTGGGTGACAGATCGATTCTCGAACACCAGTTAGTGAGTCTACAAGAAGCGGGGGCAACCGACGTTTACATAGCTACGAATTATCTTTCGCATCTGATTGAGGCGTTCCTGGGGGATGGTTCGAGGCTGGGGCTAAAAATTCACATCAGTAAGGAGACAAGTCCGTTGGGAACGGCCGGACCGATAAAACTGCTGGAACGGGAATTGCAATCACCCTTTTTGGTTATGAACGGAGATATCGTAACCAAGCTTGATTTCAAGAGATTTCATGATTTCGGCTCGCGCGAAGATTCCCTCCTCACGGTTGGAACGAAGATCATCACGACGCCATTCCGTTTCGGAAACGTTACCACAGAGAATGGCTACATCACCGGGGTGGAAGAAAAGCCGGACTTCAAGCTCGAAATTGTTGCTGGCATGTACTGCATGAGTCCTGGAATCATGAAATTTATTCCTGCCGATACTTATTTCGGTATTGATCAACTGATTAAGGCACTGCTACGCGCCGGAGAGCGAATCAGCCGCTTCCTCATCGAGGACTACTGGCTTGATATCGGGCAAGTTGAAGATTACAGCAAAGCCCGCGAAATGTTTAAGCAGACAGGTAAGTAACTTGTGTAACCTGTCGGAGCCTTTCATCGTTGGTATGGGCGCCGGCGGACACGCCAAGGTCCTCGTCGATATCCTCCAACTGCGTTCCGAATACCGGATTATCGGACTTTTGGACGAGAACCGCAACCTCTGGGGTTCAACACTTCTGGGTGTACCCATTCTTGGCGGAGACGATCTACTTCCCCAAATTCGGCAGCAATGTGAAAACGCATTTGTTGGCCTAGGCTCGATTGGACGAGGGCACATGCGAAAGCAACTATTCGAAATGATCGTTAGGCAGGGGTTTTCCATGCCGAGCGCAATTCATCCGACAGCTTGCGTTGCGCGTTCAGCTAAAATTGGCCGGGGTGTCTCCATTATGGCGGGGGCGATTGTAAATGCTTGCGCATTAGTCGGCGATAACGTGATTATCAATTCCGCAGCAATCATCGAGCACGACTGCGTTATTGAGGATCATGTACACGTCGCACCCGGCGCCCGTCTGGCCGGAAATGCGGTTGTGGGCTGCGAAACTCATATCGGAATAGGGGCTACGGTGTTGGAGGGCAGGCGAATCGGTAGTAGCAGCATAATCGGTGGGGGCGCCGTCGTTACAAAGGATATGCCCGACAGAGTTGTGGCAGCCGGCGTCCCGGCTCGCATCATTCGACCTTGCACATGAGGACCAAGTTAGGTCCCGTTTTGTAATACAAGATTATGGGACAAAATAGCAATTCAGACTTCAAGCCCATTCCTCTATCAGTTCCGACAATTGGAGGCAATGAGTGGACCTACATTAAGGAATGTCTTGACACAAACTGGTTATCTTACGTCGGGCCGTTCGTAAGCCGGTTTGAGCGAGACCTTGCCCTCCGTACCGGGTCCCGCTTCGCTGTCGCGATGAATAGTGGCACTTCGGCGCTTCACATTGCATTGCTCACTGCGGGTGTTGAGCCCGACTCAGAGGTGGTAATGCCGGCAATCACGTTCGTAGCGCCTGCGAACGCAGTTGCATATTGCCGTGCTTGGCCGGTTTTGGTAGACATCGATCCCCACGACTGGCAAATGGATGTTGGGAAGGTTTCCGACTTCCTCAACAAGGATTGTATTACGAGAGACGGGAAACTCTGGAACCGTATGACGGGCCGACGTATTTCGGCGATTCTACCGGTGCACTTACTGGGTGACATGGCCGATGTAGATGCCATTGCCGACTTGGCTCAGCAATTCGGTCTCCCCGTCATCGAGGATGCAGCCGAATGTTTAGGCGCTACATACAAAGCTCGTCCGATCGGGGCGCTCAGCCCGAAGATCGATTCGGAAATGAGGCAGGTGATCACAAGCTTTAACGGGAACAAAATTGTGACGACTGGTGGTGGTGGCGCAGTGCTGACCGATAGCGAACGTATGGCCAATCGTGGTCGGCACCTGTCAACGACTGCGAAATCGGATCCCGTCAAATTTCAACATGATGAAATTGGATACAACTACCGGCTCAACAACATCTGCGCCGCCTTGGGAACGGCCCAGCTGGAGCGTTTAGACGAATTTGTTGCGATTAAGCGTGGGACCGCAATCAAATATGAACGAGTGCTACAAGGTTCGGGCTGCGCCCGGTTACATCCCGAGTCAGTCAGTGGGCGATCTATTTTTTGGCTTTATACCGTGATGACGAGCGAACCTTCATTCCCAATCGTCGAACGGCTAAATGGGCTTGGCATACAAGCGAGGCCTGTCTGGACGCCTCTGTACGACCTTCCGATGTTTCACGACAGGGCGTACCTATCTGCCTGCGACTTTGCGCCTAAGTTCCACGAGCATGCAATGAGTTTGCCGTCGAGCGTGGGTATCACCGACGGTGAGATCGGCATCGTTGCCGAAGCGCTTCGCGACAGCGTTGACCGGATATCGCCGTCAACGCTGACCGCCTAATCCAACACGTGAACTGCTAAAAAGCATCTTCCAACGGAAAAACCCCCTTCCCACAACCCAACTCTCTCCCCGACCGAACTCCCTTCACGCGCCCCTTAAATGTCAACCAGTGAAAGTACGCCTCTTTGCGCTTCAGTCGAATCAGAGACCCCATCGCCCGCCCAACCGGTACAGCAAAAAACAGCAGCCGCCACCAAAGCGGCATCGGATGCTTCTGCAGAAGCTTTCCATCCCCGAGCGCATAGCTATAGCGCTTAGCCCAGCCGCTCTTGCCGAAGACGGGGAACAGCCTCGGATGACAGACGTGAATGCTCGGGTCGTATCGAACGTGGCATCCTGCCTCCAGCGCCCGGAGCACCAGGTCGTTATCTTCGCCACTGCCCCAAGGCGTGCCGGCACCAAGGCCCAGCGCCTCGTCAAAGCCACCAATCTTCCTTACAACCGCCGATCGAAGAAAAATCGCGTACGAAATGGCCCGTCGCCAGCTCATCGGCTCCGTCAATTTGCCTGCGCGATCGCGCCACGGGAGGGTCGGCCGTCCAGTTTCATCCACCGAATCGCCGATGATGCCCTGCCACCCTGGATTGTCTGTCAATAGCTTGTTTACGCGGCTGAGCACGTCTTGCGGATACCAGCAATCGTCATCCGGGAAACAGACCGCTTCTCCCGAGATCACCCGAAGGCCCACGTTGCGGGCTCGCGAGAGGCCCGGAGCGGATTCCACGCGGCGCAGCTCCAGCCGGTTCTCAAACGCTCGCAGGATCGGCAGCAGGCGGCCATCGGTGTTCTGATCGACTACTATGACTTCGAAATCGCGGTGCGTCTGGCGATCCAGTGACTCAAGAAGC
>DATIMM010000147.1:0-8089 GCA_035475295.1 Bryobacteraceae bacterium
CATGCACACGGGGCATACGCCGGGCCTCCCCTCTTAATTTTCAGGAGGCACAACGTGCAGCGTGAGTTCCTTGCGATGACGGACGATGGCGACGGGAATCGTTTTTTCTCCGTGCCGGTCCATTCGCAGGGCCGCTGTGACATCCCGAGGCGAGGCAACTGGCCGTCCGCCGACGGAAGTCAACACGTCTCCGGCTTTGAATCCTGCTTTTTTGGCAGGTGAATCATCTAGCACAAAGCGCACCAGCACACCCTGGCGGACGCCGAAGTACTCGGCCAGCTGCGAATCGACCGCCTCGCATTCCACGCCCAGCAAAGAGCTTTTCCAGAGCAGGAGGGGGTTGGGAATATCGGCACCCGCGTGGCTGAAGCTTCCCGGCGTCTGCATGCGCGCGAACTCCGCGGCAATAGCAGGGTCGTTACGCTTCAAGGAGCCGGTGACCACAGAAAGAGTGCCGGTTTTTCCATCACGCCAATACTGGATTTTGACTTTCCTGCCCGGAGGCGTTTCGCGAACGAGGCGGCCCAACTGCTGAACACTAAGAACCGTTTCGCCGTTGTACGTCAGAAGAACATCTCCGATGCGGATACCAAATTTGTCCGCCGGACTACCATCCTCAACCTGGATTACTTCGACTCCGCGCTCGTCTCCGAGTTTCAGGACGCTTGCGCGGTCTGCGTCGATGTCCCCCAAGGCAATCCCGAGATAGCCCACGTCTCCATTGAGCGAGGCATTATAAACAGCGGGGCTGACCTGGGCGCCAAACACCGGAGTAAGTGCGCCGAAAGCCAGCAGGAGAAATGCTGTCAGGGTGCGCATGATTCCAAACCTAATAAACGTTCGAGACGGCACCCATTTCCTGAAGCACCTGCAGACAACGCATGTGTACATAATCGTCGTTTTGCTCAGAACGGATGACCTCCTCGAGAGTGTTGGCCAGTTCGGGACTGAAGCCTACTCTCCCAGACAAGGGAGCAAGCATGTCGATCGCCTGGGAGCGGACACCGGGGTTGTCGTCGTGTTCCAGCACGAAGACGACGCCCTGACGTGTGGCGGAATCGTCGGAGTAGCGCCGCAGAGCCTCGAGCGCTTTAAGCCGTACACCGGCGTTTGCGTCATGCCGCACCACATCCAGCAACACATCTCGAACGTCGTCGCCGTCCTGGTCCTTCAGAATATTGACTGAATCGACCTGGAGGCCGGGATCGGCTGCGTCCTTAGCCGCGGACAGCAATAGTTTACGGACTTCGGCGCTATCTGCCTGGCCGACCAATTGCCTTTCGCGTACCTGGTCGAAGATAATCCGCACCTGCCCATCTCCGCCCGCCTGAATGTCCCTGATGCGAGAGGTGTACGGATTCAGCAGCCCCATTTCGGACACACCAGTCAAGGATGCAAAGCGACCGGGCGCGCGGACGAACTGTCCTAAGCTGAATCCGATAAATACCAGAAACGAGGCCATAGCGATGCGAAACGACCAACTGGAAGCTGAGAAGCCCAGCCGCTCCGGCCAACTCTCCAGAATCCTTTTCCACTTACCCGCCGAGTTCCGAAGCCTCACTGCGTTGCGCAGATCTTCCCGGCATCCTGCCAGAAGATCGAGCGGCATATCCAGACTCTCGGCATTGACCGAAGTATGCCACGTCTTTTCGCGTGCCAAAGCACGCTCACACCATGCACATTGCTCCAGATGACGCTCGAGTTCTTCTTCCTGCGCGAAATCGAGCTCGCCATAGAGATAGAGCGAGAGCTTAAGCTGTACTTGCTGACAGGTCATACAAAGTCTCCCAGAGCGGACCGCATCTTCTGCGTTGCCCGGAACAGGCAGTTTTTGGCCGCTTCTTCCGTTACTCCGATCGCTTCTCCAATAGCGCGCAGGCGCATTCCGCCGAAGTGGCGCATTTCAAAAACAAGCCGCTCGCGGGCCGTCAACTGCGCCAGGACTTCCTGTATCCGGTTGTTCACTTCGGCGCTCATGAGCTGACGCTGCGGATCGACATCGGCGCGGCCCTCGGCGAGAAGCTGGAACCGGTCCAATTCGCCTTCTGCGGTGGTGATGGACGCAGCTTCCTCCTTACGAACCTTGCGCTTCCGGATCTGGTCGAGACATAAGTTGGCTACGATCCGGTAAAGCCAGGTACTGAAGCTGCAATCGAAACGAAAGCTTGGGAGATTGCGGTAGACACGGAGAAAAGCTTCCTGATATACGTCACGCGCATCCTCTTCGGAGCGGAGAAGGTTAAACGCCATGCGAAGTACATTCGCGTCGTAGGACCTGACGAGCTGCTCAAACGCTTCAGCATCTCCGCGTTGCGCCGAGCGAATCAGTGCCGCCTCCTCCATCCGCTCAGTCCCGCTGCGCACGGTTATATTCCCGATAATTCCAGCCTGAGGTTCCACTACTGCGATGGACGTGCGAACTCGCGTTTCGTCACGCCTCACCCGCCAGACGAGGCCCCCGGAAGCCGCTTAGCTGGCTAATTCCAACTCAATCACGCGTTTAGCAGGATCGAGCGCCGAAATGCGGAACGTGCGGACCTGTCCCGCCCGGGCCGATTCTTTCCCTGGTGCGGCACCCGCACCGCCGCCCTGTTTCCATTTTGCCGAAAGCATGGCGCCGAGGGAAGAAACATCGGTAGCCTTCGGCTGAGAAGTCTCCGCCGGCTTGTTCTCGGCGGGCTTCACGGTACAGCTAGCGATAACGCCCTCACCCAGTTCGACCTTGGCCCGGCTGCCCTGGACCTCCACAAGGCGGCCACTCACGGTTTCACCAGCCCGGTGTTCCGCAATGTAATGATCCACCGTCGTCGGCTCAAGCTGCTTCATTCCGAGGCGAATGCGCCGGCGCTCCCGATCGAGTTCCAGTACAACGGCTTTCACGGTCTGGCCCTTCGCCAGTTTGTCCTTCGGATGGTCCAGCCGCTTTTCGTTGGTTATATCGGAGATGTGAACCATGCCTTCGAGTCCGTCACCAAGGCCTACAAAAGCCCCAAACGCGGTGATGTTCGTAACAGGTCCTTCGACCACGGCGCCCACGGGAAATTTCTGCGGCACAGCATCCCAGGGATCGCCCAAGACCTGCTTGTAACCGAGGCCGATTTTACGATCCGCCGGATTGATCTGGAGAACAACTACTTCGACACGGTCGCCTACTTTCAGCAGATCGCCCGGTTTGCGGACGCGCTTATCCCAGGAGAGCTCCGAAAGGTGAATGAGACCATCGACGCCCGGCATTAGTTCGACAAACGCCCCAAAGTCCGACAGACGCGAGACTGTGCCGCCGACCCGGTCACCGGTATGAAAGGTGCGCGCCGCCACGCTCCAAGGCTCTTCCTGGAGCTGCTTCAAACCGAGGGAAATCTTCTTTGTGGCCGGATCGATCTTCAGAATCTTGACTTCCAGCTCATCGCCGAGCTTTACCGCGTCAGAGGCTTTGCTGAGTCGCGTATAGGACATGTCCATTACGTGCAGCAAGCCATCGATGCCGCCGAGATCGACAAAAGCACCGAAGTCCATCACGTTGCGCACCCGGCCCCGCACCACTGAGCCTTCCTGCAATCCGGAAAACATCTGTTCGCGCCGGTGCGCCTGCTCTTCTTCAAGAACGACACGGCGGTCGACGACAACATCCTCTTTTTCGACGTCGAGCTTGGTGATCCTGCATTGGATTTCCTGGCCGACCAGCTTGGGCATGTCATCCGCTTCGCGCACGCCGCTGCGGGAGGCCGGCAAGAAGGCACGAACGCCGATATCCACCCTAAAGCCACCTTTTACCTGCTCGACAACCGTTCCGGCTATATTGTGCTTGCCGGTAAACGCGGCCTGCAATCCCGACCAGTCCTTTGGGCGCTCGACTTTGATAGTGGATAGCTCGTAGTAACCCTCGGTGTTTCGCGGCCCGACGGACACGGCCACATGCGCGCCGGGCTGAGGATCGCCTTCTTCGGTCTCGCGCCATTTTGCAAGGGCGAGGGAGCCTTCTGTTTTCCGTCCGATATCGACCAAAACGTTTTCGGGACCGACCGATATCACGGTTCCGGTAATCGTTTCGCCATTGGTTTCGTCGCGGTGCTGCTGCTCGAAGCTGGAGAGAATGTCCGCGAAGCTTGCATCTTCCGGCGACGTGGAGGCGTCGGCAGAGACAAAAGGGTTGAAGTTGGTATCGCTCATGACTACCTGAGGGTTTCCCTTATTCTGTCATAGAGCACCCCGGATGAACGGAACAGCAATTTCGACCAAGTCCCCAGCCCGGAAAGCGCAAAACCTGTTCGGTGCGCAAGACCTGGCGTGGCTGTTGTTCGTGGCCGTACTGATCGTCACGACACCGGAGACGAACTACAACGCGACGATTCTGCTGGTGCTGATCGGAGCATTTCAGATAGCAGAGCCGCGCTGGAGTTTATTTTCGTCACGGCGCGGGCAAACGGCATCACTCGTTCTGAAGCTGGTCCTCAGCTACCTCCTGATCGGGTACACGCATGGAATTACGAGCAGCTACTATCCGATTTTCCTGATTCCGGTGGTATCGGCCGCGACAACGCTCGAGTTTCCAGGCGTGGTCCTGGTGACCACCATTGCTTTCTTTGCCTATCCATCCTTTTTGTTGTTTGTGCCCCGCGATCGGTTGCAGGACTTTCTGCTTCCGGAGGATCTTCGGCTGATCGCGCTGCGCGTCTGCTTCTATCCGATTGTTGCGTTTCTGGTATTCCAGCAGGCCAAGGCGAAGCGCGATGAGATGAAGCGCACTCAGGAAGCCGCAGACCGGCTGGCGGAATCAAACCGTAACTTACAGCTCGCCGAAGCCTCTCTCCGCCGGAGCGAACGGCTGGCGGCATTGGGCCAGTTGACGGCGGGCCTGGCGCATGAACTGCGCAATCCGCTGGGCACCATTAAGGCCTCCGCCGAGATGTTGACGAAAGAAACCGCTCAAAGCCGGCCGGAAGTGATGTCGGAAATGGCTGGCTTTATTGCTAGCGAGGTCGACCGGGTCAACGGGTTAATTTCGCGATTTCTTGATTTCGCCCGGCCCTTAGAGATTCAGCCCGTGCAAGCGGATCTTCGGGACGTGTTGGACCGGGTGGTTTTTCAACAGAGCGAGTTGGCGCGAGCCCGCAACGTAATCATTTCCGTTCACGTATCTAGTATTTGCTTCTTATTCGATCCCGGCTTGCTGGAGTTGGCCATCTCCAACCTGGTCCAAAACGCCATTCAGGCCAGTGCGGCGGGACAGGAGGTCACTCTGGACGCTGAAGTTTCTGAGGATTCCGTGGAAATCTCGGTGACGGACTGCGGCGAAGGTATTCAGCCACAGCACTTGGAGAGTATCTTCAATCCGTTCTTCACTACCAAACCGCAGGGCGTGGGGCTTGGCCTGGCGATTGTCGCCAAGATTGCGGACGAACACGACGGAAAGGTTTCCGTGATCAGCAACCCGACGAGCGGTACGACGTTTTCCATGAAGTTGCCGGTGAGGCCGCAGACATAGAAATGATTTCTGAACCTACTAGCTCTGGTCGCATTCTCGTCGTGGAAGATGAGGACAAGCTCCGCAGGGTAATCGAACTTCAATTGCAGTCTGCCGGCTTCCAAACAGACGGAGCGGGCAGCGCGGAACAGGCGCTCCCCCTGGCGCAACTGGCTGATCTCGTGATTACGGATCTGCGTCTGCCTGGCATAGATGGCTTGCAACTGATACAGCAGTTGCAAGCACGCGGCGTGCAGGCTGGAATTATCGTTATGACGGCCCACGGTTCAATTGAAACAGCCGTCGAAGCAATGAAAAGAGGAGCAGCTGATTTTGTACAGAAGCCCTTTTCACTGGACCACTTGACGACAGTGGTGCAGAAGGCAATGGCCGTTCAGGGACTCCGCGCCGAGAACCAGCGACTGCGGGAACAGCTCGACGAACGCTACCGTTTCGACAACATCATTGGACGCAGTCGGGCAATGCGTGAAATTTTTCAGACTGTGGAACGGGTGGGTCCGACCAGGACGACTGTGTTGCTGGCTGGCGAGAGCGGGGTAGGTAAAGATTTAATTGGACGCGCAATTCACCAGCACTCGCCACGAAAGGATCAGCCCTTTGTAAAGATCAACTGCACAGCCATTCCCGAAAACTTAATGGAGAGCGAGCTCTTCGGCTACGAAAAAGGTGCGTTTACGGGCGCGACCGCCAGTAAGCCCGGCAAATTCGAACAGGCCAATGGCGGGACTGTTTTTCTGGATGAGATCGGCGACGTTCCTGGAAGCATTCAGGTAAAGTTGCTACGGATACTGCAGGAGCGGCAGTTCGAGCGGCTGGGGTCGAATGTGACGCGCGAGGTAGATGTCCGAGTGGTTGCGGCTACGAACGTAGACCTCCGGGCTGCACTGGAGAGCGGCCGTTTTCGCGAAGACTTGTATTACCGCCTGAACGTTGTTCCCATCAACGTGCCACCCCTGCGGGAACGACGGGAAGACATTCCCTTTCTCGCCATCCATTTTGTGCAGAAACTTGCGAAGGACTTAGGAACCGTGACGAAAGGGCTGAGCCCAGGAGCCATAGACCGCTTACTCGAGCATCCGTGGCCCGGAAATGTACGCGAGTTGGAAAACACGATTGAGCGGAGCATGGTACTGTCTGCCAACGAGATACTGCAGGCTGCGGATATCCGGCTGGAGCCACCGCGTCACTCAGCAGCTAGTGCTGCTTTACAGAGCCCGTGGCTGCCCGAAGGCGAGACGCTGGAGCATTGGGAGCAGATGATGATTCGTGAAGCCCTTCGGCGCGCGAACGGGAACAAGAGCCAGGCGGCAAGAAGTTTAGGGCTTACCAGAAATGCGTTACGGTACAGGCTCTCGCAGATGGGACTGGATAATGGTGCGCCAGAGGAAGGCGAGGGCGGATAAGCGGGAGGATGCGGGCAGGCTCGTGACGTCTCACAGCATTGAGAGAACTGCAACTCCAAGCAGTTGGGCCATGCGATTCGGCCCTTCAGAATGATCCGAACCGCTTATGAGGAGCCAGCTAGCTCGTAACGGCGGGTGCGAGAGCGAGCGCGTTCCATTTCACATTCAGCCTTCTGAAACGCGACTCAGGCATGATAGCCCACACTTTTGCCGGTGCCGAACAGTTGAGCTAACTCGGCCTTGACGATGCGGTAGCACTCACATGAGTGCGCTTCCAAGCCTTGCCGGTCGAGGATGCTGATGTGACCTCTTACATAATGGATCACACCTGCGCTTTGGAGCCGCCCTGCCGCAATCGTGATGGTTTCGCGACGATCCCCCAACATGCTGGAGATAAACTCCTGTGTCAGCGGCAGTTCATCCGAGTTCGTACGATCCTGCATGAGCAGAAGCCACCGGCACAGCCGTTGTTCCACCGAGTGAAGCCGGTTGCAGACCGCGGTCTGCGAGATTTGACTGATAAGCGCGCAGGTGTACCGCAGCAGCATCTTTTGGAACGGACCACCCCGTGCGAACTCCTCCTGGAGTACCGCCGCCGGCATTCTATAAGCGTGGCCCGCAATCTGAACCACAGCGCGCCTGGGCCCGGTGTCGCCACCAAGAAAGAGCGATATCCCTATGAGGCCGTCGTTTCCGACAAGACCCATCTCGGCCGTCGATCCATCCTGCATCGTATAGAGCACAGAGATGACAGCAGTGGTGGGGAAGTGAACGTAAGCCGGACGTTCGTGAGGTTCGTAGATCACCTCTGCAAGCGAGAGATTCACGGGCTCCAAGCTGGGGCGCAGACGTCCGTAACAATCCTGAGGAAGAGTTGACAGAAGTAGTTGTGCCACGATCAATGGTCTACGTCCAGCCTCTGGTGTTTCATTTTATTTTCGATCCTATGCGTGGCGACGCACAGACTTGCGCAGGATGCGGCGCTAGAGTCGAGGCAGTAGTGAGATAGGGGTTCTGTAAACCGACTCTACTGACAAAACGGATCGGTTCGCAAAGCCTAATCCTTCTCGCCCCACCGCAAGACCACAAGGAGGTCTCAGATGAAATTCAAACTCTCTACAGCCGCAACTCTGTTCGGTTTCTTATTGTTGATGCCGCTTGCACACGGCCAAACGAGCCAGCCTATTCAGGGCTATGTTCC
>DATIMM010000148.1:0-7062 GCA_035475295.1 Bryobacteraceae bacterium
ACCGGTTACGGGCGGCTTTGGCCACTCTCCGTTCGGCGCATTTCGCTGTATTCCTTGCTTCTAAGATCCACGTCAAATTCTCTGCGGGATAATATGATAATCCGGCTGACTCTAGATTTTCCTTGGAGTTCTGCCGATAAAAGATCGGAGGCCCGACTCTGGTCTTTAAAGAAGGTATATTCATGTTTCACCGGGCACTTATCTGCTCATTCTCGCTGCTGTTCTGCGCCGCTTTGCAAATACATGCTGGCGTAGTGGATCCGTCGGAGGCGAACCCGCCGAAAGCTGGCAAGGTTCAAATGTTTCCGGAAGACGAGCTTAAACCCGGCATGAAAGCGATCGCCTGGACCGTATTTCAGGGTACAAAGCCGGAGTCCGTGCCGGTGGAGATCATCGGCGTCTGGAAAAACGCCTGGGGCCCCAAGCAGGACATTATCGTGGCAAAACTGGGCGGAAAGGTTCAACGCACGAACGTTGCGGGCGGGATGAGCGGCAGCCCCGTCTACATCGACGGCAAATTGGTGGGTGCAATCTCGCTGCGGCTGAGCGTCTTTTCACCGGATGCCGTCTGCGGGATCACTCCCATTCACCTGATGATGGAAGTGAGCGACTTCGATAAGAGCCGTCCCTCCAATAGCCGCACACCCGACAAGATTCAGCAGGCGGATGCATCCCTGAAGTTGCCCAGCGATCTTCTGTCGCGCGTTGTTGCCGCGGGCGCGTCTAACAACTTCCCCGAAGCTCCCGCGATGACCCCCATCGCGACTCCAATCAGCATGTCCGGCTTTACCGATGAAGCCGTGAAAGAATTCGCCCCCATCTTCAACCAGCTTGGACTACAGGCTTCCCAGGGCGGAGCAGGCGGCGCGCTGAAATCCACGAAACCTGCGGAGGATTGGGCGTCAGCCCTACAGCCCGGCGAGGGAATTGCCGCCGTCCTCGTATCAGGCGATATGACCATGACCGGCGCGGGCACGGTGACGTACAACGACGGAAAGCGCATTCTGGCCTTTGGACATCCGATGTTCAATCTGGGCCCCGTCAGCATGCCGATTGCGAAGGAAGAATTCATCACCACGCTCGCCTCCTCCTATCAGCCCACCAAGATGGGCAATGCCACCGAGATAGTGGGTGCCCTTCGGCAGGATCGGCATAGCGCCATCGAGGGTGAACTTGGCGAGACCGCCCAAATGATCCCGGTCGACATGCACGTCCGGTCTTATAACAGCGATAACGTCGTCCGGCGGACTAAGGATTTTCACTTCAATGTGTTTGTCGATCAAAAATGGACGCCGTACCTCATGATGGCCACCTTATTTAACTCCCTGTCGCAGATGAACGACTTCTCCGAAGAGGCCACCTACCGCCTGCATGGGGAACTTAAGATCGAAGGGCAGCACCGAATCGAACTCACCACCATGCAAGCGCCCATCCAGGCGCCGATTCCCACGCCTATGTTGCTCGCCGGCTGGTGGGGCGACAAATTCAACCGCCTTTTTGTGAATTCAGCAAAACTGCCTAAGCTCGATGCCGTGAACGTCGATGTGGATCTTCTCCCGGAGCGACGCATCGCCCAAATCGAGTCCGCTTGGATCGCGGACAACAAAGTCAACGCAGGCTCGGAAGTGCCTGTCAAAGTATTCCTCCGGCCTTATCGCGGTGAGCGTATCGAACGGACGGTTGATGTCAAAATACCGGCCGGCCTCACCCGCGGCCAGCATGAAGTTCTCTTCAGCGACGCCGACACGCTCAGTCGATTTCAGAACATCGCCAGCACGCTCAACCGCATCGAAGACATTCCCCAGACTGTTGCTCTCCTGAATGAGGAGCACAGCAACAATCGGCTGTACGTTTCGCTCATCGATTCTCAGCCCACCGTTTACTCCGATGAAAAGATTCTGCCGAGTCTTCCCGCCTCTGTGTTGAACGTCATGCAGAGCGGCCAAACGACCAATCACGAATTCATCAGCTCCCCGGAAAGCGCCCACGAGCAGACCTCCATTCCTCTGGATAGAGTGGTCACAGGCAGCTATTCGCTGAAAATTTTCGTTAATTGAAGGCTCATTTTCGCTAAACCATGCAACTGTACTCGGGCCTGCTTCGGGCCACAGCCATTCTCTGTCTTGCTGCCACATCCCAGCTCTGTTCCGCCGTCGAGACTCGCGTTTGGGAGCAATCTGACCAGTCCGGCTTTGCCCGAGGCACGCCGAAAAACCTGTCTATCCGGAGCGACGGCCACCTGACGCTCGCGCCCACACTCAAGGAGCTCGATAGCACCGGCGTGCCCTATCTGTGGAGCATCGCTCAAGATTCGGCCGGCACGCTGTACTATGCGGGTGGCGCTCCTACCGGAGCCACCACAAAAGTCTTCACGCTCGGGCCCGACAACAAAGGTAAGGTCTTCGCGGAACTACCCGGACTGGAGGTCCATGCTCTGGCTATCGACCATGAAAACAGGGTCTATGCCGCCGTCCTGCCGGACGCTAAGATTTATCGCATTGACAGGAGCGGCAAGCCTCAACTCTTCTTTGATCCCAAGTGCAAATACATCTGGGCGATGGCTTTTGACAAGGCCGGCGACCTTCTGGTGGCCACCGGCGAAGAAGGTTTGATTTACAAGGTCTCTCCTGACGGCAAGGGGTCCGTGTTCTTCCGTACCGAAGAAGCCCACGCACGCTCCATGATCATCGACAGTGATGGAAACCTGATCGTGGGCACCGAGCCCGGAGGCCTCGTCTTTCGCGTCACGCCCCAGGGCCAGAGCTTTGTTCTTTATCAAACCGATAAACGCGAGGTCACCGCTCTCGCCGAGCACGGCGGATTCATCTATGCCGCTGCGGTTGGCAATAAAACGTCAGCGCTCGCCGTCACCGGTGCGCCTCCGGTACTCCCCTCCGCGAAGCCGCCCGTACAGGCTACGGGTGCGCCGAAGACCGGGACCGCGCCGCCTTCGCTCGCTCCCCCCGTCGGCTCCGTCAAAGCCGCTGTAACTGGGGGATCCGAACTGTACCGGATACAAAGAAACGGCTTTGCGGAAAGAATTTGGAACTCCTCTACGGACCTGATCTATTCGATCGCATTCGGACAGGATGGGAAGCCTTTGCTTGCTACCGGAAACAAGGGTCTCGTCTATCAGGTAGATAGCGCGCAACTCTTCACTCAGCTCCTCGATATTCCTCCCACGCAGGTCACGGCCTTGCTCCAGGGGAAAAACGGTGTGCTCTATGCCGCCACCGGAAACGTCGGAAATCTATATTCGATCGGCCCTACTCTCGAACGCACCGGTACGCTCGAAAGCGAGGTCTTCGACACCGGGGATTTCTCCTACTGGGGAAAAGCCCACATCACGTCCACTTTCCAGAATGGCGCCCTCAAGTTCGAAACCCGAAGCGGCAATCTGAACCGCCCTCAAAGCAATTGGAGTTCCTGGGCTCCCGTCGTAATTAACAAACTCGGAGGACAGATCCAGTCGCCCCCCGCCCGCTTCCTCCAGTACCGCCTTACCGCTACGTCGGGCTTAACCGAACAACGGACTTCAACCGATGCTTCGCCGGAGGTGAGTTCGGTCGACATCGCCTTTCTCCCAAAAAACATTGCCCCGCGCATCGAACAGATCGACATCGCGCCATTTAACTACCGGGAGTCAGCCGCCACCTCCTTGCTGGAACGTAACGTAACGCCCTCCGGCTCGCCCGCTTCCATTACGGTTCCTGCTGTCGGCCACCGTCAGGCTTCGCTCCCCGCCACCACCTCTACCGATGCTGCGGCAAGCGCCACTCTTCAGTACCATAAGGGCTACCTAACTTTTCGCTGGAGCGCCGGGGACCCTAACAACGATTCCCTGACCTTCAAGGTGGAGCTACGCGCCAAAAACGACAAGCTCTGGCGGACCTTGAAAGACTCTCTCCAGGACCGGTTCTACTCCATCGACACCACGACTTTTCCCGATGGTGAATATGTGGCCCGTATCACTGCCAGCGATGCTCGCGACAACACGCCTGCCGAAGCCCTCACCTCCTCACTCGATTCCGACACCTTCACCATCGACAACACTCCACCCGAAATCCTTAACGTCAAGAGCGCGCCCGAAGGAGCTCGCCGCAAGATTACTTTCACCTCCACGGACGCCCTAAGCTGGATCGATAAAGCCGAGTACTCGGTCAACGGAGGCGAATGGGCGCTGCTCAATCCCGTGAATCGCGTCAGCGACTCTCAAAGTCTTAATTACCAACTGGAAGTGGATTCCCAATCGATCGTCGCTGTGCGCGTGTTCGACAACGACGACAACGTCGTGGTGAAGCAGTTCTAGTCAATGTGGTGAGTGGACCAGGCTTGCTTTAGCCGCTCTGCCATTTCTTCTACGGGGGGATGCTCTTGCTCCCGGTTTGCAGTGCTTCTTTGACCGCCGGTCTTCGTGTGGTAAATGAATGCAGCCGTTAGGCCAAGAAGGGTTATTCCTATCCAGCAGGAACGTCGTTCAGCGTTGCTCATTGGGCTTTATCCGTAGCTCAGTTTGCTTTCTTTTTCTGTACTGGACCTTGGAGGTCCTTGGCTGTTGGAGGATGCTAAATAGGAATCGTTACACTTCCGCTTGTAACCGGTAGTCTTGCCAGGCTCACCTTTTGACAGAATGGAGCTGTAGTCCCATAATGCAAATCTAGCGCCACTCAATCTTCTGCCATGGAAGGGCTCACATGCTCCGTTTCTTTCCTCTTGTGTTTAAGAATAGTCTGCGGAACCGCCGGCGGAGTCTTCTGACCATTTCGAGCATCGCCGTTTCACTCTGCCTGCTCAGCGTGCTTCTCGCCATGTACCACGCCCTGTTTTTTGGGCAGGCGACGCCCGGGCAGGCTTTAAGGCTCGTCGTCCGCAATCGCGTCTCCCTCGCTCAAACCATTCCCGTCGCTTACCAGCAGAAGATTTTGAAAATTCCAGGCGTGGTCACGGCGTCGGCCTGGAACTGGTTTGGAGGAATCTACAAAGACAACCGCGATCAACGGAACTTTTTCGCCCGGTTCGGCGTAGAACCCAAAGAGTTTTTGCGAATCCGCACACAGCTCGATATGCCCGCCGATCAGCGAAATGCTTTCTTGAAGGAAAAGACCGCCTGTATCATTTCGCGCGACCTTGCCGATAAGCTCAATCTCAAGATCGGCGACCGCATCGTCCTACAGGGCGATATCTACCCGGTCAACTTGAACCTTACTCTACGCGGTATTTTTGACGATCCGGATGCCCAAAGTTCCTTGTTTTTCAACATGGATTACCTGCGCGACGCTCTGCCGGTAGCGGCGCGCAACCGGAACAGCACTGTGGCCGTCCTGGCTGACAGCCCCGAAGACGTTCCCCGCATCGCAAAGCAGATCGACGACATGTTTGAGGAATCCTCGCCTCAAACCAAGTCGGAGTCGGAGCAGCAATTCGCGCTTAGTTTTGTTTCCTTCCTGGGCAACATCAAGCTATTCCTTTTGAGCATCTGCGCTGCCGTCACATTCACCATTCTGCTGGTTTCCGGCAACACCATGGCGATGTCGGTGCGCGAGCGAATCAAAGAGGTCGGCGTGCTAAAAACACTCGGCTTCACGAACGACACGATTCTCGCCATCATCATCGGCGAAGCGCTGACCATCGCCCTCATTGGCGGCGCGATCGGCGTTCTTCTGGCCAGCTTCCTGGTCGTGGGCGTCGGCAAGGCGGGACAGGCTGTTGTGGCGCAACTGCATGGCCTTTCCGTAACCCCAACGACAGCCCTGATTTCGCTGGGTATTGCGCTATTCATTGGGCTCGTCAGCTCATTTATCCCGGCATGGAATGCGGCGCGGACCAATATCCTCGATTCCCTGCGGTACAGCGGATAACAAGGCGCTATGGCGATTCCCCTCTCCTACAATCTCAGGAATCTGGTGGTTCGCAAGACCACCACGCTGATGACTGCGGCCGGAATTGCGCTCACGGTTGCGGTCCTGCTGGCCGTTTTGGGACTGGTCTCCGGCCTCCGCCACGCGTTCGCTGCGACCAGCAATCCGCTGCACGTGCTGGTTCTCCGCAAGGGCGGCAACGCCGAACTTACCAGCCTCGTCACCCAGGAAAGCTATCAGATCATCAAGAGTTTTCCAGGAATCGCAAAGGGTCCCGATGGTCAACCCATGGCATCTCTTGAGGTCGTCTCGGTCATTAATCTACCGAGCGTCGATAATCCGCAGGGCTCGAACGTCACCCTGCGCGGGCTGCCTCCCGTGGGTCTTCGAATGCGCAATCTGAAGCTCATCGCGGGAAGATGGTTCCACCCTGGCCAGCGAGAAGTAACCGTAGGTAAATCCATCGCCAAGCGTTATGCGAATGCTCAACTCGGGAAGCAATTGAAGTTCGGCCGTGGTCTCTGGACGGTGGTCGGCGTTATGGACGGAGGCGGCAGCGCCACCGACAGCGAAATCTTCGCCGACGCCAATCAGGCCGCCGCCGACTTCAATCGCCCGAATCTTTTGAGCTCCGTTCTAATCCAGGCTACTGACGAAATCTCGGCTGCTGCACTCTTAAACTCGCTCGGGAACGACCGTCGTCTGAATGTAAGCGCCATGACCGAGAAGCAGTACTACGATCTCCAAACGGTATCGGCCATGCCCATCCAATTTCTCGGATTTTTTGTCTGCATCGTTATGGCCGTCGGAAGCTGCTTCGCCGCCATGAACACGATGTATGCCGCCGTATCGCGCCGGGCCCGGGAAATCGGTACGCTTCGCGTTCTCGGGTTCACCAAAGGCAGCATCCTGCTCAGCTTTTTTCTGGAATCCCTGCTGCTGTCCCTGGTCGGCGGCGTCCTCGCCTGTCTGCTGGTTCTTCCTCTGAACAACGTGACCACCGGGCTGGGGAACTTTATTACGTTCAGCGAGACTTCTTTTAACTTCCGTATCGGCCCGGATGTCATGGCCGTGGGTATCATACTTTCGCTTATTCTCGGCGCGGCTGGCGGTCTTCTTCCGGCCCGTCAGGCAGCCAAAAAGGAGATTCTGACCGCTCTGCGCGAGGTTTGATCGCCCGGCAAGTGGAGTACATCATGCAAAC
>DATIMM010000149.1:0-13116 GCA_035475295.1 Bryobacteraceae bacterium
GGTTCAACTGTACCTGGGCGGGCAGATGCACGCCTCGGGTGCCCACATAACGGAGCTCCAGCGTGTAATTTTGTGCAAACACATGCTGAATACCAAAATTCCAGTTAATGCTGTAAGGAAGCTTCTGATTAGGTATATAGGCCGAGGTTAGCGAGCGCGCGTCCTCTGCGGAAAGAGGACCTCCCGTCGCTGCATTCGGCGGGATACCGCCGTTCGCCAGAAACCCGCCGGCTGGGGTAGGACCACCCGTAACATCGGCATCCACCGAGAATTGGGGCGGTAATGAAAGCGTGCCCAGATTATCGAAAAGGGTGTCGTAAGCCATTCCGAAACCAGCCCGGATGACAGTGTTTTGACTGCCGCCGGGAGTATAAGCGATCCCAACGCGCGGAACGAAGTTTGTCGTGGGAGCCGTCGGAGTCTGGAACGTCAGCAGGCCGGGGACATTGGAGACGGCATTCTCACTCTGGAGTCGCTCCGAATAGGGAACGGTCGTGTATTCGTAGCGAACACCCAGATCTAAAGTAAGGTTAGGCCTTACCCGCCAAGTATCCTGCGCATAGGAATAGGAAGCGATCTGATCACCGTAATAGGTCGTGTTTCCTATGCCACGCTGCGCGATGTAATCAGGGGTCTGGTCAAAGAGGTAACCGTTCAGGGTGGTGTATTCATAGTCGCCCCGGGCACGTTGCACAAACAAGGAAGGGGCAATGTACTTTCGAAATTCGGTCCCGAATTTGAAGGTGTGGTTACCCATGGTCCAGGTAAGGTTATCGACACCTTGATAGAGGTTGTTAATGTTGAATTGCGGGTAGTTGCTATTCGGCCCGATTCCCAAGCCTAAGTCATTGAACACCAGATTCGGAAATTGATCGAGACCCGGGAAGCTGTAGTTCCCAACCGGGAAAGACTGATTCTGGCGGTTGTAGCCGACCCTGAATTCATTCGTCAGTGTCGGCGTGAAGGTGTGAAACCAAGCTAGCGTCGCGAGGTAGTTCGTCGTCGGCACATTGGAGTAAAAAATGGGAAGGTAAGCCCCGCTAGGGTCTATGGAAGTGACCTTGTTATAAATGAACCGGCCGCGTAACTGGTCGCGATCCGAAACGTTGTAATCCGAACTCACCACACCGGCATAGGTATTCATATAGTTAGGCCCAGCCGTGGGGACGATGCCCACAGGGATGTTGAGGCCGTTCACCGAAACGGCAGGAACACTCTCCCCCGTGGTCACCGATGGAGCGGTCGCATACTTCTGGAGGATACCCAAGTTGGTCTTACTGACCCCAGGAATGCCGCTCAATAGCGAGTACCCTTCTGCCGTGGGTGCGTACACCGGATTGCCGGTGGTGCTTTGCTGGCCGAGGGGGTTGTATTCGAAGTTAGCAAAGTAGAACCACTTATTTTTTACGATGGGCCCACCGATTGTGACCCCCAGCCGGTTGTTGTCATAGCGCGGAGCCGAATAGATACCTTGATTGGCGAACGTCTGATCCACCGCGTTCAGCATCCGATTGCGCATGTATTCATAAAGAGAACCATGAATTTCATTGGTTCCGCTTCTCACAATCGTATTGAATTGGCCGCCGGAAGAATGGCCGAACTCTGCCTGGAACTGATTTTGAAGGACAGTGAAGTCCGAAACCGCATCGTTAGGAATGTAGACCTGCGGGCCGGTTACAGATTTGCTGTTGTTGTCGACACCTTCAACAGTGAAATTGTTATTGCGAGGCCGCTGACCGCCGACGCTAGGGCCGGATGCAGCGCCCAAGCCACCCGCGCTAGCTACACCGGCTGAAAGCAGCGACAGATTTAGAACACCCGAACCGATGCTCGCATTGGGCAGGTCGGCCGCTTGTTTTGCGGTGAACGTGCTTTGAATCTGGGCATTTGTCGTGTCGATTACCGCCGCTGATTCAACAACGCTGACACTGGTCGAAGTACCACTCAGTTGGAGGGTAAGGTTCGCCGTGGCAGTCTGATTCAATTGCACGGCAACCTGCTGCAGTTCGCCACGTGTAAAGCCGGCAGCCTCCACCGAAAGCGTGTACGTACCGGGAGGCAGGTTGTTCAGGCGATATTCGCCATTGTTATTCGTAACCGTACGCGAGTTTACATTCGTCGCAACGTTGGTAGCGATGACGGTCGCGTTTGGAACGGTAGCCCCGCTGGGATCCCCGATAGTTCCCACCAAATTACCGCTAATTGCCTGGCCATAGACGTTTAACGCTGGCATTGCAAGCAGTGTTAACAACACAAGAAGAATTTTAAATTGGCACTTGCCAATACTCATTTGCACCCTCTCAAAACAATTTTTTGCGTCGAATCCGACACGCAATCCCATAGATTTCCGCTCATCACGCCGGCTTCGTGCCTCCGAAACCCCACAACTGAATCGCACTTTCGGCAGATGAGCAGCCAATAGCCATTTACTTCGGGCTAGTACGACATATGGAGCAATTGGAAGGCCAACTTATATCTGTTGAGAAATACAGAACTTAGAGGGTTTAGGTCCGCCGACTCTACTGTTTTCGGAATAGTGCGGCACGAAATGGCGTCAGTTTTCATAATCGGAATCTGGCTACCGGAGAAAGCAAAAGGCCAAGCGGTTAATCTTGGCCTTAATGATTGAGGATTTAACGGTTTTTATCGCGCCGCGAGTAGTGCGCGCAGATGACGGGCGCGGTCGGGTGATCGAAGCTGGCGCAGAGCTTTGGCTTCAATTTGGCGGATCCTCTCACGGGTAACATCGAACTCCTGCCCGATTTCTTCGAGCGTGTGCTCGCGCTCGCAGCCGATGCCGAAACGGAGACGGATCACTTTTTCCTCTTTCGGAGAAAGGGTTTTTAAGATATTCGCGGTCTCATCCCGGACATTCGAGTCGATGACGGCATCGACGGGAGAACCGACCCAGCGGTCTTCTATGAGGTCGCCTAGCGCCGATTCACCGTCCCGGCCGACGGGAGTTTCCAGAGACACCGGATCGCGGGAGATCGTCTTTAGCTTTTGGACCTTCTCTACAGGAATGTCCATACGCCGGCTGATCTCGTCGTTGGTCGGAACGCGGCCCAGCTCTTTTTCCAGCTCACGGGTGGCCCGGAGGAATTTGTTCATACTCTCGTTCATGTGAACGGGAATACGAATGGTTCGAGACTGGTCGGCGATAGCGCGGGTGATCGCCTGTCGAATCCACCAGGTCGCATAGGTGGAGAACTTATACCCGCGGCGATATTCGAATTTGTCCGCGGCGCGCATCAGGCCGATATTGCCCTCCTGAATCAGATCCAGCAGGTGAAGACCGCGGTTGACGTACTTTTTGGCGACCGAAACCACAAGGCGGAGGTTCGCCTCCACCAAGTCTTTCTTCGCGCGCTCGGCCTCCACTTCGCCGTGGCGAATAATCGTGAGACTGGATCTCAGATCCGGGAGGGAGGCGCCGGCTTCGGACTCCTTCTTTTTCAGGTCGCGGCGGAGTTCCTTCACGCGTAGCTGGTTTTGCGGCGTTTCTTTCGCCTCCAGCCGTTTGATTTCCGCTTCCAAAGAAGAGATTTCATCCACCGTCTTTTCGATGGTGCGAACAAACTCTTTCCAGCGGGCCAAATTAAAAGGAATCGCCCGTAATGCAAGCGAAAGTTCCACAGTGGCGCGGGCCACCTTGCCCTGCCATTTCTTGCGAAGCTTTTTGTTTGCCGCCGGGACAGCGGCATGCTTATCGATGGTCTGACCGAGCTTTTTATGAGCGGCCAAGAAGGCCATAAACAGCTCGTGGATGTCGTTGCGGCGCTTGATGTCCGCCGCGCTGCCTTCTTCGATGTCGGAGGGGCCCAGATCGACATAACTATCGAGATCTTCGGCGCCCTTGCGGATGAGATCCGCAAAGTCGTACACAAGAGCCTGGATCAGCGCGGAGCGGCTGATGGCCTTCTGCATACGCACTTTCCCGCGCTCCATTTTGCGAGCTAAACTAACTTCTCCCTCGCGTGTCAGCAGAGGGACGGAACCCATCTCGCGCAGATACACCCGCACAGGGTCGTCGGTGTAGATCGACTCCTCAACCTGCTGGGCTCCAGAAAACTCCTCGCCGCCTTCTACTTCCTCCGGATGAAAGAAGTTCGAATCCTCATCGAAAGGAATCCCGATCGGCTCACGCCCCTCAGCTAAATATTGATCTTCGAATTGATCCACCTTACTTCATCACCTCTATTCGCGCACCGCCCACCATTCCATTCCGGCACTTTCCGTCTTCAGCACCCGCCAAAGAGATGGACATCCCGCTAAAAAACAGCTCACCGGCCCAAACAGTCTTATCGGCCAAAACAAACAAAACTAAGCCCTTCCAAGAGAATTTATAAAGTCGTGTGCCGAATCGCCGCGGAGACCAGATGTGAGTGTCAGCGTTGTAATTATTGCGAGCACTAATTATACCCGGTTCCCGGAAGGAATTGAAGCCCTACTTAGGAAGATGTTCGGCAAAGTGATTGGTTACACAAAAGTTAGACGCCGATCGCCGGCGCAGGTGAGCGTTTTAGCGCCGGGAAGTTTGCTCCGGCCACGGCCTTACATTTTGCGGAGGAGCATCAGCGTCTTCAACTCGCTCACAAACTCCTCAATATCCTGGAAATCACGATACACGGACGCAAACCGGACATAGGCGATCTTATCCAACCCTCGCAAACGTTCCATGATGAGCTCCCCTATCCGAGTAGTCGCCAATTCGCGGTCTGCCGTTTCCGACAAAGCCATTTCCACGTCGTCTACCAACTCGGCGAGCTGCCCCATGCTGATCGGACGCTTTTCGCACGCCCGGATCAGACCGTTAAGCACCTTCTGGCGATCGAACTTTTCTCGCCTTCCGTCTTTTTTGATGACCATGTAGGGAACTTCGTCGCAGCGTTCGTATGAAGTGAATCGCCGCTTGCAGGCAAGGCACTGCCGCCGGCGGCGAATAGAGTCCCCTTCTTTGCTTTCGCGGGAATCAATTACGCGGTCTTCGCGGTGGCCGCAGAACGGACATGTCATAGGCTGGCCTCCCTTCCCATGCCGCGCAGCTTGCGGAGGGTGAGGCCCGCGTCGAGGGCGAGAGGGACACCGAAAGGCAGGACCACAATAGTGGTTCCCGCCCAGACGAACAAAGAGAAACCGATAGCCTGCTCCACGGGCATGCGGAAGAGTTCTGTAAGGATCACTACAGAGGCGATTTGCATTCCGCCTCCGATGCCGGGCAACTGGAGAATAGCTCCGAAGGCGGTAAAGCCGAGGTAGGTGGCTATGTCCAGGGTACTGAAAGAAGAGGCAGGCGGGAAAGCATGGAAATAAGACCAGACCGCCCCCAGGATCATGGCCCACACAGCTGCGGTGAGGGCCAGCGATTTCAGCAGGTTGGGCCATTGGCTGGCGGGTCGCACGGCACTCAAAAAGGAATCGAGCGATCGAAGGAACCGGGCGTGATGCTCCGCCGGAAGAAGCGATGCGGCGTCATTTAAACGCTGGCGGCAGAAGCCGGGTTTGTGCGCCATCAGGTAAAAAACTATACCAGCCAGGAGAGCAGAGCCGATCGCGATCCAACCGCCGATATGGAGGACCAACTCCATTCGAGGGCTGACTCCAATTCCGAGTTGCCGGGCACGGATTATGCCAATCCCGAACAGGAGCAAGACGGCAAAAAAATCATAGAAGCGCTCCAGAACCCAGAAGCCAGCCTGTGCGGCGAGCTGCGTTTTCTCATTGCGGGCGATCAGGTAGGGCCGGACAAGCTCTCCCGCCCGGCCAAACATCACAACTGCGGAGAAGCCAACGTAGGTAGCGAACGCAACACGCCAGAAGGATGAGCGTGCGGGCAGCATCATCACCTGCCAACGAACCCCACGCCCTAGAAACGAGGCGGTGGAAAGGGCGAACCCAAGCAGGAACCAACCGGGGCGCAGAATTTTAAAGGTCTGAGCGAAACGACCCCAGTCAAACGAGGAGTAGTGCCGCAAGGCAAGCCAAACGAAGATCAGGCAAAGAGCGGCCACAGCGAACGGCAGCAGCTTGCTTCGGTCCCGGGACGGAGCCTCCCTCATTGGAGCCTCAGGTGAATCGGTTAAACGCAATGCGATTCCCTTAGAATGGCATGAACTTCCGTGCCAAGTCTTTCGTTTATTTAACTGCAGGCCGATGCGGAGCCAGCCGGTTTACGGGGCGTGAAGACGCCGGCCACACCGGAAAGAACCGCAGCGGACCTGTGGGAGACGGAGATGACGGCCGCTGTGATGGCGCAGGTATCGCTGAACGCAAATACTTCGTGGGGAATATGGAGTTCGGTAAGCTCGGGGAGATCGGGAGCAACACCGATTGTGGCTAGTGCTACCACCGTGGGAATTAGGGAAGAACAGTTAGATTCGGACGCGGGACTAGTGGAGCGTTGCCTACGCGGAGAACAGGCCGCTTGGGAAGAGCTTCTGAAAACACATACCCGGCGTGTATACGCCATCTGTTACCGGTTCACGAACAAGGAAAGTGAGGCACAGGACCTGACCCAGGAGGTCTTTTTGCGCATTTTTAAAAGCCTGGGGAGTTTTCGTTCGGGCGAGGGTTCCTTCACTGTTTGGCTTACCCGGCTTACCAGGAACCTTCTGGTAGATCACTACCGGCGTACCAAACAGGACCGGATCACAGACGCGATCGAGGACAAGTTATCCATTTTGGAGGAAAGGGCCGGGCAACATTCGCGAACCGACGGGATGCTGGCGGGGCGGGAGGCCGGTGAGCTTCTCGGGGCGGCTTTGCAAAAGCTTTCGCCGGAGCTTCGCGAAGCGGTGATTCTGCGGGATCTGGAAGAACTGGAATACCGGGAGATCGCAAAAGTGCTGAGCGTTCCGGAAGGAACGGTGAAATCGAGGCTGAATCGCGGACGCGCAGAGTTGGCGAAGGTCTTGAAACGAAACAGGGTGACGATCTGAAGAGTTTATGTAGAGATGTGTCATGAATTGCGCTGAATTCGAAGTTTTATTAAGCGACTACCTGGACGGCACATTGGATGCCGCCGGAACGGCCGCGCTCGAACAGCATGCGGCAGGTTGCTCCGGTTGCCGCGAATTCATGGAAGAAGTGGCGGGCGCGGTTCGGTTTGCGAAGAGTGCCGATCCGGTATGGCCGCCACCGGAGTTAATCACGCGCATCGCTTTTTATGCTCCGTCGGGGCGGCTGCGCCTGCCCTTCGAGCGACAGGGTTTTTTGAGCAAGCTGGCCGAAAGATGGGTACGCCCGGTTTTACAGCCGCGATTTGCCATGGGCATGGCGATGACGATACTTTCCTTCGCGATGCTGGAACGGTGTACGGGCGTGCCGGTGACCCACATCCAGGCGGCCGATCTGAGCCCCCAACGCGTTTGGAGCGGCGTTGAGGACAGGGCGCTACGGGTAAAAGACCGGGCCGTCAAGTACTACGAAAACATACGTCTGGTCTACGAGATCGAAAGCCGAATCAAGGAGCTGCAGGATTCGCCGTCACCTGCCCCGTCAAACGGGCAGGAGCGAGAACCGCAGTCCGGGAGCACAAAGCAGCCGGACAGCGGAGACAGCCATCAGAAGACTCTAAGTAATCAACCTGATCCGAATGCAGGTTATCAGGGGGGAAGTGTGAAATGAACTGCTATCTACATCCAGATGCGACGGCCGTAGCGTTTTGCCGGGCCTGTGGAAGGCCACTATGCGAGCTATGCAGACGGCCCGTGGAAGGGACGATTTATTGTGAGGAGCATGTACCGGTGTCTACCGCCGGTTATGCGCCCCCGAGCGGCGCCCCAAGTTCCCCGGGCTATAACCCTTACTCGCAGGGCATTCCGCCCGGCTCGAACGCACCCATTCAGACTTCGCCCGGCTTGGCCTTTATCCTCGGCTGCATTCCGTTAGGCGTTGGAGCCATTTATAACGGACAGTATCTGAAGGGTTTGATTCATGCTCTGATTTTTGGACTGCTGGTGAGCCTGGCCGGGGGCGGCGGTGCAGGCGAGACGCTGGTTGGTATTTTGCTGGCTGCTTTTATCTTTTACATGCCCTTCGAGGCGTACCACACGGCAAAACGGCGGCAACTGGGACTGCCGGTCGATGAGTGGTCGAGCATTCTGCCGCGCACGGCCTACACAAACCAGGCTTCTGTGGGGCCGATAATTTTGATCCTGATCGGTGTGGCCTTTCTTCTGGATTCGCTGCACATCATCGATTTCTGGGCCATCCAGCGATTTTGGCCGGTGCTGTGGCCCATACTGCTGATCGCGGTGGGCGCTTATGCGCTCTACGGCAGACTCACCGACAAGCAGCAGGGCTCGCCGCCAAACGGACCCGGGGACACTCCGGTTGTAGAGGTGCGTCATGAATAGCACAAACGCGCTCTACTGGCGCGCGGTGCGGGGACCGGTTCTCCTGATCACCATCGGAATTTTGTTTGCAGTCCACCAGGCCGGGGCGCTCTCCATTTCCCGCAGCTGGCCGCTTCTCCTGATCGTTGCCGGCGTAGTAATTCTGGCCGAGCGAATGGCAGCCCCGCAGCGGACGGATCCGGGAACTCCCCCGCCCTATTCAGCACCACCTGCTTCGTCCTTCGTCCCCGCAGGCGGCCCGGCCCCGAGGCGTATGTTTGTTCGCCGGTCGATTGCCGGACCGTTGATCATTATCGCGGTGGGCGTGCTGTTTCTCCTGCAAACCATCAATCCGGCTTTTTCTGTCGGGCGCCTCATCGCGTTTTACTGGCCGTATATTTTGATCGCGTGGGGCATGTTGCAACTGGTGGAAGCCTCCGTATATGCGCGGCGGGGGCAGGCGGCGGGAAACTTCGCCATGTCAGGCGGCAGCTGGTTGGTGGTGGTTTTGATCTGCCTGGTGGGTTCCGCGATGTTTGAGTTTCACCATACCGATCACTGGTGGAATCGCGCCGGTTACCGACGGAGCGTTGCCGTCTTCGGTAGCGAGCACGACTACCCCATCAGCATGGTGCAAAAGGCGGTTGGTTCAGCCCCTCGAGTGGTGATTGACGGGATTCGGGGCGATGTCAAAATATCGGGCACCAGCGGATCGAATCTTCTGGTCAGTGGACACAAGACCATACGGGCCATGGAGACCGCCGAGGCCAACCGCGCGAACGAAGCAACTCCGCTCGAAGTGCTGGTTCGTGGAAACAGCGTGACAGTGCGCTGCGAGGCGCTCGGGGGGAAAGACCGCCTGCCTACGGTTGCCAGCCTCGATCTGAAGGTGCCGCAAGGCGCCAGCATCCAGGTGAACGGGATGGGGGGCGACTTGAACCTTGCGTCGCTCACCGGGGATGTGGATCTCACCGGGCGTGGAGGCGACATCGAACTGGAGAAGATCGCAGGCAAAGTCACCATTCGAGGGCATTACGAAGGGATGCTGTCACTGCGGGACGTATCGCAGCCCATACATGTCGAAAACATGGGCACTCATTTGGACGTCCAACGCGCGCCGGGTGAGATCAGGATCGATCGCGGCACTCTTAGCGCCCAGAACGTTGTGGGCCCCGTGAAGCTGAGCACAGATGCCACGGACGTGGCGCTGCGTGAGTTCACCGAAGGCCTGGAACTCTCGGTGGACCGGGGAGATGTGAGCCTGCACCCGTTGCAACTTCCTCTCAGCAAGATGAACATTCACACCCGGTCGGGGAATATCGATCTTGCTCTTCCTCCTAGCTCGACGTTTACTATCGCCGCCAATGCGGAGCGAGGAGATATCGAAAATGACTTCGGAGGTGCGCTGACCCTCCGCGATGTGGGTCGGGGCGCGCACCTGCAGGGCGCTATCGGCAGTGGGCCCGACATCCATCTGACGACAGATCGAGGAACGATCACGGTGCGAAAATCAGACGGCAGCGACAAGCCAGGACAGAAAGCCACGAAGCAAGAAGAACCGGTTCCCGCCGGCAGTGAAGTCGCTCTTTGACGCACCAGTTAGTCTAGGGATTTGGACCTTTCCACTCCCTTACAGTTTGTCAAAGGAATCGGACCGGCCCGCGCCGAGATGCTGGGGGCGAAGGGCCTGCGTACCATCTCCGATCTGCTGTACTACGCGCCATTCCGGTACGAGGACCGGCGCAATATCAAAGCCATCGCGGAATTGGCACCGGGCGAAAAGGCAGTTGTGATGGCCCGGGTAGATTCGGCAAAGATGTCGGGCTTCCGGCGTAAAGGGCTGGGGCTTTTCGAAGTAGTTTTTCAGGATGGCAGCGGACAGAAATTGATCGGCCGCTGGTTTCATGGCGAGCGATATAGAGACAGCCTGATTCCTGATACCCGCGTGGCTCTTTTTGGGAAAGTGGAGTTGGACCGCGGCAACGGCCCTCGATTGATGGTCCAGCCGGAAGTCGAGATTCTTTCTTCCGGCGAAGAGGCGGACGAGGCTCTCCATACCGGCCGCATTGTTGCGGTGTACGAAGCAGCAGGGCGGATCTCCACACGCGTTTTCCGGACTCTGATTCACCGGATACTGCAAGACGCGGACATGCCCGAGGACGCATTGCCGGAGAGTGTGCGGGCCCGTATGGCGCTACCGGACCTCGCCTCGGCTATCCGGGGCGTACACGCGCCCTCGGCGGACACCGACCTGCGGCTTCTGAATGCATTCCGCACACCGGCCCAGGTGCGGTTGATCTTCGATGAGTTCTTCTGGCTGGAGTGCGGGCTGGCACTGAAGAAATCGAGGGCGCGGTCGGCAACGGGCATCGCGTTCACGGTTGAGGAGCACGCCCGCGAACAAATCAAAAAAATGCTTCCTTTCAAGCCGACGGGGGCACAACGGCGGGTGATTCAAGAGATCGTCAACGACATGAAACAGCCGCATCCCATGAATCGGCTTCTGCAAGGCGATGTAGGAAGCGGAAAGACGATCGTCGCGGCGGAAGCGGCCGTCATTGCGCTGGAGAACGGCTATCAGGTGGCCGTGCTTGCACCAACCGAAATCCTGGCCGCGCAGCACTACTCCTATTTCAACAAGCTGCTGGGAAAGCTGGGGTATATCGTTGCGCCTTTGACCGGGTCAACGTCGGGACGTGAAAAGCAGAAAATCAAAGACCTGATCGCCGGCGGCCAGATTCATGTCGTGGTGGGCACCCATGCGCTGATACAGACGGACGTTGAGTTCAAGAGACTCGGGCTCGCGATTGTCGACGAACAGCACCGGTTCGGCGTTTTGCAGCGGCTGAAAATGATGGAAAAGGGCGCGCAGCCGGACGTACTGGTGATGACCGCGACCCCCATTCCGCGAACACTGGCGTTGACTATTTATGGTGATCTGGATGTTTCGATCATCGATGAACGCCCTCCGGGCCGGAAGCCGATCATTACGAAGCATGTACCGGAGTCAGCCGTGGAAGGCGTCTACAGCTTTCTCGCGCAACAAATAGAAGCCGGCAGACAAGCGTACATTGTTTATCCCGTAGTAGAAGAGTCGGAAACAGCGGCGATGAAAGCTGCGGAACAGATGTATCTTCATTTGTCGCAGGAAGTGTTTCCCAACATTGCTGTCGGACTGCTGCATGGCCGGTTGAGTTCCGGTGAGAAGGAGACCGCCATGCGGCGCTTCAGTTCCGGGGAGATAAAAATTCTTGTGGCCACAACGGTGATTGAGGTCGGCGTGGATGTTCCAAATGCATCGGTGATGGTGATTGAGCAGGCGGAACGATTCGGGCTCGCTCAAATTCACCAACTGCGAGGGCGCGTCGGACGGGGACCACACCAGAGCTACTGCGTCCTAGTGACGGGAAAGCTCAATGAGGTAGCCCGGGAACGCATACGGACTCTGGTGGAATCGGACGATGGCTTTTATATCGCCGAGATGGATATGAAGCTGCGGGGTCCGGGCGAGTTCTTTGGAACGAAACAGGCGGGCATTCCCGGCCTTCGTCTAGGAGATCTTCTGCGGGATGGGGAGATATTGGAGGCGGCACGAAGCGAGGCCCAAGGTCTGGTGGAAAGAGGTTTAGTGGAAGCCAGCCGGATGGAAGAAAGCTCGACTGAAGAAAGCAAGGCAGGCGCGGACCTGCGTGATGTGGCGCGTTATATACAAGAGCACTGGCAGCGCCGCTACGGCTTTGTGCAGGTGGGTTGAGGATGAGGATCATTGCAGGGCGGTACCGCAGCCGCAAGCTGAAGAGTGTGCCCGGAATGACGGTCCGGCCCACGCCCGACCGGCTGCGCGAGGCAATTTTCAGTATTCTCGCGCCAAGAATAGAAGGCGCTACGTTTCTGGATGCCTACGCCGGAAGCGGAGCGGTAGGAATCGAGGCACTGAGCCGGGGGGCGAAGCACGTCGTGCTGATTGAACGAAGTGGGCAAGCGCTGGAAGTTATTCGTGAGAATCTGGCGACTTTGAAGGCCGGCGGAGAAGTGACAGTTGTGCGCGGGAGTGCAATCACTGTTCTGCGGAAACATCCGGCCGATATCGCGTTTATCGATCCGCCCTACGAGCGCGTGAAGGAGTATTCCGATTCCTTGTCGATACTCGCCGAGATGGGCTGCCCACTGGCGATTGCGCAGCACCCGTCCCGGCTGGTTCTGGATGAAAAATATGGCCGGCTGGAGAAGCGGCGCGTTCTTAAGCAGGGAGATAATTCGTTGAGCTTTTATGAACCGGTAGAGGTGCAGGAGTGAATTCTGCGCCGCGTGAAGAAGCTCGGTAATTGGTTTAGCGCGTCAATAGCACATGCAGATCCATCACGTTCGTGCCGGTCGGCCCGGTTTTCACCAGGCTGTCAATGACATCAAAAAACGGATAGGAGTCGTTATTATTCAAGTGGCTCCGCGCATGAAGGCCCTTTGCCAAGGCCTGCTTGATGGTGTCCCCTGTGGCGATCGCCCCTGCGGCATCGGTGGGACCGTCGGTTCCGTCTGTCCCGGCACTTAATACCAATGCGTTTTCAAGCCCCGCGATTTCGATAGCTGCCGCCAGAGCAAACTCCTGATTGCGCCCACCTTTTCCGTTGCCCTTGATCGACACGGTGGTCTCGCCTCCGGAGAGGATACAGGCCGGCGGCGGAACCGGATTGCCGGAAGAGATCGCCTCGCGGAGTATCTGTGCGTGCATATCAGCTGCTTCGCGAGTTTCACCGCCAATGGTGCTGGATAGGATCAGCGG
>DATIMM010000150.1:0-6618 GCA_035475295.1 Bryobacteraceae bacterium
GGTTGGCGACCTCTACACAACGCTACATAAGCGAGGCATCCGGCTGATGGTGTATCTGCCATCCGGAGCGCCCGCCCACGATAAAGCCGCCGTGGCTGCTCTCGAATGGCGTAACGGGCCTTACAAGAACTTAGACATACGTTTACCATTGCGTATCTATCCCTTACTGTCTTTCTTGAATCTCCATCGATCGCACAAGTAGTGTCACCGAATGTATTAGGAGCTCCGCAGGTGGCGGTGTCTCACACGGCTGGGCGATGGACTCTGAAGGGTAGAAAGACGACTGTGGTGTTGAACGAGTCGGACCTCGCTGTAAGCATTGAAGCCGGGCCAGTGACTTGGAAAATGGTTCCTTCTTCCAAGCAGGACGTCCTTGTGGACACAGGCGGCGTAGCGGCCATCGATGAATTTCATCTCCGCCTGGTCGATGCCGGAGAAGTTGTGATCGAGCCCTATGCCACCGGCTTCAAAACAGGGGTCAAAATCGTGTTGGATAGATTTCGGAATGCCGGCCAACTCAAACCGGGCTCGCCCCTCAATCTCCGTCTGGTCCTGACCATGTGCCTGGAAGGCGAAGACGAGGAGCTAGTTTCGGAAGCTACCGTCATTGAGCACAATCTAGCCGTTCGAGAACTGAATTGGCCGACAGCTATTGACGGCCGTGAGGTCGACTACACGGTAATCCCGAGCGACGACGGCACACTTCTTCCTCGTAACTGGCCAAAGCCGTACCATCCTATTCATCGTGCCGACGGGGACCACAGCGTTATCCAAAGCCATCTGATCGAGACCTGGGCCATGTCCTGGTGGGGTTTTGAACAAGGCAATTCAGCAATGATGGCGATCGTCGAGACCCCTGACGACGCTGCCTACACGTTCTCGCATCCCGCTGGAGGCCCGACATCCATGGGACCCACCTGGAGAGCGCAACTGGGCCGGTTCGGTTACCTGCGTAGTATCCGAATGGTGTTTTTCCCAAAAGGTAATTACGTGGACCTATGCAAGCGTTACCGGCGCTACGTTATGGATTCCGGCCTGTTCGTTTCGCTCAAAGACAAGATTGCTCACAGGCCGATGGTGCAGAATCTGATCGGGAGTCCTGTGTTGGGAATTCACTTACTCAGAAACGTTAAGCCGGGAAGCGCCGAATACGACCCTAAAGATCCTCGAAAGAATTATCAGGTGACGACGTTCGCGCAAGCGGTTCAACTGCTGCGCGAGGTAAAGGCGCAAGGGTTCAGCCACGCGAACGTGTCCCTATCCGGATGGCTCAATCAAGGATATGACCGGCAAACTCCGGATGCTCTGCCTCCTGCTCAGGTCGCTGGTGGTTGGGCCGGTATGAAGGACTTTTTCGATGTGTGCCGCAAACTAGGCTACACGTGCTGGCTTCACGACCAATACCGGGATTATTATCTCGACGCGCCGTCGTGGAATCCCGATTTTGCGGTGCACGAGCAGGACACTGTTCGACCCCCCACCGCATTCCCAGGCACGCGATTCAAAAACGATTGGAAAGACAGCTACATTCCGCTTATGGATCACTGGGACGGCGGCACGCAAGGTTATCTCAACAATCGCTTCATGCTCGGCCATCTGGTGAAGAACTACCGGCTGATGTTTGAGCATGGAATCCACCCTGAAGGAAGTTATCAGGACGTCTTCGGCTATATTCCGCCGGACCAGGATTTTAATCCTGAACATCCGAACACCCGCACCGATTCCATGAATTACAGGGCCGGCATCTTTCATTGGGTCGAGAATAATCTCGGCATCGTTGGAACGGAGGATGGATCTGACTGGGTGATTCCTTACGTCGATTACGTGACCTCACGGATGAACCACGTACGCGCCAGCGGCGTCGATCCTGCTCATCAGGACGCCATTCAGGTCCCGCTCTACGAGCTCGTGTATCACGATGCCGTAGTGACAACCTATTCTCCGGACGATCCACGTGGCTTGCTGCATGCGAGCGCGCCTGAGTGGCGCGTATCTTTCGGAGCGGCTATGGATTTTGACAAAGCCCGGCTCGATAGAATTCGGCGTATGGCGGCGCTGCACAAACGTGTAGGTCTGCTCGAGATGACTAATCACGAGTTTCTCGATGCGAATTATCAAAAAGAGCGAACGACATTCTCGGACGGGACCACCGTTACCGTGGACTGGACTACGAAGGCGGTGGCAATTCAACTCGATTTAGCGCAAGCGACGCACTAGCAAGAAGCACGGGATACGGCAACTCAGTCGCGCACCTTAAGGCCCTTTTCTGCCGCCCCATTTTTGAATGTTACAGGCGCGGATGCTTTTGACAGGTCACCGCCATCGATTGTGATCCCCTCATTTGCCGCGCCTTCCATCTGGAGAAATACGGCAGTCCGTGTCAGGACCCGCGCGGCAGTTAACAAGATCTGCTTGGAATCGATGAAGCGCAAGGCCGATTCCGCTTCCGTGTTGGCTTGGACACTGAAAGCGTTGATACCGGCATCTACGACGCGATCGAAAATCAGCGCTGGGCGCATATCTGGTTGGCTGACCTGGAATCTTATATTTTGCAGCGTAAGAGCACGGGCGTTGCGGGCGTACAGGCCATAGGCGGGCATTGGCCCCAGCATGAAGTATTCGCCGGCTACTTGTGGCAACTCGCGTCGCGCCGCATCCTCGCGAGTCCCTCCGCCTCCGAAAGTGAGGTGGACATCGTTGAAGGTAATGTTTTCGAGAACTGCGTCGCCAACACAGTTGAGCGTGATGCAGGAGTGGCCTTCGCCAGGACGGTAGCTACTGGTGAAGGGAACATCTGGGAGCTGCGGCGGGTTCGTCGTGACAGTGCCGTGAATGTTGCTGAAAGAGATATTGCGGGCAACTGCCGGCCCCGAACCGGCCGAAGCCGCGTGCTGCTGCGAGCCTGGGCCGACACTGATGTTAATGGGTCCGGTCACTTCCTGCAGGACCAAGTTCGAAAAAGATATATTTTCAAAGCGCGATCCGGGACCGCCGTGGAATTTGATTGGGCAGCCGTAGACCTGATACAGCACGCAATTAGAAACCGATATATTCTCCGCCACGCCACCTCCGAAGCGGAAGACCGACCAGCGGGTGCTGAACGAGCAATTGGTGACGGTGACGAATTTGCAGCTGCCGAACAGCGCGCACGCGTCATCCTGCGATTGCACAATGCAATTCGCCACCGTGACATATTCGGCGCTAATAAAATGGAACCCGTCGTTATTACTGTTGACGCGGTCGTAAATGTGAAGGCCCTCCATGTGGACATAGGACGACTGGATCACACGCACGCAGTGGTACGCACTCTGGAACAGGTCGATGTTGCGAACCCTGAGATTCTGGCATCGATGAAACAGAAGCGTGTACGGCCGGCGATCGCCTCCGAGTCCGCTGGGCGGGGTGGCGCCGCGAGTGGGCGAGTGAAACTGCAGCCCCTGGCCGTCGATCATGCCCGGACCTTCCACGGTCACGTTCTTGGCATCAACAGCGAAGATCAGGGCCCAGTTTCCATCATTCAATGTCGCGTCGCCGTGCAGTGGAATGGATGCGACAGCATGATATTGCTTCCCATCAGCACTGCCAAGCAGTTTTCCAGCGGCAGTCACATGCAGCGTGACGTTGCTCCGGAGTTCGAGGGTTCCGATCTGAAAAACACCCGCCGGGACGAGCACGGTGCCGCCGCCATCGCGATGACACGCGTCGACTGCCGCCTGGACCGCGGCTGTGTCGAGCGTCGTCCCATCGCCCTTGGCTCCGTAATCCCGGATGTTACAGATACGCGCACCAAGATCATTTCTGGCTGCACCGGTGTTCCCTTGTTCGGCAGACAGTTTCCTTGTGGCCAGCAAGCCTGCACTGAGCGAGGCGCCAATAACGGGACCGGGTAATTGTCCCAACCATTGACGTCGATCCAATGGGGTTTCATCGCTGTTTTTCATGGATCGATTATATTGGGCGAGCAGACCATACATATAGAACAGTCTTGCTGTCGCGCAGGTTACAGTGGTTTCTTGTCGACATACTTGTTTTCTGAAAGGCCAATCTGGTTATGAGCCGGTTTACACGCCGTAGTTTTCTCTCGACCGCGTCCGCCACCTCTTGCGCTTTATTGCTCTCAAAACAAGGTGGCTTTGCAAAAGAGCCGGACGATGATGCTGAACTTCCTGCCGGCGATCTGACGCTTTGGTACGACAAACCCGCCGCGCAATGGGTGGATGCACTGCCTATCGGAAATGGGAGGCTTGGTGCCATGGTCTTCGGTGGTGGTGAAGACCGCGCGCCCGGCGACGAATTGCTTCAGCTGAATGAAGACACTCTCTGGTCCGGCAAACCGCGCGACGGCAATAATCCGGATGCGAAAAATCACTTAGCTGACGTTCGTCGCGCCGTTCTAAAACAGCAGGATTACCATCTTGCCGACCAGCTCTGCCATAAAATGCAGGGCCTGTTTGCCGAAGCCTACCAGCCGCTATGCAACCTGCGGCTAAACTTCACACACGCTGACCCCGTGACCAACTACCGCCGCGAACTGAACCTGGACACAGCATGCACTCGCACGCACTACACCGTGGGCGACGTCCGGTTCGAGCGCGAAGCATTTGTTTCCAGCCCAGACCAGGTGCTCGTCCTCCGTGTGGTGGCTAGCAAGCCCCATCAGCTTCATTGCAAGATCTCACTCGATGGACCGTTGCAGAAAGGGGTCGAATTTGTATCAGGGACCCGCTTACTGCTCACTGGAAAAGCCGCCGCTCATGTTGCCGGCGCCGGCCATCCTGGAAGTGAGAAGCCGGTCACCCTATCCGATGAACCGGGAGAAGGGATGTACTTTGCTGCCCTTCTAGAAGCACGCGCGGAGGGTGGCACTACCACGGCCCACAACGGCACACTTATAGTCGAGAACGCCTCTGTTTTGACCATTCTCCTGACCGCCGCCACCGGCTTTCGCGGGTTTCAACGGAATCCGGACATGCCTCTGGAACAAATCGCCAGCAGCGCAAAAACGCAACTCGACGCCGTCCGAACCGATTTCGACACGCTTCGGCGACGCCATCTGCAAGACTATCAACCGCTCTTCCGCCGCGTTTCTCTCAATATACGTTCCGCTGCCGGGAAGCCGGACGGCACATCGCAACCCACGGACCGCCGCCTCGCGAGCTTCGCGGCTTCGCCCGACCCGTCGTTGCTTGCGCTCTACTTCCAATACGGCCGTTATCTGCTCATCAGTAGTTCTCGTCCCGGCTCGCAGCCCGCCAATCTGCAGGGCATCTGGAACTATCAGGTGACCCCACCCTGGAGTTGCAACTGGACCGCGAACATAAATATCCAAATGAACTATTGGCCGGCGGAGACATGCAATCTGACCGAATGCAGCGCGCCATTGTTTGATCTGATCGAAGATCTCAGCAAGAACGGCGAGCGGACCGCGGAAGAAACCTACGGTTTACCGGGCTGGGTCTCTCATCACAACATCGATCTTTGGCGGGCATCGAATCCGGTTGGCCAAGGCGTCGGCCAGCCCACCTGGGCCAACTGGGGCATGAGTGGCCCTTGGCTCTGCCAGCATCTGTACGAGCATTTTCTCTTCACTCGCGATCACGACTTTCTCCGCAATCGCGCCTATCCACTGATGAAAGGCTCTGCGCAATTTTGTCTCGCGTGGCTCATCGACGACGGTAAAGGCCGTCTCACTACTTGTCCGTCTGAATCCACGGAAAACAATTTCACGGCGCCCGACGGCAAGCCTGCCCAGACCAGCGCTGGCTGCACCATGGACATGGCGCTCATCCGCGAACTCTTTACCAACTGTATCGCCGCCTCTAATGAACTCGGAATCGACGCGGAGTTCGCCGCAAAGCTCGATGCCGCGCGCTCTCGGCTCCTTCCCTATCGAATAGGCAAGTATGGCCAGCTACAGGAATGGTCTGTTGATTTCGAAGAGAGTACACCGGGCCAGCGCCACATGTCGCACATGTATCCGCTCTATCCCGGCAACCAGATCACACCGCGTGGTACACCGGGGCTGGCGAAGGCTGCCCGTATCTCGCTGGAACGCCGTCTCGCCAATGGCGGTGCTTACACCGGTTGGAGCCGCGCATGGGCGATTGCTTTTTGGGCGCGTCTGGCCGATGGAGATAAAGCCTGGGAGTCCCTCTCGATGTTGATGCAGCACAGCACCAATATGAACCTCTTCGACACCCACCCGGCTCGTAACGGCGCTATTTTCCAGATCGACGGCAACTTCGGTACAACCGCTGCAATAGCCGAACTCCTGCTTCAGAGTCACAGCGGAACAGTCGACGTATTGCCGGCCCTGCCTTCGGCTTGGCCAGAGGGGGAAGTGAAAGGTTTGCGGGCACGCGGTGGCCTGCTGGTGGACCTACGCTGGTCCGGTGGCAAAGCGACCAGTGGCCTCGTTCGCGCGGAGCATGCAGGTTCCTATAAGTTCCGCGCCCCGAAGCGTCAAACCATTCTGGGCATCTCGGCCGGTTCGGAGCGGGAAAACGTTGTCAAGCAAAAGGACGGCAGCGTTGTTGCACACCTTGAGCGTGGCCGTGTTTACCGTGTTGCTTTCGCCTAGACCGGAACAGTTACTGATAGGTGTTGACCGGTGGCTAG
>DATIMM010000151.1:0-11992 GCA_035475295.1 Bryobacteraceae bacterium
GCCTGAAGATACGGTCATGGCACGAGTGATGCAGGAGGCAAGAACGCCTGGGCCCGACGGGAAGATGCCCAGCCGGCAGGAGATGAGCGCGAAGTTCCGCGCTGCCAGAAACAGCCCCGAAGCCAAGAAATACCGGGAGGACGTGCGTCAGTGGCGACTGTCCACTCCCATGGATCACTTCAGGAATGTGCGAAAGCAGTTTGATGCGGCGGGTGTGGACATCTACGCTTACACGCTCAACTTCAACAAAAGCTTTACTGACGAAGAGCTGGACAAATGCTTTCAGCAAGCGAAGGCTTTGAAGGCGAAGGCGATTGCCGCGTCCACGCAAGTCAGCATGCTTCCACGATTAAAGCCGCTCGCGGAAAAGCATAAGATTTACGTCGCCGTGCACGGGCACAGTGACACGAAGCATCCCGATGAATTCTCGTCTCCTGAAACATTTCAGAAGGCGCTCGACCTTTCAGACTGGTTCAGGGTGAATTTGGATATCGGCCACTTCTTCGCGGCGGGATTTGACCCGGTCGCGTATATCACAGAGCATCACGACCGCATTACTCACCTCCACATTAAAGATCGGAAGAAAAATGATGGCCCGAACGAGCCCTTTGGCCAAGGCGATACTCCGATCGGCGCCGTGCTCCGCTTGTTGAAAGACAAAAAATACCCCATCCCGGCCTTGGTCGAGTACGAATACAACGGCACCGGGACGCCAGTGGAAGAAGTTAATAAGTGTCTGGCATTCATGAAGCAATCGCTCCAAAGCAGCTAACAGCTAAACTTCGCCACCACACCACGTAAGTGCGGTCACTACTGAAGGGCGCTGAAGGATGCCGGCGACATGCCGCTCTGCGCCTTTCCGATCTCAGGCGTCCCTGGCCGGTGACTCGGCGTGAATGGAGTCGCTCCCCTCCGAATCTACATGACCGAGTAAGACAAAACTCTCGGTGAGCTGCGCGGTAGTCCCGGAATCGTTGTCCGGCGATTTCCCTGGAGCCGGCGGAGCCCCGGCATTTAATAGCTTGCGCAGCAACGGAAGCTTGTCATAGTTCTCCTCGACGAAGTCCACGCCTCCTACGGTTAGCGAAAAATCGGAGTTGTCTTCTTTTGTGATGAGCTTCTTGCTCCGCAAATACCAGGTCGTAAAGTCCAAGTACTCTCTTGGAAACCCCATCTGTGCCTCCAGCTGAAGTAAGGAGATGCGAGCATCGTTGATGTTGGCCCGGCAGCGCCGATACAGAACAGCCAAGACGGCGAGCCTCCGATTCAGCTCACCGTCGACTCCGTCGAGAAAATCGACGCCCTCGAACTCGGGGTCAGGGCCTTTCCGGCCTCGTTGCAATTCAGCGTCATAGTCCGCGCGACGCTCGGGGTCCGACAAAGCCTTGTAGGCTCGGGTTAGCAGGAGGAACCGTTCGGGATCTCCGGTGTCGGGATTATCCGGATGGTAGCGGGCCGCTAAATAGCGATAGATACGTTGTATGGTGCTAGCCTGCGCGTTCGGACTAATCTGCAGGAGCTCGTAGTAGTTCAGGGACTCCAGCGTTGTGGCTGCACTGGAACGCTTCGCAGCGTCGTCCAGTTCCACTCCAATAATGTAGCCACCGCCTTCCGCACGGCAGTGCCGAACCACAGTGTAACCTGTTGTACACCCATCGTCGGCTTGGATGTATACGGAAGTTCCCACGGGCAAGTCCTCCTCATAGCGGAAGGCAAGACCGGAATTCGCGCTGTTCAAGCCATGCGCATCCCCAGAACGGGTAATGCCCTCAGTATCCTGCCAGGATATAGAGAAGCTCTTTTTGTTCGGTCCCCTTAGTTCTCGCCGTCTGTCTTCCTGCACGAATTCCCCTAACCCGCGGCTAACGCAGCCTGTCACACAGTCTTAGCACGGCGACCGCCACATTGGACACACTCTCTAAGAACGATAGTCGGACTGATCGACTTTAGTTCTCGGCATCAGAAGAGCTATGGCTACCTTCCTTCCTGATGCTTGCGATCAGGGTAAATCCTGGCCGATGCTGGTGAATGGATCGATCCGCATCCGGAGAAATCCAAATCAGAGAGATCAGAGGAAACAAACCGACGTTTGCAGACCAAATGTAAGCTAAACTATTTAGTAGCTGCCGCTGCCCTCCTCATAAATTGAGCCGGTTGTCAGTAGGGCCATTTCAGGACCAACCCTGGTGGGTTCAGGCCAACATGCGATACCCCTTTTTCATTCTTGTGTTCACTCTCATTGCGGGAGTTCACCTGAGGGCCCAGAGCGCCCAGCCCGGTAAAATCGTCACCTTTAGCAAGGACGTTTCCCCGATCTTCTACAGGAACTGTGTGGTTTGTCATCATCCGAACGACATCGCCCCGATGTCCCTCATGACGTACCACGATGCACGTCCCTGGGCGGCGGCAATTCGCCAAGCCGTTATTCAGCGGGCCATGCCACCCTGGCATGCCGACACGCACGTGGGCGAGTTTATGAACGACCCTCGGTTATCAGCAAAAGACATTGCGACGATTGATGCCTGGGTAAAGGGCGGCGCAAAAGAGGGAAACCCTAAGGACCTCCCGTCGGCTCCAGTGTTCAAGAGCGGCTGGCACATCAATCCTGACGTTATTCTTACGATCCCAGAAACGACCGTGGCCGCGGGTAACCAGGATGACTACGAGTACATTTACGTGCCGACGAACTTCACGGAAGATAAATGGGTACAAGCGGCGGAAGTAGTGCCGGGCGACCGGCGGGTTGTGCATCACGCTACCGTTAGCGTGGTGAGCAGCGAGAAGGTGCCCGAGCTAGAAAGCAAGAAAGCCAACGCAGAGAAACTCGACCGGTTTCACTTCCGCACTGGCAAGGTCAACCATCTGAAGCCGGACGCTCCTGTATCGGATGACGGCTGTGCCCCATCGACTGATCCGGCTATAAAGTCGTTTTCAGAGGGCGGTATCAATCATGTTCCGGCTATCTATCTGCCCGGCCACCTGGCTGAAGTCCGGCCTCCGGGATACGCGTTAAAAATCCCAAAGGGATCTTACCTTCAGTTCCAAATCCATTACAGCAATCGGCTCGGGGAGGAAGCAAAAGATCGTACCAGCATCGGCCTGGTATTCGCGAAAGAGCCCGTAACGTACGAAGTCGCGCAATACGAAATCTGGAACAACTGGTTCCGCATTCCGCCCGGCGATGGCGAGCACAGGGTCACTTCCTGCTATACGCTTCCCAAAGATGTTCAGGCTGTGGCTTACACGGCTCACATGCACTTTCGGGGCAAAAGCATGATGACAGAAGCTATTTACCCGGACGGTCATCACCAGGTTCTGTTCAACGTTCCGAAGTACGATTTCCGGTGGCAGGAAACCTACTTTTTAAAGAACCAATTCATTTTGCCCAAAGGCACCAAGTTAGTGACAACGGCTTATTTCGATAACTCTGCCAACAATCCGCTGAACCCAGATCCATCGAAGACGATTCGTTGGGGTGAACCGAGCAATGAAGAAATGATGGGATTCTGGCTCGCATATGCGGATACGCAACCGGTGGATGGCAAAGGTAACCCGGGTGATTCGTCGGTCTCAACGGTTAGCAGTTCCAGGCCGCCGACTCCCCAGGACTGAAATATGGCTGAAACTTCGTCAAATGCAGTAAAGGGCGCTTCGCGCAGGGAAGTTCTCCGGCTCGTGGGTACCGGCATGGCGGCTCCTCTCATTTTGGGTGCTATGGATAAGTCAGGAAGCAGAAAGCCGGTGATCGGCAGTGGGGACCATACATACGAGGTCACGCATGACTGGGGCGAATTGCCTTCTGACATTCGCTACGGCAACACGCACGGAGTCTGTGTAGATTCGCAGGGTCACGTTTATATCCATCACACTAGTGCTGCCACCAGCGAGAAAGCAGACACGATGGTGGTGTTCGATGGTAAAGGTAAGTTCGTCAAGAGTTGGGGACGCCGATTCAAAGGAGGCGCCCACGGCCTGACCATACGGCGCGAAGGCACAAACGAATTCCTCTATTTGTGCGATATTCAGCGCGGGCTGGTGGTGAAAACAACGCTGGATGGAGAAGAAGTGTTTGCGCTCGGTTACCCGCGAGAGGCTGAGCCTTATTCCAGGTCAGGGCCAGACGGCAAGCCTTTGAAGTATAGTCCGACGAATCTGGCGATTGCCCCGAACGGCGATATCTACGTTGGTGATGGGTATGGGTCCAGCTACATCAACCAGTACACGTCCGATGGACGGTACCTGAAGACGTTTGGCGGCCCGGGGGAAGGGAAGGGACAGCTTCGGTGTCCGCACGGAGTTATCGTGGATACGCGCGGCCCCAAGCCCTTGTTGGTGGTTGCGGACCGCACTAATAAGCGCATCCAGCGCTTCACACTCGACGGTCAGCACGTCGATTTTCTTTACGGCACGAATGCCCCGTGTAACTTCAATGTTTACAAGAATGGCGACGTCGTAGTGCCTGACCTTTTCGCGCGCGTGACGATCATGGATAGTAACAATGAAATTGTCGCCAACCTGGGAGACGATTCCACGAGTGATTACATGACCACGCGGAAGCTTTCGCGCGACCACTTCAAGCCAGGAAAGTTTGTCTGCCCGCACGGAGCCTGTTTCGACCACTCCGGAAACATTTATGTCGTCGAGTGGGTCGAGGTGGGCCGGGTCAGCAAACTTCAGAAAGTCTAGGTGAAAGCCCCGGTACTTACTCGTCGCGCGTATCTGGCCCTTTTAGGTTGCGGTGCATTGACATCGGGTCAGAGTTGGACTACCCCGCAAAAGCCGTCCGACTCTGGCCCGGAAAAGGATTGGGTCTGTCCCATGGATCCCGACTACAGATCCGATCAGCCGGGTGTATGTCCCCGGTGCGGAATGAAGCTGGTTTTGGGAGTTCCCGATCGGGTCGAGTATCCGCTCGAGATTTCGCAATCGCCAGAGTTGCTGAAGCCAGGTCAAGATGCGACTCTGACCTTGCGTGCTATAGATCCGAGAACGGACGCAAATGTCAGGCATTTTGAGATTGTTCACGAAAAGCTGCTTCACCTTTTTGTAGTGAGCGAAAACCTGGACTATTTTGCGCATATCCACCCGACACTCCAGCCGGACGGCTCTTTTCGCCAGAACGTATGTCTGCCGTACGGTGGAATGTACCGGTTGTTAGCCGATTTCTATCCGTCTGGATCGGTTCCTCAACTTGCAGTGGGAACAATTTTCGTCACGGGCAACAGTTCACCGCCGCATCTGGGGGCATCGCTGACGCCGTCGAAAGCGGCGAACCTGACTGCATCACTGCGGCTCGATCCTGTGCAACCACTCGCGGGGTTACAGACTAAACTGATATTTTCTCTAGATCCTGCCACGGGTCTGCAGCCGTACCTGGGAACTTGGGCACACATGCTGGCGGCAAGCGAGGATTTGATTGACTTGATTCATGTCCATCCGTTTCTGGCGGACGGAGGACCTACCATGCAGTTCAATGTCATCTTCCCGCGCACTGGCTTTTATCGTGTTTGGACTCAGTTCCAACGCGAGAACACGGTGAACACCACGGTGTTTACGATACCGGTGAAGGCCCTTTAGCATCGTTCGTTTCGAGTGCAAATCGAAGGGGCGTTGAAGACTGAACGACCGTGTTCCGCGGTAGAGTTACGGGTTTACGAAAAGTGAACGTACCGTGCATTCGCGGGTCAAGGGACTTTGGGTCGAAATGAGAGAGCCAAAGCAGCGGCTCGATACGCCCATCCGGGAATTTCGCGACAAGTTGTGCGGATTCGACGATCGAATTGGATAGAGGACGAATGCCCGCGACTCGTAGGGGGGCCTTGAGCTCGGTTCGGGTTTCAACGGTCAGGGCGTTATTGAGTTGGTTGTTTTTCGATGGTTGTGGTTGGGCCGGCAGATTCTTGGGCAATGCCTGAGGGTTGCCTTCCGGCGCACCGCCGAGAACCCAGGCCGCAACGATCATGATGTCCTCCTGGCTGAGCCCGTAATCCGGGGCGAGATTGCCGAAGCCTTTCACGGCTCCCCACGGAGGCATCGACCGGGAGAGAACTTGCTCTTTAATCCCCACGGCCCAGGGTCTCACCTCCTTGTAATTCGTTAAGGCAATCGACGAGTCTTTGCCGTGGCATGCAGCGCAGTGAACTGCGAGGATCCGAGAAATGTCTCGGGAATAGGTGAGGTTGGTAGTGATAATGTCATGGGCCGCCAGAGAGCCGGCACCGGTAATGGCGGCAATTGCTATATGGGCCAGCGATTTCACGATAGGATTACTCATGACGATTTGGCTGTGGTGATAACAAGGATACAGGGTTGCTGGATGGGATCTGTCGGCTTTGGGCCTAGGGGAGCCATGCACACGCATGTTGATTAGGGAACTTCAGTGGTGAGCAGATTCTTGTGCTGTTGATTGCTCTGCGGCGAGGTTCGATGTGTAAGTCGTGTGCTCAGTCGAATTGCCTGACCCCCACCGATAATGACATCCCCGCTATTTCAATGCTGTCAGGATCACCAAATTCCAAATAACGACACCTGTATAGAGAACGTCAGCAAAGAGGAGGACGCGCTTCCGGCTGCTGAAAGCGCAGATTACAGCGACCAGCGTAGCTTTACAGACAAACACTGCCATGGCACGGCCCATAAAGGGCATCAGGCTGCGGACTACCGGATTCAATTCCAGGCCACCATGGTGAAACACGAGCAGGGTTGTCAGTAGATCCAGACACTGCAGAACGACGAAAAGAATCAGGGCCGGCTTACGCGTCGTGCTAGTGGCGAGCTCGTAGGTTTCGTTCATAGGTCAATATGCGAATGGCTCGCTGGTGGAAAAAATCTTATTCAAGTTTCGGTCGGCCTAAAAAGTCAAATCGCAACTGATCTCCGCGTCGAGTGCCCGTCCGTTCGATGGTACCAACCGGGAGTTCCAAAACAGAATTACTAGTCAGGGAGAGCGAGACTCGCCATGGTTTCAAATTCGGCGTTACTTTTCGGACCCGCCGTTTACGGTCCAGGTAGATCACGTCAATGGCGAATTGCATACCCCAGCAATGAACTGCCTGGCATGGCACAATCCAGAGGCCTTCTCCCTCGTCCAGAACTTTGCGTCCCAGCAGGCCGTGGCGGCGGCTTGCTGGGCTGTCTGCGATATCGGCGCGCTCGGCTAGGGTGGTCCCTCGCGTTTCGTTACGCACGTGCAACCACTCGGGGACGCGGTTTCGTTTTTTGCTCCGCGGAAACCGCATCAAGCGAAGTCCTGAACGATCATATTGACCTGAGACAACGGGCCGGTCTCATCCTTCCGCGTGGGTCGATCCTTCAAGATTACGGAGCTGGAGGCGCTGGAACGGGTGCAGGGCCGGTCGCAGACTGTGCTGCTGATGCGCCCATGCCCCCAGTCCCGGAACTGGATGTAACAACCAGCGGTTTCTCGGCCTGGATACTCTTCACGAGCGTTTCCACGGGAATATTCGGCGTGGGCGGTGTTACTGGTACTGGACCTGTGACATTCTGGCCCGGAGTCGCCATCTCCTTGCCCGTATTCGCAGGCAGGAATGGCACTGGATATTTCAGAGTCGGAACTGGTTGCCCGGCTGGGATGGGTCGTACCAGTTGCGGTGTCACGATAACCATTAACTCTGTGTTCGACCGGTTCTTCGTTTTGGACTGGAAGAGCTTTCCGAGAATTGGGATATCGCCGATGAATGGAATTTTGTTGAAGCTTTCGGTTTCACGATTATCGAGAAGGCCGCCGATTGCGAAGCTCTGACCCTCAGCCAATTCAACTTCTGTATTGACATTCCGGACCGATACGCCGGGAACGTTGAAACCTTGGATTGTCAAACCATTGGTGTAATCAAGTGAACTGACCTCCGGTGCGACCTGTAACTTGATCGTGCCGCGCGGGGTGATGGTCGGGATGAAGTTCAAACGGACGCCGAATTGCCGGAACTGAATCGTGACTGCGTTCGTTCCTCCAACTCCGCCACCCTGCACGACAGGAAACGGGAACTCACCACCTGCCAGAAAGCTTGCCTGCTTGCCGTTTTCAGCGAGCACGTTGGGCTCGGCCAGTGTTTCGAGAAGGCCACGAGCTTCCAGAGCCTGTATCGTCGCGCCGAGATCAAGGTCGGGGCGGAAAAAGAACAGGTTCAGCGCGTTGGATAAGGTATAACCATTCGTTTGGAAGGGCGGGCGCAGTCCACCCTTCGATGGAACCTTGTCCAGATTCAAGCCTGGCGGGGGGGAGAATTGTTGCGTGCTGGTAGAACCCAACGTGTTTGTAGCGCCAAGGCTGAACAGGTTGAAGCCTAACTGATTACTTAACGTGCGATCCACGCTTTCAAAACGGACTTTCAGCAGAATCTGCGCTTCGGGCGCGGGCACATCCACATAAAGCAGATTCACCGGCTTCCCCAGCGCACTGGCGATCGACATCGCCCGGTTCGCACTGGTTAGATCCTTCACGGTGCCGCGCAGGAAGATGAGATCACCTTCCATGGTTGGCTGGATCTTTTGGCCGGGCAGTTCCTTATCGATTTGCCGCCGTAGCACGGCCAAGCGGTTGTCGTTTGAGAACTGGCTAGGCTCTACCGTAATATCAAAGAAGAGTTTGCTTCCTCCCTGCTGCCATATGATGAGACTGGTCTGCCCCGGTGCCTTGCCGTTCACCAGAACCTCCTGCGGGCTCACCGCAGTCGCTTCGGCGACATCACCAAATCCGACCGAAACACGCTCAATCGGCAGCGAGCTATCGACAACCACTGATTTGCCAACATTCACGAACAGATCGTTGGGCGCTTCTTCAGCAACATGGCCCGAAGTCTGTGCTGTGGTGGTCTGATTATTTGGCGGAGGTCCTTGCTGACCCTGCGCTGTTGGTAAATCGGGCGCAAGCAACAAGCAAGCGCTCATAAAAGCGGCCGGGCCGCGCCAGTATCTTCTCACTACCGTTCCTTTAACGACTGAAGTCTTATACTACTGGTGGTCCGCCGAGCCAAACTTCTCTTCCGAGCGCTTCGATCCGTTCAAAATCTCAACTAGAAACACGCGTGGCGGTGCGGCTATTGGGGCTGTCAATGGCTTGCGCATCACGGCCGGCCTCGGCTTCGCAGCAGCCGGTGTGCCGTCCGAAAACAAGCTTGCCATGCCGATGCCCGGGGTCTTTGTCGTGTTTGTGTCCAAAGGATTACGCAGAACCAGCTGAATTCGAGTCTGATTGCTGGCCAAGCTCAGCACCTCGGCTTGTTCGGGCGTCACCAATAGATTCACGACGGGAACCTGGATGGGCTTGCCTTCGTTGTCCTTCTGTATGTTGGCTCCGGCGGATAGAACTTCGATGTTCTGAAGCACCGTTTTTACCTTAGGTCCGTCGTTCGAGTTTGACCCGGGAGTGTTGCCTGAAACTAGTACGTCGACGCGCATTCCGGGAAGCACGAACCCGGCGACGCCGACGACTTCATCGACCTTGACGGCGCAAGCTCGCATGCCCGGCCGGATTGTTGCGGCGAGACCGCCACCCGATCCTGCCGGCGCCAGCCGGGAATCTAACACCGGTTCGCCCTGGTACAGCGTGGACACGACGCCCCGGCCGATTACCGATTCCTTAGTGACAAGGACGCCCTTCGGTGGCGCGCCCACCCATTCCCCGATGGAAACGTCGCCCTCATGAATCACCGTGCCCAACGGAAGATCGCGCGATGCAACCATCACGTGCGCGGTCTGCGGTCGCGCTCCCGCGTTCATCTGCCTCCCGGCAATCCGGTACACAAGGTAGCTGCAAGCGGCCGCCACCACGAATGCAAAAAAAAGAATTCTCGAAAGTCTTCGGTTCATACCTGCTCCAGACCTGACTGGCCTCTGGTTTTAGGGCAATCGGGAGGCCATTCACCTGGTACTTGAAACCTGTAATAAACCAGCACGTTCCGGCTGGAGACTCCGGCAGGTGTGAACGGCTGTTTACTACGGGCACGGCGGAGTGTATCGACGTTGACACCTGTGGACCATTGACGTGAAGTAAGGACGCTCTTTATCTTCGGCCTGACTTTTGCAAGTAATATCCTCTTCCGGGGTATTCGCTTTGCAAACTTTCGTCGAAAACGACACTGAAGTAACAGACCTTTTCTTTACAATGACCGTCTTTACCAGTCATGACCGGCTCCGGGCACGTTTCAGGGGCTTTGCAGCGTCAATCCTGTTGCACTGTGGAGTCTTCATCAGTCTCGCGCTGATACCGGTAGGGCCGCAATCCCCAATCCGGAGCGAGTTGCACCACTATTCGGTGAGTTTGGTGCAGCTTCCGCCCCTGCGGAGACCGCTGACGGCGCCGCCGGTCCACCAGCCTGTGGTCCGGAGTACAGCCTTGCAGGCGCTAACACTGACCCGTCCGGCAACAGCGCCGTCTCCGACTGCGGCTTCTGTTGTGCGGTCGCCAGCAGCCGCCGAACCGGCTCCACAAAGAGCGACTGTCCACCGCCAGTTTATTGCTCCTGCTGTCGTGCGGGTCCAGCCAGTCAAGCAGACCATTGTGCGGACGGATGTGCCGCCAGACGTGCGATTGAAGGAAGAAGTTCCGTTGCCCACGCTAATGTTGCAGAAGCTGGAGGATGCACCCGTTTTCAAGCGGCAGTTTGTGGTGCCGACGGTGCTTCACGTGCGCAGAACGGAGGTCGCGCAAATGATTCCAGCGAAGGCGCCGGAAGTGAACCACGCCGCAGAGGCGGACCTGTTAAAGAATTCGCCTCTGGTGGTCGCGGAAATGCCACACCTACCCCTTCCGCCCCCGGCCCCTGCTCAGGTTCGTGCGACAGGAACCCAACGTGTCGCGCAGGCAAGTGCGCCGTCTGATCCAGAATTGACCCCGCCCAACATCGCTGTCCTGTCATTGCCGGAAAACCCGGCGGCGCTTACGGGGTTGATTGTGGTTCCGCCTGCAAACCAGATCGCCACTGTCGGCGGAGGGAGCGGAAGCGATGCAGCCGGGGGCGCGCACGGCCAGGGGCAGGCAGCAGTGGCAGGCTCCGGGACGTCACCTGGTGGACATGGCACGACGTCGGACGGTGACAGTCCGGCCAGCAACGGGGGAGTAGGCGTTGCGGCAACCGGAACATTGGAAGCTACGGCAAAGGGAACCGGAACCGCCGCTTCTTCAGGCGACGCGAGCTTGAACGCGCCGTTGCTGCCTGGGACTAGCCGGATTAGCTTTCCGAAGCAGGGCAAATTCGGAGTGGTGGTTATGGGATCGACGGCTTCGGAACCCTATCCGGAAAGCGCCGGCGCGCTCAGTGGCCGGATGGTTTACACGGTCTATCTGCGCGTGGGCTTACGGAAGAGCTGGATTCTGCAGTACTGCTTACCTAAATCGGCAGTGCCGGTTTCTCGGGTGGAAGGAACCAGGACGCCACTCGAAGCTCCGTGGCCTTACCTAGTTATACGGCCGGACCACACCAGTGAATCGGATTACGTGCTGGTGCGGGGGAATATCAGCGACAAAGGACACTTCGATCAGCTTGCGCTTGTGTTTCCGCAGGAGTTGGAGAAGAGAGACTTGCTGCTGCGATCGCTCGGCCAGTGGGAATTCCGTCCGGCAAGCCGGGATGGAGTGCCCACTGGGGTTGAGGTGTTGTTGATTATTCCGCGGGAGGAGTAGGCCAGCTACTGAATTAGGGCAACCTGCTTGATGATACGCGAGCTTGTGTCCAGATTCATGTTAATCGCACCGTTGCCGCCAAGACTCAATGTGTTTACGATGATCTCGCCTGTGACGGTTGTATTGCTTCCACCTCCACCGCCCAAAGCCACATTCTGAAAGGATGTAGACGTTACGCCGGTACGCGTACTGATATAGATGGTGCCACTAAGCGTGACGGTTCCCGCTCCCCATATCTGATGTCCTGGATTCGCCGATGGTAGTCCGGTATGACTCCCGCCGTTGGCAGTCGGATCTTCGTAAAAGAGAATTCCGGCCCAGATCGAAGTGCTTGGGGCGCCATTCAGCAGA